>PWRF01000004.1 GCA_003556325.1 Bacteroidales bacterium | reverse complement strand
TTAGTTTATCCTCAATTTATGATATAGTGGCTGGAACTATAAGTAAAATTGTTGGTTTATCTGATGGGTATCGGGCTTATGAAGGATTAGCCATATTAGCTGGTGGTGCTTCCGATAGATTAGCTAGTGCTATTGAATGGGTGGAAGATGCAGTTGAAGGGTTGAGAGACAAAATACCTGGATTTAGGAAGGAATTAGAGGAATCTTCTCCAATAATTGATACTTTAGTAGGGTTTCTTGGTAATCTAGTAGGTATATTTTATGGTAATAGTCCGGGAGTTATACCTGCTTTTAGAGATGCGGGTGAAGCTGCTCAAGATTGGTTAAATATTATGGGTAATCTTCCGGGTGAACTCCGAAATATATTAGGGAATACATTAACTAATTTTACTGGATGGGCTGGTAATATAGTTTCAAGTGCAAGAGAAACTGGTCGTAACACTCTTGGGAGATTAATGGATAATGTTAGATTAATCCCCGGCAGAGTAAGTGGACAATTAACTAATACCTTAAATAATACTATAAGATGGGGGGGTAATATTGTTAGTCGGGCTTCAGGTATAGGTTCTGACACTACTAATCGTTTTATTGGTCAGGTTAGTACCTTACCGGGATCTGTGGCTACTGAATTTAGTAGGATAGCTACTGCTATGGCTAATACTGCGGGTAATCTGTATAGGACTGCGGTAAATATTGGTAGTGGGATTGTTAGTAATCTTAAAAGGGCTATGGGTATAAGTAGTCCGGGTGATATTTATTATATGGTTAAAGAGGAATTAGAGAGTGTTGAGGATTTATTTGAAAAAAATAAAATTGTGGATAATGTTAAAGGTTTGGGGAGAGATATTAGTAGAGCGGCTTCAGGTATCAGTATGGATGTAGGGGTTACTGCATCTGCTACTATGAGTACTGATATTCATGATTTAGCTGCTCCAGTTATTAGCACTACTGCCACTAGGGATACTGATATGCCAGATATGGATACTGGGGGTTATAGTCATTTCTATGATATTGAGGCGTTAGATACTCAAACTACTGATGTGGAAAGTGGATTAAATAAGGTTAATGATATAACTGGTTCGGCTTTTAATCGTATGTATGATACTGTGGATAAGACTATGCATAATTTGGTTGATGTTAATAAGAAGAGTTATGAGGATATGAATCGAACTATGGATGGTAATCTAAGGAATATGAATACCACTAATCAGAGGAGTATGGATACGATTAACCGGACTATTCATAGGACTATGGATAGTGTGCGGGATAAAACTACTAGTGAGATTGGTAATGTTAGGAATAGTTGGCAGGGTATGCAATCAGCTCTTATTAATAGTTCTGCTGAGATTCAAAGACAAGTAACGAATCATATTAATACTTTAAGGAGTAATATGGCTAGGTTTTGGAGTGCTATTCAGAATCCGGGTAGATTATTAGCTGGTCCTATGCCTAAGAGGGCGAGGAGTGCTTATAATCGGGTGGTTAATACTAAACCTCCTAGTTTAAATCTGGGTGGTTATGCTGGAAGCCCGGTTAGTAGTAGTGGGGTTAATAGGAGAGGTTTATGGGCTGGTGGTGGCAGTACTCGGTGGAATATTCCTGATTTTGATGAGCGAACCAGTAAAATGTTACTTAATACTCATGATAGGGATATTTGTCCGGAGGGTATGGATTGTTATGCTGCTTGGAGTTATCATAATCGGTGGATACCTGATATTAAGCGTAGGATTAATGATTGGCGGGTTAGTTTCCCTTATGATATGAATCTTCGGGTTGGTGATTTTGAGGATACTTGGAATCCGTTTTATGGTAATCTGGATGCTTTCAGTAACCTAGTTCTAAGTATTATTGGTGGAACTCGGTATGGGTTTTATTATAATAGTCGTTTCGGTTCTCCGGGTGCTGCTTTACAGGCGGGTAGGTTTAATTGTTATGATGGTGCTTTAATCGTTATGGCACTTGCTAATGCGTTTGGTTTACCTAATCACATGGTTTATGGTCGTTGGAATGGTATTGGTCATGTTTGGGCGAATGTGGCTGGTAGGAATATTGATACTACTGCTATTCAGTTTGGTTATGGTTTATTTGCTCCTAGTCGTGCTAGTCGGCGTGCTGGTCCTGCTGAATTTGTTGGTGGTGAGGCTGGTAGTTTTGATGTGGATGTTAAGCAGGATGTGAACTTGAATGTTAGGGTTGATTTCAGGGGTGCTCCGAAAGGTTTTGATGAGGAGATGGCTGCGGATTTATTAGAGGAGCGTATCACTGACAGTAAATTAGTTAATAAATTAGCAGGTAGTAAAGATTTCCTCAGGAAGATGAGTATAGGACTTTATAAACGTAAGCGTAGTTATGATAGAAGCGGTGGTGAATAGTTTTTATGAATCTTAAAGTTTTCAGAACTAATCCCGGTTTATGGAGTGTGGATGGTAATATTGCCGGTGAAAGTTTAGGTAATCTGGATAGTGTACCAGCGTATATGGGTGTTAATTGTAGATTGGAGGCTGAGAGTGTGGAGACTTTTCAGGGTCATGATTTGAATGTTTTGAAGATGGTTTATGATCCTGTTAATATGTTAGACCGGGATACCAGCCGAACACTTAATACTGATAAGTTCCCGTCACCAAATGGGGTTACAGTTGATATTGTGGATGATCCAGATGGTTCAGGGGAACAGGTACTTGAATTAACCACCACAGGAACAACCGATCATAGCTTCACAACAGTAGGGGGGGGTTTCAGTGCTTTAAGGTTGGGAATGGTGCAAGGGGGTTATTATACGATGTCTGGCGAGATTTATGTTCCCAGCGCCACCGGATTAAACCCCGACAATCATAGGGGTTTAAGTATAACGGCTTTTCGCAGATTAGACGATGGTACTTTGCAGCTAGTAAATAGTGATAAACCTACGGTGACTGATCAATGGGTGCCGGTTAGTGTATCTTTTTTTGTTCGATCTGACCATGATCAGGCCTTTATTAGATTATATAATGGTTTTCTTGCTTCTGGTAAGAAGGTTTATTTCCGACGGTTACAATTAGAAAGCACGATTATGGTTATTCCGAATGTAGCC
>PWRF01000019.1 GCA_003556325.1 Bacteroidales bacterium | reverse complement strand
TGCTTATTACATTGTTATTAACAGAAGTTTCGCATGATTTTATATTTTCGATAACTTCTTGATTTAATGCATTAGCTTTAATGCCTGGTGAGCTTTAGTGCCTTATTTAACAAGAGTTAGATTTGTTATATTATTGATAATAAAATATTGCAATGTGTGCGGAACTTCTGTTATTAATTCCTGATTTAATTGAATCTGAAAATCCACTGTTCAATCCTCCTGTTTAAAATATGCCGGGTGAATTTTCTTCCAGGTGCAATGTTCCTTTGCAGCTTATCAAATTTCTTGTAGTTTTGCCGGTGCAAGATGGTAATGGACAAACACAGACTGAAAATATGGAAATAAGTGGCAATATAATCAGGATTTTACCCGAAAAAAGCGGCGAAGGACGTAACGGTCCGTGGCGCAAGCAGGAATTTATTCTTGAAACGGAAGATCAGTACCCAAAGAAGGTGTGCATAGCCCTGTGGGGAGATCGTATCGATCAGTATGACCTGAAAGAGGGAGAGCGAATAACTGCCTCGGTAAACATCGAAAGCCGCGAGTTTAATGAAAGGTGGTATACTGACGTTAAGGCATGGAGGATCAGCCGTGATTCAGCTCCTGTCCCCGGCGAACCGGGAATGTCACCCGCAAATGAACCGCCACCTTTTGATGCACCGCCACCCACCGATGAGCCACCGGATTCTTCCGGGGAAGATGACCTGCCTTTTTGAGCGCACGCATCCCTCAAAGAATAAGCAAGGGTCTTTGAAGAAGCAAGTGTCTTTGAAGAAGCAAGGGTCTTTCGCCTGGAACTAACTGTCAGCACGGGATTCGATCCATGAGTCAATGCTGTCCGGGAAATTTTCAAACCCGATCATATTGGTTATATAATCGTACAGGAATTCCAGCTGCGGGAAGAAAAAGCTGTTGGTTCGCATTCTGTTGGTGATAAGGGCACGCTCCGGGTCAAAAAAATCAACCACCATAAACAGGACGGCCAAAATCAGGGCCCATTTCAGCAGGCCTGTGAAGAAACCTGCCAGCCGGTTAATAAAACCAAGCATCAGCGCTTTGAACAGGTTGGTAAGCAGAACTCCCAGCATTCGTATAAGCCAGGCTACAAGCACAAATACAATGACGAAGGCAACAATCTTGACTACCTGGATGTTCCAGCTGACAAGGTTCTCTGCAATTCTGCCTGCCATATTGCTGGCCAGTACAGCCAGAAACACACCGGCAACCAAACCAGCCAGGGTAGCGACCTCATGAAAGAAGCCTTTTTGGTAACCCCGGATGGCACCCAGAAGCAGTACAACGGCTATGACCAGATCTACAGTGTGCATGATATATCGCTTAAACGGGAATTTAATCTGTTTTGTTGCCCAGTTCCAGGATAACATCGAACTCTTCCGCCTTCAAAGGCATCACAGATAAGCGGGATTGTCTCACCAGGGCGATGTTCTCCAAACGCTCATCATTTTTTACCATCGCGAGTGTTACAGGCTGCCTGAGCGCCTGTTCCGGTACAATATCGACCACCACCCAGCGATCGTCGTCGGTGGTGGGGTCGGGATAATGCCCGCGAACGACACGCGCCACGCCCATAACCTGCTTTTCCGTCACACTGTGATAGAACAAAACCAGGTCACCTTCCTGCATGTCTTTCAAATTATTTCGCGCCTGGTAATTGCGTACACCGTCCCAGTAAGTTTTGCCGTCTTTTACAAATTGCTGCCACGAATATGCCGAAGGTTCACTTTTTACCAACCAATGCTTCATAGTACGTGATTTTTGATGGTTTTACCAGAATCAGTTCAATATTTTATAAGTCAGCTCTTTAACAAGCTCTCCCTGATCGGTGGTTTCGTTGTTCAAGCCCTTTGACTTCATATCATATACGCGTAAAGCAGAAAAGAGTTCTATGATTTTTGCAGGCGGATAGTTTCGTGCTGCCTGCGCATAATCTTTAACGAAAAATGGAGGTATGCCCAACTCCGACGCTACGTTTTTCTGGCTTTTGTCACGCAAACTATGATAGATCAGAATTTTAGAAAAAAACTGATACAACACGGCCGTGGTCATCACGAACGGGTTGCTCTTCGGGTTGTCGGCAAAATATTTTGCGATCTGATAGGCTTTCCTGCTGTCTCTCGCACCTAATGCGTTCTGAAACTCGAAAATGTTATAATCTTTGCTGATACCGATATTTTGTTCTATGATCGAAGTGGTGATCTCTGATCCCTTTTCCAGGTTTATAAACAGCTTCTTTGCCTCGTTAACGATCTTTCCCAGGTCGGTTCCCAGGTGGTCGGCAAGCATCTGCAGGGCTTTGGGCCCGATCCTGTACCCATGCCTTTTTACATAATCAGCTATCCAGCCCGGGACCTGGTTGTCGTAAAGCTTCTTACCAGTGAATACCAGGCCTTTTTTCTCTGCCGCCTTGTAAAAACGCGTTCGCTTGTCCAGGGTTTTGTATTTGTAACATATGACCAGGATTGTGGACTCCAGGGGCCGCTCCGCATAAGGCAACAGGTCTTCAATGTTTTGTATATGATGTGCCTCCCTTACAATTACAATGTTGTGGCTGGCCATCATGGGGTAGCGCTTTGCCGTGCTGATAATTGTGGGCACATCGGTGTCCCTTCCATACAACACGCTCATATTGAACTCCTTCTCGGTATCGGTCAGAACCGAATCTTCAATAAAATCGGAGACCACATCAATATAAAAACCCTCTTCACCCATGAGGAAATAGATGGGATAAAACACTTTATTGCGTATGTCGCGAAGAATATTGTAAAAATTATTCTCAGTCATTTCAAATCGTATTACGAAACAAAAATAATCAAAGCTTTTAAAGACCTTGCATTTTTGGTTTATATTTGTGTGAAAGACCTGAACGCTGCAACTATATGGAATCCTTAAATTTGCCTGAATATCCCCTGAAGATTATCCGAAGAGGGGATAAGGCCTTTGTTTTCGACATTTTCAGAAGGCGTACGGTAGCATTAACTCCCGAAGAGTGGGTAAGGCAGCATTTTTTGTGGTGGCTTACCCGCGAAAAATCCTATCCGGCTTCTTTGATATCGGTGGAATCCACCTTGCAATACAACAAACTGACAAAAAGGGCAGATGCCATCGTTTACAGCCGCACCGGAACCCCTGTAATGATCATTGAATGCAAGTCGGCCGCTCAAAAAATCACAAAAGATGTTTTTGACCAGGCAGCTCGGTACAACGCACCCTTTCATGTAGACTACCTGGTTGTTACAAATGGTTTGCTCCATTATTGCTGTTTCAGGGATCACAAGGCCGGGAAGTGGTTATTTTTGGAGGATGTGCCGGAATACCATACGCTTGCGGCAGCGCCTTGAGGAATACGTTTAAACCAGTAAAGAGAGCCGTTTTACATGCTTTCTTCATAAACTGAAAACAGGCTATGAGCATCAGAGTTCTATCCATCGGGTTGCTTTGCTTCCTTTCTGTTTTGGCCGTGTTTTCCTTTGAACACGACCGCCTTGAGGAGGCCATGGCCGGTGGAGAAATAGTGCCGGGCCACATCATTTTTAAAATCAGCGAAGAGGCTGCTTCCCTGGTGAGAGAAGATGGTGTGCTGCCTCCTGCCTTGCAAGGGGTGCTGCAATCGCATGGAGTCAGATCGGTAATGCGCGTTTTCCCTGCTCATAACCCCCCGGAGGAAAGAAACCATTCCTCAGGCCGGCGCCTGGCTGACCTTTCCCGGATCTATGAAACCGTTGCCGCAGATGCCCGGAGCATGCCGGGTGTGATGCAAGCCCTTGCTGCAACAGGGCTTACCGATTACGTCCAGCCCAGGCCTCTTCCCCGCCAGCTGCTGCAGAAAGGAGAAGCCTTGTATGTCCCGAACGACTCGCTTGTCCCGCATCAGTATTATCTTACCAACATCTCTGCCTACAGGGCATGGGCGGTTACAAGAGGGGATACCAATTTTGTGGTAGGCATCGTAGACACCGGTGTGGAACTGGATCATCCTGACCTTATTGATGCCATAGCCTATAATTATGACGATCCCATTAACGGTGAAGATTCGGATAACGATGGCTATGTGGATAACTTTTATGGCTGGGACCTTGGAGAAGGCAACAACGACCCCACTTTTACCACTTCTGCCCATGGGATCCATGTTTCCGGAATTGCTGCTGCCAGCGCCGACAACGGGAAAGGCATTGCTGGCGTAGGGTTTCACACCCGTTTTTTACCCGTAAAGGTCAGCGATGAAGTCGGAAGACTTATCAAAGCATACGAGGGGATCGTGTACGCCGTTGACCAGGGCGTGGATGTTGTGAACTGCTCGTGGGGAAGCCATTTCTACTCTGGCCCTTTTGGACAGGATATAATTGATTACGCCGTTCTGAACAACGATGTGCTTGTTGTGGCAGCTGCCGGAAACGCCGATAACGACGAGCCTTTCTATCCCGCATCTTTTGACCATGTGGTCAGCGTGGCCGCCACCGACAGCCTGGACCAGAAAGCAGGATTCTCGAGTTACGGGCCCTTTGTCGACCTCTCTGCTCCGGGACATATGATCATGTCGACCTGGGTGGACGGCTCCTATGTCCGGGGCAACGGAACTTCCATGGCTTCTCCCGCTGTGGCAGGGGCTGCGGCTTTGTTGCGATCCTATTATCCCTCCCTGGATGCCCTGCAGATCGCCGCCCTGTTGAAAACGACGGCCGACAACATCGACCATGTCGACGGAAACGAAGACTACCAGGAGAAACTGGGCTTCGGACGCCTTAATATGTTTCGCTCCCTCACCGAAACACATCATCCCTATATCAGGCTGGCAGAGCATTTTACGAGCAGGGAAGCACTTGGCCAGGTCGGGCCGGGACAGGAGTTTGAACTGAAAATGACCGTGCAGAATATGCTTGCCCCGGCAGAGTCAGTATCCGCTGTGATCGGTACATCATGCGAATTCGTGACCAGCCTTTCTGATACCATCAGCTTTGGGCACATCGACAGCCTGCAGTTCGCCGACAACAGGAATTTTCCATTCCGGATGTATGCAAAGGAAGACCTGGATGCAAACCATAACGTGGTGTTTACCGTACAGTTCTTCGGTGAGGATAACCAGAGAATCGGACGCTCTTCTTTTATCCGGGTCCTCAACAAAGACTATCTGAACATTGAAGCCGGCCCCATTAAAACCTCCATCTCGTCGCTGGGCGCCGTGGGATTCAATTACCCCGACTATTTCCAGGGCTACGGCCTTACCTATAACGACGGATACACAGTGATACGCAATGCCGGGATTGTAATAGCCGACGGACCCGGAAGGGTGGCAGACAATATCTACGGTGCCAGGGAAGGAAGCTTCAGCCAAAGCCTGCAGGCCAAAGAGTACCCTGCCCTGCATCCGGAACATCTGCTCGCCCCTGTCGTTGCGCAGGGCAGGCTTAAAGACCGCCGGCAGGACGGAGAACCTCCCATGGATATTGAGATCAGCTACAGTGCCTATTTTTGGGATCATACCCAACCAAAGGATTATTTTATCCTGGATTACCGGGTCGTTAATAATTCCGCTACGACATATGACAATCTGCATGCCGGGTTCTTTGCCGATTGGGTGTTGAGAAACAACAAGATGCACCGCGCCAGAATGGATGTACAGCACCGGCTTGCCTATGCATTTGAAGAAGGTGGCGCTTCGTATACCGGAATACAGTTTCTGGGTGCCGGGGATGTAAATCACTATGCTTTTGACAACCAGGGCTTTGATGACAGCATCGATATCAGCCAGGGTTTTTCCGATGAGGACAAGTTCAGGGCTATGACGGAGAGCCGCGACCAGGCAGGCATTTTCAGTGCTGATAATGACATATCCTCGATGGTAAGCTTCGGGCCTTCCGTGCTCGCTCCGGGCGACAGCCTCTCTTTCGGTTTTGCGATCCACCTGGCGGATAACCTGCCTGACATGCAGAGGAATGCATCTGAGGCGCATCTTTTGTACCTGTCGATACAGGACCTGCAACACGATGACCCGCCATGCCCCGACCCCCTTGTCGCCTATCCGAATCCAAACGCCCGCGACTTTATGACGGTGCGCTTTTGCCCCGAATTGTCCGGCGACTTTGTCCTTTCGCTTTACGGCGTATCGGGGGCCCGGAAAAAGTCGCGTTCCATTCAGCTTGACGGGGGAGAGCCTGCCGCAGCGACCCTGCAGGTCTCTGAGCTGAGTGCAGGGGTATACATCCTCCAGCTCAGAGGAAGGAACAACCAGTATTCGATCAGGGTGGTCATAGCCTGACCCCCCTTCAGCGCTTCGGCATCATGATAGCGGGCTGGTTCAAAATTTGTACTTTTGCCACATTCAATATGTTTCTGCATGGATATTCAATACATTGGTGAACATCTCTTCTGGGGATACGCAGGCCGGGCTGCCCTTATCATTGCTTTCCTCCTGGCTGTCTTTGCTGGCGTATCGTACTTACGCGCTTCGTCCGACTGGCGTATCGACCACCGCCAGTGGAGATGCTACGGGCGGAGGGCATTCAGGATACATGCCCTGATGATCGGCGTGGCTTCTTTTTCCCTGATGTATCTATTGCTCAACCAGTATTATGAATACAGGTATGTCTGGGTACACATGGAGAACGACCTGTCGCTGGGGTATCAGATAGCCAGTTTCTGGGCAGGGCAGGAGGGGAGCCTGTTGTTCTGGATCCTTTGCCAGGCGGTGTTTGGCCTCATCATCATGCGTGTTTCACGCCGCTGGGAAATGCCAGTGATGACGATCTTTTCTTTCTCACAGGTCTTCATGGTGAGTATGCTGCTGGGAATCAGATGGGGGAGCATAAACATAGGGCTGGACCCTTTCCTTTTACTAAGGCAGGCACCTGAAAACATCGGCAACATATTTTTTCAGAACCCTGATTATCTTTCGCAAATAACTGACGGAAACGGCCTGAATCCACTGCTGAGGAACTTCTGGATGCTCTCCCACCCCCCGGTGACCTTTATCGGATATGCCGCAGTATTTGTTCCTTTCAGCTTTGCCCTGGCCGGCTTGTGGAAAGGCAAATTCCACGACTGGATCAAACCCGCAATACCGTGGACCCTGCTGGGTATCTTTTTCCTGGGTGCAGGCATCTTGCTGGGCGGTGTATGGGCTTACGAATCGCTCACTTTTGGAGGGTTCTGGGCCTGGGATCCTATCGAAAACGCCTCCCTGGTACCCTGGCTTATACTGGTGGCTGCTTTGCACCTGCAGCTGATATCGCAGAAAAAGCGCCATACTTACGCTCCCGCCTTTCTCTTTACCATCCTGGCTTTTATCTTTGTCATATATGCCACCTATCTTACACGGAGCGGCGTGCTCGCAGAAACCTCGGTACACTCTTTCGGCAGAGACGGCATGGGAACCCACATCCTGATCTACCTTTTTTCTTTTCTTACCCTGGGATTGATCCTTTTCTTCAAGGAATTCAGCCGGCTGCCCTCCAAAAAAAGTGAAAAAGTCTTTACTCGGGATTTCTGGCTTTTTATCGGTGCACTTGTATTGGCACTCTCTGCATTTCAGATCATATTCAGCACATCAATACCGGTCTTTAATACCTTCCTGGGCACTAACATGGCCCCGCCCACAGATGTGGTGGACCATTACAACACCTGGCAGCTTCCTTTTGCCATTGCCATTGCATTGCTGATAGGATTCACCCATTTTATCCGCTGGGGCGAAAACAAATTCCGTGTCTTCGCACAACGCATCAGCCTCTCCGTGGGGCTTGCCATTCTTATTACCCTCGTTCTGGCCCTTGCATACCAACTTCAACGCCCGGATTACCTGTTGATGGTGTTTGCTTCACTTTTTGCGTTTTTCTCTTCCATGGATATGTTGCTGCGCTTTTCCAAAACGTATATCAGCAAAGGAGGTGCAGTGACACACCTCGGCATGTCTGTGCTCTTCCTTGCCATTGTGATCACCTTTTCCCAGCAAAAGACCATTTCAAAAAATACCTCCGGCTACCACCTCGGAGAAAGCTTCCCCGAGACAGAGAACCTGCTGCTGATCAAAGGAGAGGTGCTGCCAATGGGTGAGTATTACGTCACCTATGCAGGCAAATCTTTCGACGGCGAAAGAATGCATTACCAGATCGATTTTCTGAAAAAAAATAAAGACGGAGAGTATTACAAAGTATTCAGTTCTGTGCCAACGGTGCTGTTGAACGAAAGGATGGGCAATGTATATGAACCCTATGCCAAAGTTCTTCCCCTGCGCGATATTTTTACTTACATAACCTACGCAGACCTTGACCAGGGAGCGATACCGGATGCACAACAACTCCTGGAAACAATGACAATCTCTGTAGGCGACAGCGTGGAAACAGGCAATAACATTCTTGTCTTTCGCGACATTCACACAGAGTCATTGGGCCAGGTCCCCGGAATGGATAATCTGCGGGTAATAGCCGATATGGTCTTATATACCCATTTTGGCGAACATTACCACATCAGACCTGCTTTTGTTTTTTCTGATGGAGAGATCATTCACGAGGACGATATTGCCGAACAGGTAGAAATGAGGTTCAGGCTGGCCAGGGCTGCCGATGAACCCTATACCGTTGAGCTGGAGGTTTATGAAGAGCGCCTGGATTTTATCATTGTGAAATCAATCGTTTTCCCTATGATCAATCTATTGTGGGCTGGCATTGTTATATTGCTGGCAGGCTTATGGATGGCCTGGCGTGCACGGATCAGGACGGCCCGGGGAAAGATGTAGGCCTGTTACCCTATCATAAGGATCACTTAAAAGCATATAATGAAGGAAATTCAAAACGTTGTGCTCATAGGTTCAGGGAATGTGGCTACCCATATGGGGCTGGCATTCAAAGAGGCGGGTATTGAGGTGCTGCAGGTGTTCAGCCGGACAGCCAAAAATGCAAGGGAGCTTGCGGGTATCCTGCACTCCGGCTTTACAGACCGGATCGATTCTCTCAACCCCGATGCCGACCTGTACCTTATTGCTTTGTCTGACGACGCCATAGAGCCGGCAGCAGAAAAGTTTCCTTTTTCCGGCAAATTGCTTGCACATACCTCAGGAACCACACCGATGAGTGTTCTGAAAAAAGGAAGCACGCGGATAGCAGTATTTTACCCGCTCCAGACATTCTCCAAACATGTGAAACTGGATTACAAAAAGATCCCCATCTGCCTGGAGGTGTTGCATGAAGAGGACGGGAAATCCATGGAAAGACTTGCCTGCAGGATCAGCAGCAACGTAGCCTGGACAGACAGCCCAAAGCGGGAGATGCTTCACCTGGCAGCTGTTTTTGCATGCAATTTTGTAAACCACATGTATGTGGCAGCCTCCGACATCCTGAGAAAAAACCAGCTGCCATTCGATCTTCTGCATCCGCTTATCGAAGAAACAGCCCGCAAAGCACAAGTCAATGCACCCGTGGATATACAAACCGGTCCGGCTCGCCGGAACAACCTCAAAGTGATCGGGAAACATCTCGATAGGCTTCGCGAAAACCCCGATTATTATCACATGTATGATTTTATCAGCAACAGCATAAAGAAAATACACGGACATATACGGTAGAATCGCTTCTGCCGTTAAAATGTACACCGGAACGCAATTTATGTTAATTTGAAATATCTATGGTTTTCATGACGAACTACAAGCAATTATTAGCCGATATCGATACTTTTGTTTTTGATGTGGATGGGGTGATGACCAACGGCATCATCCTGCTGACACCTGAGGGTGAAATGCTTCGCAGTATGAATGTGAAGGATGGCTATGCTCTTCAGCTTGCCGTGAAAAAGGGATACCGGATCATCATCATCACCGGGGGAAGCTGCGAGGCTGTCAAAGGCCGTTTCCTCTCGCTGGGGATAAAAGACATATACCTCGGAGTAAGCAATAAGCTGGAATTGTTTAACAGCATAGTGGAAGAGGAGAACCTCGACAAAAAGCGCATTTTGTATATGGGCGACGATCTCCCCGATTACGAGGTGATGCGTGAGGTGGGTGTAGCCGCATGCCCGGCAAATGCGGTCGAGGAAATAAAAGGCATTTCGCGTTATATATCCGGCCAGGATGGTGGTTACGGCTGCGTCAGGGATGTGATTGAACAGGTGATGCGCATCCAGAACCAATGGTTCCATAACGATGGGTTTCACTGGTAATTATTTCGTACCTTTCCCGTTAAAACAAACCATCATTACTCAAAACACCTAAACAGAAAAGAAAGGCCCCGGGCTATGCAGCTAATCATCGACTATCTCCGTTTGTTCAGGTGGCAAAATTTACTCATAATTGTGCTTCTGCAAGTTCTGCTGAGGTATATGGTTATCATTCCGCTTTTGGAAGGGAGCGCCATCGGCGACATGCACTTTGTTATGCTTGTGTTAGCTGTAACTACCGCTGCGGCAGCAAGATATGCTCTTATAGCCTGTGTTGAACCAGACAGGAACCTTACCAGCGGCCCTGGAGGGCGGCTGGTATACAGACGGATAAAAAAGATATGGGCTTTAGTGTCGTTCTGGCTGCTTAGTGCACTGGCTATTGCACTGGCTGCATATGTGACATCTGTTTACCAATACTGGCCCCTGGTGGCTATCGTATGCCTGGTGCCCGTGTTTTCGTGGGTGCAGGCTGTCTATCTGAACAAATTCATTATTGCCAACCATTTGTTGCTGATGGTTTTAGCTGCCGTTGTACCTATCCTGATATGGCTGGTGGAGATACATGCTGTGCCCGATCCAGGTGCAATTCCGGAAAAATGCCTTTTTATTGCCGGAAGGGTGGTATATGCATATGCCTTTTTTACGGCGCTGACCACCTTTCTCCGTGAAGTTCTGAAGGACCTGGAAGATTTTCGCACCGACCTTAGTGCGCGTTACAAGAGCCTGCCTGTGTTGATGGGCCCGGCAGCCGCCAGAAAGCTCGGAATTTTTCTGACTTTTATTATTCTCTTCGGAATTGCATGGGCCAAAACAGTCATATTTGGCGAAGATATGATCGGCCTGAGTGCATATCTTCTCGTGGCAGTGATGCTTCCCTTCCTGCTTGTTTTGTTTATGCTGCTGGGAGTGCTGGGATCACCCAGATACAATCAGATACAACAACTTGTAAAACTGGTAATGGTCACAGGAGTTTTATCCATGCTCGTTCTTTCTTATTACCTTGCAAACGGTGTAATATGTTAATCGTTGACTTTTTATATGAACCCTCTGGATTGTTTTAAACCCTATGACATAATCCTGGCGTCGCAATCGCCCCGAAGGAAAGCCCTGATGGAAGCAGCCGGGATCCCATTCCGCATCATGGTAAGGCCTACACCGGAATCGTTCCGCAACGGGATCCCACCCGTGGATGTGGTTACCTCTCTTTGCCGGCAGAAAGCAGACTGCTTCCGGGATGAACGAAAACATCCCAATACCGTTATCATCACTGCAGATACAATAGTTGTTCACGAGGGTGAGATCATCAATAAACCCGCTGATGCAGCTGAGGCCTTCCGGATGATATCCCGCTTGTCAGCAAGCACACACGAGGTGTATACCGGTGTCTGCATGCATCACCAGGAAAAGGAATCTGTGTTTTATGACCATTCCCTGGTTTCTTTTCGCCCGCTTACCGATGCGGAGATAGGCTTTTACATCGACCGGTACAAGCCTTTTGATAAAGCGGGTGCTTACGGTATACAGGAATGGATAGGTTATATTGGTATTACCGGCATCCAGGGCTCCTATCATAATGTGATGGGCCTGCCGGTACACCTTGTATACGCACAGCTCAAGGACTGGCTCTGTGCAAAGGATAAGAATGCCGGATAAGGAATTATGGCTTCCCGGCGTTTCTTATATGCACAGATAAGACATCCATTACAAGGGTTTGACAAACATGGGGAAGATTATTGGCACCGGGCGCTGAGAGTGAATAGGTTTGAGGTAACCCGGCACAGCTTCAAACCTTAAACAGATGCAGGACATGAATCCTTTGAGAAAAACATAAACACCACTAAACGAGTTAGTTGAATAACCATCAACACACTAAAACGTTTTTCACGTATACCCTATGAATCGCACGAAACCCTATTTGCTTGTAG
>PWRF01000082.1 GCA_003556325.1 Bacteroidales bacterium | reverse complement strand
TTTTAATGGATTAAGCTTGCTGAGTCCCTTTGGCCTGGGGGAAAACATTTTAAAGGAATGATCATGGCTTCGTTTTCTTTTTCTTTCGGTGACAACCATCTTTTACGCCTTTGTAGTTGGCTGTTTATGTTCTTGCTGCCTGTGGCGGGTTTTGCCAGCGACAGGCAGGTTGACAACGGGGCGTTTCAGAAAGGGGAGCGGTTTGTGTTCCGGGCGATGTACCACAGCCGTTTTACCGGCAACGTAACGGCCGGAGACGCCTCCCTGACCATCATGCCCGAAACGGTTACGGTGGATGGGGAGCCAACCATGAAGATCGTGGGAAGGGCGAACACGAATAATTTTTTCAGCATGTTCTTTAAGGTTGAGAACGAGTATGTGTCCTGGTTTCACGAGGAAGACCTGGCACCGGTGCGCTTTCATAAAAACATTCGTGAGGGCCGGAGCCGCCGGAATGCGGACGCGCGTTTCGATTCTGATAAAGGCCTTGTCTACAGCAGGGACACCGTCATAGAGTCTCCGGCTTTCGTTCAGGATATCATCTCCGCATATTATTTTGCCCGCACCTTTGACATGGAGTCTGCCCGGCCGGGCGACAGCTTTGAAGTGACTTTTTATCACGGCGGCAAAGTTTATGTGAGCCGTATCCTATTTGAAGGCCGTGAGCAGTTAACCACTGAACTTGGCACATTTAATACCCTGCGCTTCAAGCCTGAGGTGCTGGAGGGCAAGGTGTTCAGCCAGCCTTACCCCATGACGCTCTGGGTGTCTGACGATGAGAACAAGATGCCTATCCGTGCGGAGTCCGGCCTCGTGGTCGGGCGGGCGAGGCTCGACCTGGTGCAGTTCGGGGGCTTGAGGAACATGATTACTTCCTTTGTGCCGTGAGGGTGGAATTCACCTGTTTGTAATTTTTCAACTAATAGGTTCTCTGGTGTTTATGTTTTCAACAGGACTGCTATTGGTTATTGGCTTTTAGCTTTTGGCTACTTAGTCCGGACGTCCCCGTGAATATAATCATCTCCCTGTATGTCAATACCTTGTCATGGGCGTTTTATTTTATGTCTGCGCATCCTGGGTGCGCGAAGATAAAGCCTGCAAAAACAAGAAGTATGATGAATGGGGTGGTAGCATAAGTTACCGCAACGGGGTACTCACATCTCAAGTCTATAGCCGCAATGCATTTATAAACAGATTGTTTGAACAAGCAAAGCAATACATTCAGAAGTTATCATAGAATGAAGCCGCAATTTGAAAGGATCTCCCGGAGCGAAATTCAGAAAAAGGAACTCAAACCGGGTTTATACGAACTGGTTTGATTGATGCCTGCTGAAGAAACGAAAAGCCCGGGTTATTTACGACGGCTCCTTCTTAAAATAATCCTCCATCTCCTTCTTGAACTCGTCCATGGTCATGTCGTACTGCGGCGTTAGGCTGTGTTTGCCGGGGAAGTTTTCCATGTGGAGGGTGCTTGTCGGGAAGGCGAAGCGGACGCCCAGTTTTTCGGCCAGGCGCACGATCTCGATGAGGATCTCGTGACGGTGGCGCAGCTCTTCTGTCCAGGTGGGCACGGCGAAGAAGATATAGAAGATGATCTTCAGGGAGAAGTCGCCCATCTCATTGAATTCCACCAGGTAGAAATCCTTGCGGGTCTTGGGGTGTTCGGCCACGATCTTGCGCAGTCCTTCCACGAAGACCTCGATGAGATCGGGCGGGGTGTCGTAGGTGATGGCGATGTGCATGAAGAAACGCCGGAATTCACGTAGGCCGTGGTTGTCGATGGAGGTGTCGGCAAGCTTGCCGTTGGGTACGTATATCAGGGAGTTGCGAAAGGTCCGGATGCGCGTGGAGCGGAAGCCGATCTCTTCCACGGTGCCGTCCATGTCGCCGCTGGTGATCCAGTGCCCTACCGAGAAGGGCTTGTCGATAAAGATCATCAGCGAGCCAAAGAAGTTCTTGAGGGTGTCCTGTGCGGCCAGCGCGAGAGCGAGTCCGCCGATGGACAACCCGGCCAGCAGGGCGGTGATGTTCACGTCGAGGTTTTGCAGGATGAACAGTCCGCCTACGATCACCACAAAGACCCTGAGTACCTTCCGGATGATGGGGATCACGTGATCGTCGAGGGTGCTTCCGCTCTCACCGGCTATCTTTTCGAGATACAGGGAGAACACGTTCACCAGCTTGTAGAACATTACGGTGGCGAACAGGGGCAGCAGGGCGCGGAAGAGGAAGGTGAAGTATCGTGCGGTCTCCACGGGCAGTTGCAGCACCGGAAACACGAGGAGTATGAAAAGGAAGGTCACAAAGAGGCTGAGAGGTTTGGCCACGGGCAGGAGGTAGGGCCGCACCAGCTTGTCGTAACCCATTTTAGAGGCCCCCTTGTAAAGCAACTTGTTGATCAGGAAAGTCAGCAGTTTGTGGATGAGGAAGCTGAAGAGGATCAGCAGCAGGATGCCGAGGTGCTGCCACAGGTAGAGGCCGGCAAACTTGAACTGCCCGGTACGGGGGAACAATTCTATTAGCAGGTCCGGACCGAAGGGGAACACCTCGCGGTGCAGGCGGTCTATCTCGCGGATGCTTTCCAGGCTGTATAGCCAGCTGTCGCCGCGTTTGGCCAGGTAGATCTCCGGCAGGTGATGCGTGGGCACGTACCGGTGCTCGTTGTGGAGGGTGTCCTGGTGGTCCGGGTCCGCGGGCGCATCATCTACCTCAATGTAATATCCCTTACCATCGAAGACCTGTTTTAGCTTCACCGCCGCTTCCCGCGCCTCCTCCGGGTCCAGTTCCGGATGCAGGAACGCCCGCGCAGCCTTCTCCTCGTCGTAGCTGTCGGGCTGCAAAAAATGCAGGTGGGTCCGCAGGGTGTGGTAGGGAGTACTAATGTTTACCTGTACCTCTTCCGCAGGCCATTCCGTTTCACCGGCAAAGGCCGGAAAAAATGGTAGTGTTGAAAAAAGGAAGAGAGCGGACAATAGTCTTGCCATTAGTGCTCTAATCATGCCAGGTGTCTTATGTTTATAAATAAAGCCGCAAGCCGCCGTTGAGCTTCAGCTGGTCAAACCCACTGAAGAAAATTTTTGGCTCAGCGAAAAACGACAGCATGCCGAAATTAAGTTCCGCACCAATTCCTGCGCCAACGGCAAACTCCGAATCAGATGTGTCAAACTCTGGGATGTCGGATGAAGTGCTTGCAAAGTGAATGCCTGCCGCGCCAGCGCCATAAAGCACTAAATTGCGGGATGAGACAAAAAGAAAGTGAAGGTTTCCGTTAATCTCATACCCGGTATTGGTTATTTCTTCCTGTTCAATCAATACATCTTCAAGAAACCAGTAGGTAAAGTCCACACCAGCCCTGAGCTCTTGCGTGAGGAAGTAGGTCAGACCTGCACGAAAGGCGGGTTCTTCAAGGTCCAGCCCATAAGAAACACCGGCAGTAATGCCCAGCTGTCCGGGTTCAAAGCTGGCTTGAGCCTTCACATGGATGTTGATAGTAATCATAATGGCTACAGCAGTCAGGGAAATGAATACTTTTTTCATAATTTTTGAATGGTTGAGTTATTGAAAATTATGTGGATTAAATTCAAAATTAATAATAATTAAGTGAATAGGGTAACTACAGGTGGCAAATAATATGAAACCGCTATGTTTGCTACTTATTCGCATTATTTAATTCCATTACGCAGCAATTCCTCAATAAACTTTTTCATATCTTTACTTTTCTTTTAAAAAAAAGCGGAACTGTGGCTAAAGCAAAAAAATTCGGAGTCTTTTCCGGGGTTTTCACTCCCTCCATCCTGGCCATCCTGGGTGTGATCATGTATTTGCGGCTGCCCTGGATCGTGGGGCAGGCCGGGCTGTGGTCCGTGCTGGGCATCATCCTGGTGGCGCATATCATCTCTGTGAGCACGGGTTTGAGTGTGGCTTCCGTGGCCACCGATAAGCGGGTGGAGACCGGGGGAAGCTACTACATCATTTCCCGAAGCCTGGGACTTCCCATTGGCGGCACGCTGGGAGTGGCCCTGTTTGTCGGACTGTCTTTCAGCGTGAGCCTCTACCTGCTGGGTTTTGCCGAAACCCTGCTGCCCATCCTCGGACTGGAGCCCACGCTTAACAACATCCGCTTAGCGGGTACGATCACCCTGCTGGCGGTCACCGTGATCACCTTCATCAGCACCTCGCTGGCCATCAAGGCCCAATACCTGATCATGGGCGCCATCATCCTGTCCCTGCTTTCCATATTTACGGGAAGCCACGACCTGGCGCCCCGTGAGCCCGTCCTGGGCGTTGCGGATGGCTCCCTGCCCTGGATCGCGCTTTTTGCCATCTTTTTCCCGGCGGTCACCGGCTTCCAGGCCGGCGTTTCGATGTCGGGCGATCTCAGGGATCCGCGCAGGGACATCCCCCTGGGCACCATCATGGCGATCCTGGTGGGCTTGCTGGTATATGTCGGACTGGCCCTGTTTTTTGCCTTTACAGTAGACCGGCAGCTGCTGATACACGACCCCCGGGTGCTGTTTGCCATCTCAAGATTTCCGGCGCTGGTCGTTGCAGGGATCCTTGCCGCCACCCTTTCATCGGGAATGGTGAGCATCCTCGGGGCCCCACGCATCCTGCAGGCGGTGGCTAAAGACCGCATCCTGCCCGGATTCTTTGCCCGCGGACACGGGGCTTCCAACGAGCCACGTAACGCACTGGTGGTGGCCTTCCTGATCGCCCTGGCAGGCATCCTCATCGGGGAGCTGAACGTGATCGCACGCATTGTCACCACCTTCTTCATCATCATATACGGCTTCCTTAACATCACTTATGCCGTCGAAAGCTGGGCCAGCAGCGATTTCAGACCTTCCTTCAAAATCCCGCGCTTTGTGAGCATCATCGGTGCCATCGCATCCATCGTGGTGATGATACAACTGGACCTCGCGGCACTCATTGTCGCCTCCGTGGTGCTCATCTCCCTGTTTCTCTTTCTGAAAAAGAAAGAACTGGCCCTGCAAAGCGGCGACACCTGGACGGGCGTGTGGTCATCGCTCGTCAAGACCGGCCTGGAGCGCCTGAGTGGAAGCGACAAGCGATTGCACCACTGGCGCCCCAATGTGATGCTGTTCAGCGGTGGAGAAAAAAGCCGCCCCCACCTGATCGAGATGGGCAAGGCATTGGTGGGCAAGCTGGGCGTATTTACCAACTTTGAATTAACCGAACAGCCTTCGGGCGACGTGCTGTTCGGGGTCAGAGAGGCTGAGATGCGCGCGCAGCAGCCCGTCCGCAAGGGCGTCTTCACCCGCCGGCACACCTGCCGCGACGTGTACGAAGGCATCGACATGATCTCAAGGGTGTATGGCTTTACCGGCTTCGAACCCAACACGGTGCTGATGGGATGGCCGCGAAACACCCGAAAGCCGGAGAAATTCGCAGGACTGCTTCATAACCTCAAAAGGCAGGATTATAATTGTGCTTTTCTGTCCCACGACAAGGAGCGTGGTTTTGGAAAATACAAGACAATCGACTTCTGGTGGAAAGGATCGGGGAGGGGGCTTCAGCTGGCGATGCTTCTGCTGAAGTTCCTTACCAGCAGTCACCTTTGGCGTACCGCACGCATCCGCATACTGGTCATCAACAAGGAGAGCGCACGCACTGATGCCATCCACAGCCTGGTCAATCAGATACTGGAGAACAACAGGATGCAGGCTGATGTAAAAATTATTCAAAACGCAGTGGAACAGCTGCCCGATCATCATATCATCGGAGCGGAGTCGAGGGATACAGACCTTACCCTCATGGAGCTTCCCGAAATGGCGCCTAAAAACTTTCAGGCAGGCTTTTCCGGGGCAAACAGGCTCGTTGACAGTGTGGGAACGGCTTTGTTGATTACTGCGTCTGGCTATTTCGATGAGATCAGCGTGCTGACAGAGGAAGACAGCGATGATCTTTATGAGGAAGAGCCAACAGAGCGCCCTTCTGCAGCAGTTTTTAAACAACTGTCGCTGTCATCGCGCGAGATCATTGCCAACGAAGTGCATAACATAGGCCAGCGGTCGGGCCATTTCGCCGAAAAATATTTTGAGGAGGGCCCTGAGCGCATGCTAAAACAGTCTTTGTTTGTTTTTCCGGAATTAAAACACTTCCTGAACCGCAACCTGGATGCCCTTGAACGTACATTTGCTGAAAAGAAAGTGGGGGAGCGTGAAAAGTCTTACCTCAGGCTGCTTAACGACTTTGCTTTTCATGCCCAGAGACAGCTGCAGCAAATCCGTGACCAACGGCTTCCGGCAATTGCTGCAATCCTGCAGAAAGCCAATGAAGAATACCAGGACGCTCTGCGTGCGATGATCAATGTGATGCCCGAAAATATCCGCATCAAACTTACAGGATCCGAGCTGGTCTTTAAAAAGGATGACACTTTCCGGATCCGTATGTACAAGCTTGGCAAAAGAATTGTCTCCGGGCTCACCCGGCGCCCGGTGAATCACAAGGTGCATGTATTGCCTGCTGCCCGGTATTTTCTTTATCATAAAAGGCTGAAACAGCTGGAAGAACTTATGATATCCCATGCAAAGCATAGCTTGGGCGAGATTGCCGAGATCCGGAATAACGTGTATGGCGTGTATGAGTTGATCGAAAAAGTGCGTCGCGAAACACAAAACACAGCCAGGTTGCGGGAGCTGATCCGGATGGAGCGCAGCCGGTTTCTTGCCGGGATAGAGGTGCTGGAAAACGAAAGCAGGAGCTTTCATTATGATATGGGCAGACAGGTTTACGAAGCCCTGCTGCACGACCTTGAGCTGTTCAGCCATCACCTGGAAAGCACAGGTGCCAACATTCGCAGCAGCAAACTTGCTGCCAGGGGAAAAGAAAACCCCGGCATGGTGGAAAACATAATTGAGTATTCACAGCACTGGCAGGCCAACCTTTCTTCTT
This sequence comes from Bacteroidales bacterium, assembly GCA_003556325.1. GTDB lineage: Bacteria > Bacteroidota > Bacteroidia > Bacteroidales > UBA7960 > PUPG01. Next base: position 5,193 of record PWRF01000082.1, on the reverse strand, counting down.
TCATCAACAAAGCCAACCTTGATTTTATTGTATTGCAGCTGAGAAGCCGTATCCGGGCAAGGATGGAAAAGTTCCACTTCGACCTGAAGACCAGGGTGCATTCAGAGCTGTTGCTAAAACTGGAGGCCTATGAAAAGTATGCCGAAGACTTGCTTGAAACACCTCCTGGGTCTTTCTCCGGGATCAGACGCCTGGAGCATGAAAGCCTGCAGGCGCCCCCGGTGTCAGAAATATACCAGGGCTTTTATGCCGAACTCGGTGAGTTGCTGACCGACATACCGGATAAAATCGAAATAACAGGAGAGCATCTTGCAGAAAAGATTGAAGAAAATGCATTTTCGGAGGCAGAAAAAGCCGAAGTGAGATTCCGTAAAACTGTGGAATATTACCTTGGATCGGCATTTATAGACCCAGGTATAAAAAAGGCTCACGATGTCAGCAAGAAGCTTTCGGAGGCAGTTGCCTCAATAAAAGACATTATCCGGCTTTTTAATTTTAGTCTCGAGAATGAAAGCAAAGAGGATGTTCCGGCTGATCAGGCTTCTTTGCACCAGCAGTCGTTGGATCTGATCAGAAGTTTTGTTGAAAAGATCAAACAGGAAAAGTTACAGATCACAAAAATCGCCCAGGACGTAGAGGACTCTTTATCTGAAAACCTCCGGAAGGCCTTTGAGCCTCTTTCTGCCGCAACGATCAGCAAATCGAGCATAGCGGTCAGAAAGAAGGCACGCGAGGCCGAGGCGGGCGGTGGAATGGCGAAAGAACTGAAACAGCAGTGGCAGTGGACAAAGCGTGTGGCTGGTGAGCGTTTTGTCAGCTTGCTGTATGGCAAAAGCGAGAGCCAGTTGTGGATCAGTCACGTGGAACACCAAAAGGGCAGCATGGCGTTGTCAAACGATAAGATGCTGGCGTTTGCTGAGGCCATTACTCCATCCGGGGAGGTAATCAGGAGCCTGCCCTTTTATTACGGTTCGTTGTTCAGTGGGCAGTCGGGCGCCGGGGATGATTTTTGGGTAGGGATGGAATCGGAGATGCAGTCTTGTGCAACGGCTATCCGGCGCTTCAGGGCGGGTTTTCCAGGGGCGCTTATCATTACCGGCGGGCGTACTTCGGGAAAGTCGAGTTTGTCGAGGAAGGTTGCGGAGAAGCATTTCATCCGCGATCACATTCACTCAGTAAGGGCTCCCCAGGCATGTTCTGCCGACGTGTCGCTTTTTACCAAAAAGCTGCTGGAAGCGTTGCATGCACAAAACACGAATATTGAAGATGTGTTCAGGGCGCTGCCTGCGGGTAAGGTGCTTATCATACAAGACCTTGGCCTTTGGTGGGAGCGGCGTCCCGGTGGCGACGCCATCGTCCGGATGATCACAGACCTGATTGATCGCTTCGGGCATAAGGTCTTGTTTGTGATCAACGTGAACCCATATGCGCTGGAGTATATCAACCGGCAGACCGCATTGCAAAGCTATGCACTGAGCACCGTCAGCTGTGAACCCTTTGATGCCAGGGAGCTGAAAGAGCTCGTCATGCTTCGGCACCACGCCGGTGGCATGCGTTTTACCTGGAAAAAGAAGAGCGAAGGGGAGATGACAGCATGGGAACAGGCCAGGATGTTCAACACTCTTTTCGATCTCTCTTATGGGAACCCCGGGCTGGCGATGCAGCTATGGCTTGCCTCCATAGCCAAAGTAACCGGGTCGCATTTGGCCATCAATGATTTTCAGGTGCCCTCCACAAAGGCTTTTGATGCGCTAAGTTCCGAACAGTGGTTTTATTTGCAACAGTTTGTTATCAACCGCCGCTTCGATGCAGAGACATTGGCTGCCAACCTTCACCTTCCGCTGGCTGAAGTTGCTTCGGGGATACGTCAGCTTGTAAGGTCAGGTATACTGATCGAAAAGTTTGCCGGGGTTTATGCGATCCGTCCGGGACTTGACCTTTACCTTACAGAACAACTGCAAAAGAAAAAACGCTTATGAACATTCTGATCTTCGTACTCGCCGGTATAGGAGTTGCCTTGATATTTGGCCTGCTGCGGCGCGTGAGCAGTGCAAAAGTGCTTCGTGAGTCTGTCCGGAAAGGAAGCAGAAAAGTCTTGCCGCTACTTGAGCTCGTCATATGGGTGGTGTACGCATTTTGGGGCGTGCATGTTTTTTTCAGAGATCATATCTTTTTTGATGCCATTGTTGTGGCGATGGTGGTCATCCTGCTGGTGTCTCTGGCATGGTTTGTTTTACGCGACTTTCTCGCCGGGGTGCTGATCAGGGCTGAAAAACCCTTTGAGCCGGGACAGGTAATGCGAACTTCTGAGGCGTCGGGCAAGATAATGAAACTGGGCAGCCTGTCTGTTGAGCTTTTGAACGATGATGGCGAAGTGGTTCGGATACCTTACGCCCGTTTAAACAGGGACCTTATTGCTCTTCCCCCGGGGAAGGAAGACAACTTGCCGCAACACGCCGAGGTGGCCCTGTTGCCGGGACAGAACCCGGGAGAGATGCAGAAGATGATCACGAATGCGATGTTGTCAATGCCCTGGATCGTCTCCCCTCCGCCGGAGGTGCAGGTGGTAAAAACGCCGGATGGCCAGACCGTTTTGCACGTCATCTACCACACGCATATGCGCTCGCATGCACGTCTTGTTGAAGAGAAGCTTGCCGGGGTTATTGCAGGGGATCTTACTGCTCCCGGTCCACGGTAAAGTCGATGAGCTGTTCAAGTGAATGCCGGGAGGGCACGTCGGGCAGGGATTTTATCAGTTCTATGGCGCTGTCTTTATATATCTTCATATACTCCCGGGCATATTCGATACCACCCCGGTCCTGCACCATGTCGATAAGTTCAGCAACCCGCTCAGGATCCTGGCTGTGGTTTTTTATGGTGTTGATGATGTGTCGCCGGTCTTTGTATGATACGGTTTTCAGAAGATATATCAATGGTAGGGTCAGCTTTTGGTCTTTGATATCGGCGCCGGTAGGCTTTCCTTTTTTCTTTCCTGATTCGAAATCCAGGATGTCGTCTTTGATCTGAAAGGCGATGCCTGCTGTTTCACCAATTTTATGCATCTTTTCCACTTCAGCGGGGGCAACACGCAGGGAGGCAGCACCGCTTGCCATGCAGGATGCGATCAGCGAGGCGGTCTTTTTCCGGATGATCTCAAAGTACACATCCTCTTCCACGTCGAGGCTCCGGGCCTTTTCTATCTGCATGAGCTCGCCCTCGCTCATCTCTTTTACCGAGTTGGCCACGATGCGCAGCAGGTCGAAGTCATCGTCGTCGAGGGAGAGGAGCAGCCCGCGCGACAGCAGGTAGTCACCCACCAGCACTGAGATCTTGTTTTTCCAGAGGGCGTTGAGCGAAAAGAATCCGCGCCGCTCGTTGGAGTCGTCCACCACATCATCGTGGATCAGCGTGGCGGTGTGCAGCAGTTCGATAAGCGTGGCGGCACGGTAAGTGCGGTCACCGATTTCCCCGAAGACGCCGGCAGAAAAGAAAACAAAAAGCGGCCTGATCTGTTTGCCTTTACGTTTAACGATATAGCGCGTGATCTTGTCGAGCAGAGGCACGTTGCTCTTCATCCCATCCTTAAAACGGGCCTCAAACACCTTCAGGTGCTCGTCGACGGGGGCCTTGATTTCGTTCAGTGTCATAGAAGTAAATGTTTTCCATGCCAAACTTACAACCTGTTTGGTAATTATACAAGGCTAACATGAAAAATACCCTTGTTGTTTAGACTACATAAAAAGCAGACCATGCCGGCAGCTTTCGACGCCTCGCATCTGACCTGAGTCTGACTCAGGAGCTATACAGTTTAAAGGTTGTGATATGTTTATGTGTGTTAGGGCATCATGTTGTGGGTTTTCTCGCTGACATACGGGCTCAGTCTTCATTTTTTGTAAGGCTTAACCTGCCGGATGTTTTTGGGGATTATTCTTTATGTTGCATGATAATCTCTGCAATCCTTTTTGCAGCTTTTCCGTCCCATAGCTCCGGGATCCTGCCGGGCTTGGTGATGCCGTCAAGGATGTCCATGGCTGTTTTTTCCACTTTTTCCATGCTTACGCCGACAAGGTGGTTAGTCCCCACATCGATGGTCACGGGCCGCTCGGTGTTTTTCCTTACGGTGATACACTGCACGCCCATGTAGGTTGTTTCCTCCTGTATGCCGCCGCTGTCGGTGATCACCAGCTCGGCGTAACGCATCAGCGACAGGAACTCCAGGTAGCCGAGCGGTTCTGTCAGGATAAGGCTGCCCGGGATCTTTTTTTCGAGGCCGAAGGCCCTGATGTTTTTCCGGGTGCGCGGATGCACCGGGAATACCAGTTTTCGTTCGCCTGCAAGTTTTCCCATGGTGTCCATGATCTCTGCAAGGTTCTCCCTGTCATCCACGTTCGTGGGCCGGTGGAAGGTTGCCACAATGTATTTGCCTTTTGTGAGGCCCATCCTGTCGGTGACTGTATTGGACTCTACGGCATCCCAGTTAGCGTCCAGTGAGTCGATCATGGTGTTTCCCACGAAAAAGATCTTGCTGTCGTCCACCCCTTCGTCGCGCAGGTTGTGCATGCCGCTGTGTTCTGTCACAAAAAGGAAGTCGGAGACCACATCTGTTACAATGCGGTTGATCTCCTCGGGCATGGTTTTGTCGAAGCTTCTAAGGCCGGCTTCTACGTGGGCAACGGGAATGCCCATTTTAGAGGCCACCAGCGCGGCGGCCAGGGTGGAGTTCACATCGCCCGGGACGATCACCAGGTGAGGTTTTTCCTGGTGTAACACCTTTTCCAGCTCCAGCATGATGCGTGCAGTCTGTTCCGCATGGCTCCCACCACCCACCCCAAGGTTAAAATCGGGTTCGGGCATCTTCAGCTCGTCGAAAAAGATTTCCGACATGCGTTTGTCGAAATGCTGACCGGTATGACAGAGAAGGTGTTTTACCTCCTTACGGTATTTTTTGAATGCCTTTGCCAGGGGTGCTATCTTGATGAAGTTGGGCCTGGCGCCCACTACGGATAGGATTTTTTTCATGTCATAAATTATTGAAGGACAAAAGGACAAAAAGACAAAAAGACAAAAAGACAAAAAGACAAAAGGACAAAAGGACAAAAGGACAAAAGGACAAAAGGACAAAAGGACAAAAGGACAAAAGGACAAAATGTCTAAAAGTCGAAATGTCAAAAGGTCGAAAGGTCTGCTTTTTGC
>PWRF01000338.1 GCA_003556325.1 Bacteroidales bacterium | reverse complement strand
CTTAACCTTAACCTCAACCTTAACCTCAACTTACAGCCACCCCGGACACAAACTGAACCCGGAGACATACAAGTCTCTCAACCAATCTCAGATCCGGCGGTAGTTAAAACAGGATGAAAGTAAGCCCCAGGGACACCGGCAGCATGTCTTCTGCACTGTTGCCTTCAAAAATGTCGGTAAGCATATAGGAAAAATGGAGGTTGACCCTGTGGTAGCCAAGCATGGCAGTCAGGGCGATGCGGTAACTGGAGATGTTTTCCAGTTCGTGTTCCTTGAATTTTGTTGACCTTTCAACAGGGAATGTGCCGTCGTCGTTTGCCGGGAAAAATTGTATCCCCCCGGGTTCGGAAAAGTAGGCCTTGCCTTCGTATTTTGTGTGGGCATTCACAAGGTAACCCGCTGTCATGCCGGCGTACAGCCTGAATGTCCTCTGCAAACCCCTTGAGCGGAAACGAAACTGAACGGGGACATCCAAATAGTTCAGGCTGATCTTGTTTTTGTCGTAGTCGGTGACGATGGAATAAAAATCGTGTTTTTCTTCAAAGGCATTATACATGTAAATGTGGTCGCTGTAAAGGTTGTGGCTTGTAAACCCAAGTCCGGCGGCCAGGCTGAAATTTGTCCTTCCAATGGGCATGTCCTGCATGGCCTTGATGCTGATGCCGCGCTGGATGGTTTTCAGATCCATGGCATCCGGCACATCCTGCCAGATGTCAGTAAAAAGACTTACCATGAAGCGGTCTGCCGGATGCATCCGGGGCGGTAAGAAGTAACTTCCGCTGTTGCCCGCTGCAGTGACAGTATCAGCCCCGGAGTCGTCGCGCAGGTTTGGATGTTCTGCTGCATTCCCCGCAAGGAGAGCGCCAATCAGGAAAAGGGCCAGTGACAGTAAGTTTTTGTACATCATAATGATCTTTCTTTCAGGTAAAAATACTAAAAATCCATGTACTTTTCAAAGGACGCCCAGTAGGGCATGGCGATCTTCAACTGTCTCCCGGTTTTCAGGACATTTTCAAACTGCTTTTTCTTTTCTGATGCCCCGTGTTTCATATGTGTATCAAGAGCTGCTTGTCTTTCGTCGGTGAGTTTGCCGTTTATCATGCGGATCAGCATAAATGACGGCAAAAAGAACCTGTTGAACGGAAAAACGCCTGCTTTTGCCAGCCCTTTTTTCCGGCAAACCTTTTGCCCTTCTTTCAGGGCCGCCACATATTGTCTGAGGAGCGTTTTGTTGCCTGCGAGAAGCCTGGCTCCCCCCGCTTTTGCCAGGAGGCCTGGCGTGATGGCCGCTTTAAGGTAGCGCAGGCACAGGTGATCTTTTATCTTTTTCTCTGTGCGGGGTTGCATGCCGGCCGAATCCAGGATTCGGAAAACCTGCTGCAGCCGCTCACTCTCGCTGCCATCCGGTTCGCCCAGAAAGGTGTTTTCATTGCCAAACAAATAGGTGCTGATGCCGTTTTCGATGGGGCCACCCATCACCATTGCCGGATAGCCATAAAAGCACCTGCCTTTTGGGAAATGCTTTTCCACCATCCCAAACTCATCCCACATATTGCCCAGAAAAAGAACATGGGCATTCCCAGAATGCCTGGCTACGTAAGGAATGGCATCCTGCCACTGGTTGCTCCTTACACTCACTATGATCAGGTCAAACGCCTGCTTCGCATCCAGGCGGTCAATGACACGGGGCCTGAAAACAGTGTTCCCATAGTCCGACTTTCCCTCCCTCATGTCGCTGTAAGTGATGGCAACACCCGAATGAGCATAGCGCACCATTCTAAGCTTCCTCACAAAAAGCGTAACATCAAATCCGGCCTCCTGCAACTGCCACGCATATGTGGTGCCAATCACTCCCGCACCAAAAACTAATATCTTCATCTGTTTATATTTGTTCAACTAATTGTTATTGAGGTGTTTATTTTCTTGTCAAAAGTTTAGGGGTTGTGTTGCAACTGTCAAAATGTCGAAATGTCGAAAAGTCCCGATAATCATCCCCCTGTGTGTCAAAAAGCCTGTTCCCGAACGGGCGGGATTTACAACATGGGCGTTTGGCTTCGCCAGGCTCGCAAGTGCCCGGTTCATATGTTTAATATTGTCGAAACGTCGAAACGTATAAAACCCGCCGCAAGGGGGCTTAATAATCATCAAAAATAAGAACACTTCCGCATATTTTACACTATTTTTACAGATTATCTGGTTTGTGAAAGCATTTTTTGAGCCCGATGTCGTATACCAACAGGAAACCATACCTTGATACACCCATTGAATTTTTGAAAGGTGTAGGCCCCAAACGCGCCGAACTGCTGAGGGATGAACTGGGAATAGATACGTTTCGTGACCTGCTGGAACATTATCCCTTCAGATATATCGACCGCAGCCGGTTTTACACGGTGCGTGAGGTTCGCGGAGATATGCCCTATGTGCAGATCAAGGGAAAGATAGGAAACATCAGGCTGCATGGCCACCGGCGCACAACGCGCATGACTGCCGAGCTGAGGGACCATACCGGCGTCATAGAACTGGTGTGGTTCAGGGGGTTCAAATGGATAAAAGACCAGTTTAAACCGGGCGTGGAATACATTGTTTTTGGTAAACCAAGCCTGTTTGGCGATGATTACAACATAGCCCATCCTGAAATCGAACCCGTCTCTCCCGGAGCCATCAACCAGGCCTCCAACATGCAGCCCGTTTATCACTCAACAGAGAAGCTGAAAGCCAGGGGGCTTGACAGCAGGGGGATAGGGAAGCTGCTGAAAACCCTCCTGCCGCAGGTGCGTGGCCATATTGTGGAAAGCCTGCCCCCAAAGGTCATTCAGCCCCTCGGACTTATTCCCGCCTACGACGCATTATCGCATGTACACTTCCCGGCGGATGCAATGAAACTTAAGAAAGCCCGTGGCAGGCTGAAATTTGAGGAGCTGTTCTACATCCAGCTGAACCTGCTGCGACAAAAACTGCTGAGGAACGAGAAAGCCACCGGCTTTATCCTGCCTGAGATCGGAGATCTTTTCAACAGTTTTTACCACCGGAAGCTTTCGTTTGAACTTACTGCCGCGCAAAAACGCGTGCTGAAAGAG
>PWRF01000295.1 GCA_003556325.1 Bacteroidales bacterium | reverse complement strand
GTCTTTTTGTCTTTTTGTCTTTTCGTCTTTTCGTCTTTTTGTCCTTTTGTCCTTTCGTCATTTTGTCTTTTCGTCCTTTCGTCATTTTGTCTTTTCGTCTTTTTGTCTTTTCGTCCTTTTGTCTTTTCGTCTTTTTGTCTTTTTGTCTTTTTGTCTTTTTGTCTTTTCGTCTTTTTGTCTTTTTGTCTTTTTGTCCTTTTGTCTTTTCGTCTTTTCGTCTTTTCGTCTTTTCGTCTTTTTGTCTTTTTGTCTTTTTGTCCTTAACCCAAACATATGACAGAAAAACTTTTATACCGCATCGCCTTAACCCAGATCCCGGGTGTTGGCGGGGTTACCGCCAGGAGGCTGATCTCCTGGTGCGGAAGCGTTGAGGCTGTTTTTCATGAAAAACACAGTGCCCTGATGAAGATCCCGGGGGTTGGAAACCATATTGCCGGCGCTGTTCGCCGCAGGGAGATTTTCGGGCGTGCAGAAAAGGAAATCCGCTTTATGGAACGCCATGACATCCGGGCGGTTTTTTATCTTGACAATGACTATCCCGTGAGGCTTAAAGAGTGTGATGACGGCCCTCTGTTACTTTATGTGAAAGGCTCGGCAGACTTGAATCACCCAAGGGTGGTAGCTCTGATTGGCACCCGCAGCATGACGGCTTATGGCCAATCCAAATGCGGGGAACTTGTGCAGGGCATGAAGCCGCTCGGGGTGATGGTAGTCAGCGGGCTTGCCTACGGGGTAGATGCCTGTGCCCATAAGGCGGCTCTTCAAAATGGGATACCTACAACAGCAGTACTGGGCCATGGGCTTGACAGGGTGTATCCGCATCTCCATCAAGGCCTTGCCTCGAAAATGCTGGGATCCGGAGGGGCCCTGGTCACAGATTTCATCTCAGGCACCCGCCCCGACAGGGAAAATTTCCCCAAAAGGAACCGTATCATCGCAGGCTTATGCGATGCCATAGTGGTTGTGGAGGCGGCCGTCTCAGGGGGCGCCCTGATAACCGCCAATATTGCAAACACATACAACCGCGATGTGTTCGCCCTGCCGGGAAAAGTTACTGACACTTACAGCCAGGGTTGCAACAAGCTTATCAAAATCAACAAGGCACACCTGATAGAAAACGTGGCAGACCTGCAATATATAATGAACTGGGAACCCGGCACAAACAACAGAAACCCGCGACAGGCAAGCCTTTTCGTAAGTCTCACCGCCGAGGAAAAAGAACTGGTTGAATTTTTTAAATCCCACCCGGAAGCCGGCTTAGACCAAATTGTGGCAGGTGTGCCCTATAACCTCAGCAAAACCACATCCATACTTTTAAACCTGGAGTTCAAAGGCGTTATAAAGCCCCTTCCCGGGAAAAAGTTTCGGTTATGCGGACATCTTTAACCCGTAGCACTCTTCAGGTTGCCCTGCATGAACATCAAGCGAAAAGCCGAAATCAATAAGATCTTCGGGCAAAACCCGCCCATCTACTTTCTTTTTTCTTATTTTCGCAGAGTCAAATACAATTCACCATGGCAAGGCAGGAAGACAAGATCATAGGCAGGCGCCTGAAGTCATCATACATCTCCACGGTGGTGAGCATCACCCTGGTTTTGTTCGTGTTAGGCTTGCTGGGACTGATGATCCTGCATACCAGGCAGCTGACGGATCATTTCAGGGAAAGGATTACCATTTCGTTGTTTCTGGAACAAGACGCCGGAGAAACACAGATCCGGGCCCTGAAAACGGCCCTGGGAGAAATGGAAGCCGTAAACGAATCCACCTACATTTCGAGCGAAGAAGCGGCTGAAAGCCTTATGGAAGAGCTGGGAGAAGATTTTGTGGAATTCCTTGGATATAATCCGTTATCGGCCTCCGTATCGGTCAGCCTGAAAGCAAGCTATGCAAACCCCGACAGCCTTAAAGTATTCGAAGACTCCCTGAAGGACTTTGAAGCAATTGCCGACATAGATTACCAGCAGTCGCTGATACATCTTGTACACGACAACGTCAGGCGGATCAGCGCCGGACTGCTTGCTTTCAGCCTGCTGCTGCTGGTTATCGCGTTTGCCCTCATCAACAACACCATCCGGCTAAGCGTATTTTCGAAACGATTCCTGATAAAAAGCATGCAGCTTGTAGGTGCAACCCAACGATTTATCCGGAGGCCTTTTATAATCTCAGGGGTTATTCAGGGCATAATAGGATCGCTGATCACCATAGTCCTGCTGACAGCGGCCCTCTATCTCGGGCAAAGGCAGATCCCTGAACTGCCTTTCTTCCCGGACCCGGGTCACCTGGCAATCCTCTATGGCGGCGTAATTCTGCTGGGCATAGTGATCAGCTATATATCTACCTTTTTTGCAGTAAGGAAATACCTCAAAATAAAGACCGATTTTCTCTATTATTATTAATCGCATGCAGAAGCACACCTCCGGGCATTCCCTTCCCGGACAGCAATTAACAGCACAACCATGAAAGAAAAAAAAGGAAATGTCTTACTGTTTGATAAACAAAAGTACAGGTGGCTCATCATTGGCCTTCTGGTCACTGCCATTGGCTTTATTCTGATGATAGGCGGGTCTTCGGATGATCCGGAAGTTTTCAGCGATGCCATTTTCAGCTTTCGCCGTATGACCCTTGCACCCATTCTGGTTTTGGCCGGATACGGCATTCAGATATATGCTATTATGAAAAAGACCACCAACCTGCCGGAGTCTTCGCCCGGAACCGGAGCAATGCCAAAGAAAGAAACACAGCAGGCAAAACAACCGCAAAAACATAAAACACATAAAAAGCAGACAAAAAAAGGTAGCAGATGAGCTGGATAGAGGCGCTGATTTTGGGAATACTACAAGGACTGACTGAGTTTTTGCCTGTGAGCAGCAGTGGCCACCTGGAGCTTGCAGGGGCCTGGGGCCTGGACGACCCACATGATTACTTCACTTTTAACATTATTGTTCACGGGGCAACCTTCATGAGTGTTGTGGTCGTCTTCTGGCGCGATATTGTATCGCTCGTAGTAAACTTTTTCAGATTCAAATGGAACCCCGAGATGAAATTTGCCCTTCTGCTACTGGCATCCGCTGTGCCGACAGCAATCGTGG
>PWRF01000271.1 GCA_003556325.1 Bacteroidales bacterium | reverse complement strand
GTATGATAGCCTTCCCAGTACCACTGGTCGTTGGAGTGAGTGGGGTAATTCTGGATATGTGCTTCGGTAAGGGCGAGGTTCCCTACAAATTTTATGGATGCCACGGCATTGTATTCGTCATCAAACTGTGCATCATATACACCCATGGTGGTTTCGTCCACCGTAGGAACGTAGCCGTTGTTATTGCCCTGTATGGGGAAGGCACCCACGGCCCAGTAGAAGTCTTCAAACCAGTGCGTGTTGGGCGCCGATCCCACATAGGCCACGGCACCTTTTTCTTCAGCCCGCACCCAGGCTTCGCCGATGCTTTCACCTACGCTGAACAGTGCGCTCTGGCAGCAGTTTCCGATGGCAAGCGGGTATTTGCCGGTATTGGTCATGTTGTGTACATCGTTGACGGTGAGATTTGGGCTGCCCCAGCTCGTGGAAGAGCAGTGGGCGGTAAAGTTGATCAGGCTTACCGATATACGCTCTTCGTCGTAGCAACCGGCATAATTGGTAAGGTATGCATTGACATTGGCAAAGCCATGCGCGGCATTGAAATAGTTGTCGGTGGCATAATGTACCGTGGGCTGACCAACATTGGGGTTCCAGAATCCATCTGCTCCTGCGATCATGGTCACGTCGTTGAGATAGGAGGGATCTGTAAACTCATAGCGCTGGTAGTACAGGATCTTGTCGATCTGGTTTTGCAGTTCCTGTGTGTTACGTGCCGAGAGGCGGCCGATGTACATTTCCGGGAACTGGTCTCCGTCGACGGAAGCATAGTACAGGTCGGTTACCTGGCCGGATGCAGGCCCTGTCGTGGAAGCCGGCAGGTTGCTGTGATCACCCACCACAACAACGAAGGTGGGAGCCGGGTCTTCCGGGGTGGCATTGTTGTACTGGTCATGGATGAAGGACTGAATGTCGGAAGGCGAACTGCCGATCTCATCCGTATAAGCATCTACGATGTAAAAGCCTTGCTGGGTTTTCCACTCAATGAAGGGCTCCAGTGTTTCCCGGAAGTCTTCGTAGGCCACGATCACCATCTTGATGGGATTTTTGGTCAGATCCGGGTAGTCGTCAAAGATGTCGCGGGTGTCAAAGCGGTTGACCACCTTGTTGTAGGCAATGTTGAAATAGGGCGACCAGGTGGCGGCTTTGATCTCCCGGGTCAGCTGTTGATCGGCTCCCCGGTAATGCACAACCACTTCTACGTCGTTGTACACTTTAATGGTGCCTTCTGCCGGGTTGTACTGCACCGGTGCTACGGTCAGCCTTCCCAGGCGCATGCCCCTCATGGTGCCGATAACTTCCACATGCGCCAGTTCGGGCGCAACGTATGAAGTACGTGTATAGTAGTCTGATTCCAGTTCGAAGGGCACGTCATTCGGGTCCTGGTCTTTTCTCAGGGATGGCTGTACGGGCATGATGGGAAACCTGACACCAAAATCAGAGAGCCGGTATTCCTGGCTGGTATAGCTTACCACCTCCACTTCCACCTCAGCACCGAATGGCACCTCGATGAGTTTCTTGCGTGCCGGTAGCTTGGGGGTGCCAAACTCCCCAACATTATGCCCTTTGGGCATGACCAGCTCGGTAAATGTACCGGCTTCGGTCTTTACGTTGAAATAGTTGAGGCCTTCAAAAGTAAAATTAAACCTTGTTTTTTCAAAGCTGTTTGACCTGATCTCAGACTCGCCTCTTTCGTGCGCAAAGTTGATTTTCATCTCTTGTGCAAAAAGGCTGGCGGAGCTCAAAAGCAGGAAAAACAATAATAATTCGGACAGTAAGCTCTTTTTCATAAGAAAGGTATTTTATATTAGAAACGTAACATGTAACATGTTGTGAATTGGATTCAGACTCAGCTTCACGGGGTGTTTGCCGAAACGCAAACACATGGGGCTTGTCGCTATATGTGTATAAATGAAGAATGTGTGACCGTTTCACACATTCTTCATTTATTGGCAAATCCTATTTATTCCACCATGATCTTTTCCAGGAGCGATTTTTCCTGGCCATCGACCCGGATCATATATAATCCGGAGGCATACCCTTCGAGGCTAAAGCTTATGGTAACCGGTCCCTCGCTGGTGACTTGCTTTGTTTGCATGGTCTGCCCGTGGGCATTGACCAGGCGTACCTTAACCGGTTCTGTGCCCTGGCTTACAAACTCAACCCAGAGTTTATCCCTGGCCGGATTGGGGTAGGCATGCAATGCCATGTCGCCGTCCTGGCCGGCGATACCGGTTGTTTCATCCCGGTGGGTGGTCACAGGCACTTTGTCTGCATTGAGGTTGCCGCCAAAGGCATCGGTCCATTCGGGCAGCTGTTCGCGTTGCACGAAGCTTATGATCTTTATTTCTCCTTGCGGGATGGGGGCGTTGATTATGCTGTAGACCATAGCCCGCAGGCTTTCTTCTTCATGCACCAGCACCAGGTTATGGTCGGGAAGGAGCAGTTGCATGTCGTGGAACTGCCCTGTGGTGGCAAGTTCAAACTGTATACCGGTAAGTGTGCCGTCGCTGTGCAGGGATATGCCGTCCTGATGCAAGTAAAGATCGGCGGGCTCCGACTGCATACCGGGGTAGGGCGAGGCCTTGCCTCCGGCAATGATATTGGCTGTGCCAATCACATCAAGCACGTCAATAACTCCGTCCTGGTTCACATCGGCATTCTCAAAATAGAAGGGTTCGGGATCGTTGCCATGGAAGTACTGTAAGATAACCAATACATCCAAAATGTCAACCACGCCGTCGCCGTTGGCATCGCCCGGCATTCCATCCATTTGCATGAGCACCTCGATGTAGTTGTCGCCGTCTGTTACCTCAAAAGGCTCGTTAAAAATATCCATGTACCCTTCGGCCGATGCGTTATAAAAGAATGAGCCTTCGGGGAGGCTGAACTCTGCATGCCCGGTTTCATCTGTTTCCTCTGTTACACCGAATACTTCTATCTGGGCTCCCTCGATGGCCTGGTCGGCATGGGTCTTCACAAAGAAGGTCACATCGTGTTCGGGCAGCTCGTAATATACGATGAGCTTCCAGGTTCCGTCGGGTACATAGGCATATTCAGTATTTGAACCTCCTGGTCCGCCCCATCCTTCCCAGGTGTGGAAG
>PWRF01000168.1 GCA_003556325.1 Bacteroidales bacterium | reverse complement strand
GTGCTTATTCTGGATGAACCCACCTCCGGACTGGATCCAAACCAGCTGGCAGAGATCAGGCAACTGATCAGGGAGATCGGCACACGTAAAACGGTTATTTTGTCAACGCATATTTTGCAGGAAGTAGAGGCGGTCTGCAACCGGGTGATGATAATCAGCAAAGGCCGTATCGTTGCTGATGCACCAACAGCAGAAGTGCGCAGGCTCAACAAGGCCCGGAAGAGAGTTTCGGTCACTTTTGACAAGGAAGTTGACCTTGCTGATCTTCGGGCTTTGGATGGCGTAGCAGATGCAAGCCGCAGCGATGAAGGGTATTGGGTGTTTGCTAATGCCGGGGAAGATATAAGGCCCGGCATTTTCCGTTTTGCCGTAGAAAAAGGCCTCGTCATATTAAGCATGGAGCAGCAGGAAGAAAGCCTTGAGGAGGTTTTCAGGCAGATGACTCTCTAACACATAATGAGAGAAATCATTACCTTTGCCCATCTTTCATAATAATTATATTTATCCTGGAATAAAACACAAAGCGATCATGGCTTATTTATTTACTTCAGAATCTGTGTCAGAGGGACATCCTGACAAGATTGCCGATCAGATCTCGGATGCATTGCTGGATGAATTTCTGCGCCAGGACCCCCGTTCAAAGGTTGCTTGCGAAAGCATGGTCACTACGGGCCTGGTGTTTGTCGGTGGCGAGGTGAAAACTGAGGGATGGGTCGACATTCAGCAAACGGTGAGAAGAGTATTGCGTGACATTGGCTACACCAGGTCAGAATATAAGTTTGAGGCTGAATCCTGTGGTGTGATTTCTGCCATTCATGAACAATCGGCGGATATTCACCAGGGCGTTGTCAGGGACAAGGAAGAGGAGCAGGGAGCGGGTGACCAGGGCATGATGTTTGGATATGCAACCCGCGAAACCGATGAGCTGATGCCTCTGGCCATCGACATGTCGCATATTTTATTGCAGGAGCTTGCAGCCATCAGGAAGCAAGCCGTTCACATGCGCTATCTGCGGCCCGACAGCAAGTCGCAGGTGACCCTTGAATACGACAAAAACAATCAGCCGGTGCGGATCGACACCATCGTGCTCAGCACGCAGCATGATGAGTTTGTCAAGCCCTCAGCAAATACCCCGGAAGCAAGGCGGGAGGCTGAAACGGCCATGCAGGAGCAGATCCGGCATGACGTACAGAAAATATTGATACCCAGGCTAATACAAGCCCTTCCCGAACGCCTGGGTGCGTTGTTCGGCAACGGATACAGATTGTTAATCAATCCCACGGGGAAATTTGTCATCGGGGGGCCCCACGGGGATACAGGCCTGACTGGCCGAAAGATCATTGTGGACAGCTATGGCGGAAAGGGTGCTCACGGAGGAGGCGCTTTCTCAGGTAAGGATGCCAGCAAGGTAGACCGCTCAGCCGCTTACGCTGCCCGGCACATTGCCAAAAACATGGTGGCCGCCGGCATTGCTGACGAAATCCTGGTGCAGCTCGCATACGCCATCGGCGTGGCTGAACCTGTGGGTATTTACGTTAACACATATGGCACGGCGAAGGTGCCGATGACAGACGGTGAAATCGCAGCGAAGATCCGCGATGTATGCCCGCTGCGCCCTTACGACATCATCAGGAAATACGGACTGCAAAACCCCATCTATCAAAAAACATCTACCTACGGGCATTTTGGCCGCTCACACTATAAAGAAGAGGTGGAGGTTTTTTATGAAGATGATATCACTTACGAAAAGCAGGTAAACGGCGAAAAAAAGATATTTAAGGAAGTAGAATATTTCGCCTGGGAAAAACTCGATTGCGTGGAGGAGTTTAAGCAGGCTTTCGGCATTTAATCTGGACGCATGACTTATACAGGGCTTTTGTTTGGGTCTTTTAATCCGGTGCACACGGGCCACCTGATCATCGCCAATCATTTTCTGGCCCACACGGATATCGAAGAAATCTGGTTTATCCTGTCGCCTCAGAATCCCCTGAAATCATCATCTGAAATGCTCCCCGACAGGGAGCGGCTGAAATTGCTTGAGCTGGCCGCAGAGGACAACCCCGATTTTCATGTTTCTGATGTGGAGTTGCGCATGCCCCGGCCCTCCTATACGGTAAGCACGATTGAGCATTTGCTGAAGAGACATCCCGAACGGCGCTTTGTGTTGCTAATTGGCTCCGACAACCTCGATGTTTTCGACCAGTGGAAAGACCATGAGCGTCTTCCGGAACTGCTGCCCGTTTTTGTATACCCGCGATCGCCGGATGCTGCATCTTCGGCGTTCCTCAGGCATCCCAACATCACCCTGAAAGATGCCCCATTGCTGGAGATCTCCTCCAGTAACATCCGACGGTTGATCCGGGAGGGCAAATCACCGCGCTATCTGCTACCCGATAAGGTGCTGGAACGCATCCGGGAACGGGGTTGCTATGAAAAAAAAGAGTAGTGTGCCAATTTTCTAATGTGCCAATGTGCCAATGTGCTAATGGAAGGGTCCGTTTGGCAATGTTCAAGCGGGTAATTTCATGATCGTTGTTTTTCCGTATTGAAGTGGACTATGTCACTCCGAAAGCGAAGTGGAGGAACCTCATCAAACAACCCCAAATCATGGCACGCGCCAATACCACCCATCAGCTGCAAACAAAGGGGAATCTCATCTTACAGCCAAAACCCTTTATTAGCAAATTGGCACATTAGCACAATAGCACATTAAACAACAAACTTTTTCACCAGTTCACAGGCTTCGTCGATGGCTTTTTCGAGCACGTCGTTGACCAGGATGTGGTCGAATTGGCTGGCGTAAGACAGTTCCTCTTCCGCTTTTCCGAGGCGTTTTTGAAGGCTTTCGGTTGTCTCGGTGCCCCTGTTGATGAGGCGTTCGCGCAGCACTTCGAGGGATGGGGGGCGGATAAATATGGCAAGCGATCGTACTGGAAATTGCTTTTTGATGGTAAGGCCGCCTGCCACATCCACATCAAAAACCACATGCTTCCCCTGCTGCCAGATTCTTTCCACCTCGCTTAGCAAGGTGCCGTAATAGCTGCCTGGATAGACCTCTTCCCATTCCAGGAAGGCATTTTCTTCAATTTTCTTGCGGAACGC
>PWRF01000312.1 GCA_003556325.1 Bacteroidales bacterium | reverse complement strand
CGAAGTTGAGAAAACCGACTTTATATACCCCGGTCCGCGCCCCTTCTCCAAGGAGACCGCCGTGGTGATGATGGCCGACTCGGTGGAGGCAGCCTCCAGGAGCCTGGGAAAACCAGACGAAAAAACGATTAATGACTTGGTAGACAGCATTATAGACACACAGGTGCAGGAAAAGCAATTCGATAACGCGGATATCACCTTCAAAGACATCACCACGGTGAAGGATATATTTAAAAGAATGCTTCTGAACATATACCACGTCAGGATTGCCTACCCTTCGCTAAGCTGAGGCAGGTTCAAACGAGCGGCCTCATGCAGGTAAGCAGAGGTGTCGGGGCCCAAATGAAACAGGAGATCGATAACGCTCAGGTTTGCCCTGAACCCATGCTTTTCAGAAAACACCTGGTGGTATTCCGGCCATTCTGTTAAGGACTGCTTTTTGCGCAGATGCAGCTTGGGTGTCATCTCTCCGCGCAAATCCGGAACAGCAACCTCCTGCTCGTATGTGAGTGTGAATGTGATGTTTGCTGAGATATTCAATTCGTGCAGGATGGCAGACAATAGCTTGCTGTTAAATATATGCAGGGGGCCCGTGGGCTCTTCAGCAAAATGTGCCCTGATAAGGTCGCTGTAGTAGAGAAAATAGGGGGAGTTGCTATAGGCGGCTGATATCGCCCGCCAGTGTTTGTTATGCCAGCTCCCCTGTGGGCTCAGCAACACATCTTTGGTGACAGTCCTGTTACCCGCAGGCCTGATCACTGGAATAATGAGGTTGAGCAGGCCGTTGGCTGTCATGATGGTACAGCGGTTGCGCCAGGTTTGTTTCGGATAGGTTTCGAAGATCTCTATAACCACATTTTTAGCCAGTGCCACGTAAAGCATATATTCCAGCGACGGCAGGTAGGCAGTGGGTAACAAAATCCTGTGGTAATTTTTCTTATCAGACATGTATCGGACTAATGGATAAAGGACGTGAAAGTATTGCAATTCAGCCGAAAACACACTAACTTTGAATACGGCAGGTTGCTTAAGCAATAGTGTTCCCCGTTTCTTTATGCGGAGAGCCCCATGCAGGGCGGGCAGTACACCTGTGCCACTACAAAACTACATATTCAACCGATCGGGAACAAAAAAAAACGAAAATGAAGATCCTCAACGCCGCTCAGATCCGTGAAATAGATCGTTACACAATAGAGCATGAACCCATTGACTCCATTGACCTGATGGAACGCGCTGCCAGGAAATGCTATGAATGGATACGAAGAAGATTTAAAAAGAAGAGGCATGTCAGGGTTTTTTGCGGGATGGGAAATAACGGCGGCGACGGTTTGGTGGTGGCGCGCATGCTGGCGGGCACCGGCTACAAGACCACAGTCTATAAAGTGTTGCATAGTGAGACGGCTTCTGACGATTTTCTTGTTAATGAAAAACGGCTCTCAGGAGTTAAAAATCTTCATTATGAGGATATCCGGGAAGGTGAAAATTTCCCGGCCATTGAGCCGGGCGACCTGGTGATCGATGCGATGCTGGGTAGCGGGCTGTCGCGGCCGCTCGAAGGCTTGCTTGCAGATGTTGTGCGTCATATAAATGCTTCGGGTGCACCGGTCGTATCCATCGACTTCCCGACGGGTCTGTTCTGCGAGGACAACCGTCAAAACGAACCCAAAAACATTATACGGGCAGACTATACCCTCAGTTTTCAGTTGCCGAAACTGGCTTTCATGTTTGCTTCCAACGAACAATACCTTGGCAGCTGGTATCTGATAGACATAGGCTTGCACCCTGAAGCTATCCAGGCAGCAACCACCCGCCATTTTTATCTGCAGGCTTCTGAGATCCGCAATCTTTACCGGCCAAGAAAAAAATTCGCCCACAAAGGCCATTTCGGGCATGCATATCTGATGGCCGGGAGCTACGGCAAAGCGGGAGCTGCTGTTCTGGCAGCCCGTGCGGCCTTGCGTACAGGGGTCGGATTGCTCACGGTGCAAATACCTTCAGCGGGCTACGGTGTGATCCAGACGGCTGTGCCCGAAGCCATGTGTGTTCCTGATGAACAGCCGCACTTTATCTCCGAAGTTGCAGACCTGGAAGGTTACAATGTGATAGGCACCGGGCCGGGCCTAAATACCCATGACCAAACCGCGCGTGCGCTGAAACTGCTCATCCAGAACACCTCCGTACCCATGGTGCTCGATGCCGATGCGTTGAATATCCTGGCAGATAACCTCACATGGTGTGGCTTTTTGCCAAAAGGGTCTGTGTTTACCCCACACCCGGGAGAGTTTGACCGGCTCGCCGGGAAATCAGCTAACGAACACGACAGATTTGAGAAAGCCGTCGAGCTCGCTCACCGGTTCCAGGTACATATCGTGCTAAAGGGAGCGCACACTATGGTAGTGTCGCCCGACGGGCGCTGCTTTTTTAACTCTACCGGAAACCCCGGAATGGCAACCGGAGGTAGCGGAGATGTGCTTACCGGGATGATCATGGGGTGGCTGGCGCAAAACTATTCACCCCTGCATAGCTGCCTCATGGCAGTTTACCTTCATGGCCGTGCCGGCGACCTCGCTGCCAACAGGAAAGGATACGAAGGGCTCACCGCCGGTGACATCATCGAGCAGATCCCAAAAGCAATTAAAACCACGCTCAGGTATTGACACCATCTGCACCCGGATGCTTCTTTTCTAAATGGCAAAAGCGCCCGGGATCCCGTCCTGCTTTATGACGTGCCCTGCACTATGCTGACTGCCGGAGAGTATCCATCTTGAAAACAAGGTGAGAACTTTGAGGCGGATAAACAAAAGAAACATTTTTGTGTTATGATGAAGACAACAATCACGAATTTATTCTTTAATAACCGATTATGATGGAGACAGCTGAAAAAAAGAAGGCAAGCAAAGCGAAAAACAATAAAACCGCAAATATCCGTTCACGTAATGAAAAGCTGGAAGTAAAGCAGCGATATACCCCTGAAAGCGTTGATGCCGATACGTTTAAGGCCTGGTATGATCTCATGCTGATGGGGCGCAAGCTCGACGACAAGGCGCCAAATTACCTGAAACAGGCTTTGGGATGGTCGTATCACGCCCCTTATGCCGGCCATGATGCCAT
>PWRF01000323.1 GCA_003556325.1 Bacteroidales bacterium | reverse complement strand
TGGTTGCACATTGAAGCTTCGGAGCTGATCCGCCGGTTGCAACTGCTGACCGTTTCAGGGCAGCATATCTATGATGAAAGGCCCGGTAGTCCGGCGCACAGTCTGCAGGTCCGGAACATCCAACCGGGATTGTACCTTTTGCGCATTCATACCTCAGCAGGTATAGAAACGCATAAGATCCAGATTACGCCATAGTCTTTTTTCCTGATTCAATCGCCATCACTCCGGCGGCAAAAAACGGGCCGGCACAATACATGCTATATCCACAAAAACAACCTCTGCCATACACCTATGACTATCTGCAGCGACAGCACAGGGAAGACGATTCAAAGACATTAACGCCATTATAAAATTACGACAGCTTATCGATTGAAATAAAAAAAGCATGCAGGCCATTGAATTTCTCAATACCTGCATGCTTTCTATTTAAGGATAAGTAGGGCTATGCTTTCCGGATTAGTTCAGGTGCTTCTGAACAACCTCAACAACTTCCGGCAGATCCATGCCCAGGTCTTTCAGGTGTTCAATGGTGGGTACTCCATCCATTGTCCAGCCTCGACGCTTGTACACGGCATCCACCAGCTTTTCGTAGCGGTCTTCGCGGTATTTGCGAAGAGCTGCCAATTTTTCCTCTACTGACTTGCCTTCCGGATCGAAGCCCACTTCTTCCTTCAGCTGCTTGTCGTAGCGGTCTGCGCGGCTTTCGTATTCTTCCGCCGTCACAGGGCCTGCTGCGCGATAAGGCTGTGCATCATGGATGCGCTTGCCATATCCGCGACGCAGGTTAAAGACACGCTGGAAGTTATAGACACGCTCGCTCTGGCGTATCAGCTCGTCCTTGTCAAAGGGCTTGCCTGTCACCCCCTGGTAGATAGCTACGTAGTTGTCTACGTGCTCAGGGATCTTATGAGGCTCATCAGCTTCGACGTTGCTTTCCGGCACCACGTCGTTCCAGCAAAGTTTGCAAAGACCCTGCAGGCCGAACCATGTGCGGAACATTGGCATGTAGTGCAAGGCATCGGCCTTGTCTTCGAAGGTCGGGAGCTGGTTGTTGACCATGTCCATAAAGATCAGCCAGGCTTCATCGTGCTGAGGGCCTTTGTTGGTCATCGCATAGCCACCCTGCTGTGCCAATGATTCTTTCGACACATACTGGCTGTACTCGAGGCCTTTGTTTTCCATGGCGATGTCCTGCAGGAAGGCCGGGTCGCCCCATCCTTTTTCAATGAACATCTCCTTCATCTTGCGAACGCCCATGCCAGCTACCTTGCCGAAGCCTTCGCCGCGGGCCAGCTGGTGCAGAAGTTCCAGCGAGTCCTCCTGGCTGCCGAAGTTCAGCTCCAGGCCACCGGTGCGCTCCTTGTTAAGGATGCCGTTCTCGTAGCACTCCATGATGAAGGCCACGATGGTACCCCAGGTGATCGTACAAATACCGTATGTGTCACAATAGAAGTTGGCTTCTATGATATACTCCGGGTCAAAGATGCCGAGGTTGGCACCCAGGCCCGCCGCATTTTCGTATTCGGGTCCGTCAACAATTACCTTATCCCCTTTATAGGGCCCGGTCTTCAGCGGGAAGTCGTCAACGCCCTTGGCGCATGACATGTTGCATCCGATCCAGCAACCGTCAAAGACGCCCTGGGTAAAGTACTTATCACGGAAGATGTCGGAGTGGATCTTGTTGCCATGTTCGTGGCTTCCATATTTGAAGTTATGCACAGGCAGGAGATCATAATCATGCATATGGTTAATGATGTTGGCAGTACCTTTCTTGCGCATCTGGCACTGGTGATCATCCAGCTCGCGCATCTCGCGGTTGAAACGCTTGCCGCGTTCACGGATGGTCTCCATGTCGGCCACATTGTTCAGGTTGCCCTTGACACCTTCAATGCGGGATACGATGGCCTTGATCTTCTTGTCGCGCATCACGGTGCCGATACCACCGCGTCCGGCCTGCTTGAAGCGGATCTTTTGGCGCTTCACATCGAAAAAAGTAAAGTTGATCATGCCGATGAGTGAATTCTCTGCAGCAGCACCGGTGGAAACAATGCCAATATTTTTGTAGTCCTTCTCATCCTGTGCAAACATTTCGGTGAGCTCTTCGGCCAGGATGTGCGAGTCAACAGAGAGACCAGGATCTTCAAAGATCTCGATCTTACCATCCTTGCCATCAATGTAAATAATGATATCCTTCTCAGCCTTCCCTTGCAACTCCAGGGCATCATAACCTGAAAACTTCAGGAAGGGGCCAAAAAAGCCACCCACGTTGGAGTCCATCACGGAATCGGTTTGTGGTGAAAGCGAAACGATCAATGCTTTACCGGCACCTGAATACTGGGTGATTCCAGCTACAGGACCAGGCGAAATGATAATTTCATTTTCAGGATCGTCCCACTTCGTTTCAGGGGTGGTTGCATCCCACAATAGACGCAAACCGTATCCCTTACCGCCGACGAACTTCTCTTTCATCTGCTCTGGCACGTCCTTTTCCTTGACTTCGTTGTTGCCCACATTGATATACAGGATCTTATCCGTATACCCGCGATGCAAAGGCGTCCGCTCATAGTCCAGCGCCTTCAGAATCTTTCGTTTTGATTTTAACTCTGCAATATTCATATATACTCCCTTTTTATCCGGACCTGTATACCCAACAGATCCGCAGTTTGTGAATCAGATAATTGTTGCTCAATGCGCACAAAGCTACAAAATTATAACGATCTGACAACCCAAACAAAACAGGGTTGTTTAAAAAATAACAACTGTTCTGTCGAGGCTTTTTCGCGTTTGGCTGAAGCTTACAGCTCTTTAAAATAATTCTCGCAATTACCGGATTCAATCTGATAAGTATTATGTATCTTTGTAAAGCCTTTATTGATGAGGGTTTGCAGTGTTTTTGCCTATCAAGCCATCACCATTTGGCTATAATAATTTATATTGTTTATAAATAACAGTTTGTTTGTATTTATGGGACGTCGCCACGTAATTTTTGTGCTTTTGGTGTTTTCCGGTTTTCTGATGATCCGTTTTTTCACTTTTTCCGGCCAGGTGGAAGAAGATACTACTATAGCATTTCAACAAGCCTTTGAACGCCAGTACAATATATATTCCCTGGTTCAC
>PWRF01000119.1 GCA_003556325.1 Bacteroidales bacterium | reverse complement strand
TTTCTTTTTGGTTTCAGGCCCAGGTGCTTCATTGCGCCCAGGTCGGCACTGATGACCCCTGCTGTAAATCCTGCGAACCGGGTTTTCAGGGTGTCTCCGATATGGATATAGAGGGCGCGTGTGTCCCGCTCAGTCATACGGTGTCCATAGGGGGGGTTCAGCATCACCCAGCCGTTCTTTTCCCGCACATGGTATGAGAAAAAATCCTGTTTGCGCACCTGTATACTTCCAAGCAGTCCGGCGTTCATGGCGTTCTGCCGTGTGATGTCCAGCATTTGGCCTTTGATGTCACTGGCTATAACAGTGGTTTTCAGCGGCACCTGTTTCTCTTTTGCCGTTTCGCGAAGGCTTTGAAAAAGCTCCGGGTCAAAGTCGTTCCAGTGTGAGAACCCGAACTGCCTGCGGTCTGCCCCGGGTGCGATTGAGGCGCTCATCATGGCTGCTTCGATGGAAAATGTGCCACTGCCACACATGGGATCCAGGAAAGGGCTGGCCATATCCCACCCTGCCAGCTTTATCAGCCCGGCAGCAAGCACTTCGTTGAGCGGAGCCATTCCGCCGGCCCTGCGGTAGCCTCTTTTAAACAGTGCGTCTCCGCTGCTGTCAAGCGACACCTTGCACTGGTTGCCTTGTACGTTCACCACAATCCGGATATTCGCCCCGGCCGTGTCGACATCAGGCCTGCGCCCGTATGCTTCGTAAAAGCGGTCTACGATAGCGTCTTTCGCCAGTTGCGCCAAAAACATCGTGTTGGTAAACACCTCGCTGTCATGGGCTGTGGCAATCACCGCTATGGTCTTGTCCGGGGCAAACCACTCGTTCCAGGCCTCCTCTTTCACCTGGTCATAAAAGTCTTCTTTCTTTTCGAAGGAAAAGGCTCGTACCGGCTGCAAAACGCTTATGGCAGTGCGCAACCAGATGTTGGCGTTGTATAGCAAAGGCTTGTCGCCGGAAAAAGCCACGGCCCGGCGAAGGGCGCTGATATCTGTGGCACCAAGCTCACGCAACTCGTCAGCAAGCACCGGCTCAAGCCCGGCAAGCGTTTTTGCGATATAGGTGTTTTTTTGCATAATTTTCTTCTTAACCCGTATTATCCGTGCATGCTACCCGGGCAAGGTGCAGGGTGTTAAAAGCTGCCGGAAAAGCTTTCCTTTTCATGGCTTTCGCAATGAGGTTGCAGGGCTGAAGTAAAAGCCCCGGCAAAGAGCATGGTTGCCGGATGCTGTCGCTCCTGTTGCAAAAGTGTAAACAACCCACCCCTGTTTGCGCGCCTGGCTAAATGGATCCCGCCGGCAAGATTTTTTGCGGACTGCATGTAAGCAGCCTGATCACAGCTTCCCATTGATGATAACCTGCTCTACCTTGTTACTTCCATAGGCATAGGGCAAAAACTCATAGGAAGGAATGCGTTTGGTGATGATAAGGTTGGCCTTTTTGCCTGTTGCGATGCTGCCCAGCTCTTCCTCAACTCCCATGGCATAGGCACCGTTAATTGTTACGGCATGTATAACCTCTTCGGGCAGCATTTTCATCTTTATGCTTCCCAGCGACATTACAAACTGCATATTTCCTGAGGGAGAAGACCCGGGGTTGTAATCGCTGGCCATCGCCAGCGGCAGTCCGCTGTCTATCATCTTGCGTGCAGGAGGCCATACCATCTCAAGAAAAAAGGCGGCACCGGGCAACAGGGTGGGCATGGTGTTGCTCTCCTTAAGCACCCTGATCTCTTCATCGCCCGTAAATTCGAGGTGGTCGACCGAAAGGGCCTGGTACTTCACGCCCGTCTGTATCCCGCCCGAGTAGTCGAGTTCGTTAGCGTGAATCTTTGGTTTCAGCCCATATTTTTGAGATGCCTCAAGAATCCGTTCCGTTTCTTCCACGGTAAAGAATCCGCGGTCACAGAAGACGTCAACATAGTCGGCCAGCCCTTCGTCTGCCACTTTGGGGATCATCTCGTTTACGATCAGGTCCACGTATTCGTTTTGTCTGCCTTTGTATTCGGCAGGAACGGCATGGGCTCCAAGAAAGGTGGCTTTGATAGTCAAAGGGCTCAGCTCTTTGAGCTTGCGTATCACGCGCAGCATCTTCATTTCGCTTTCGGTGGTAAGGCCGTAGCCGCTTTTTATTTCCACGGCTCCCGTGCCCAGCGCCCGGACCTCTTCCAGGCGCTCCATGGCTTGCTCCACGAGCTGCAGCTCGCTGGCATCCTGCATCCTTTTGGCAGAATTCAGAATGCCGCCCCCACGCCGGGCAATTTCCTCGTAACTGAGCCCGCGGATCTTGTCAATGTATTCGATCTCCCTGCTTCCATCATATACAATATGCGTGTGAGAATCGCAAAATGCAGGCATCACCATCTTTCCCGTGGCATCGATCTCATGAACATCTTTATGATCCGATATTCTGACAAAGTCGCTGTCAGCAAACTCCGACATGTCGCCATACCCTTTGATAACGCCGTCTTCAATAAATAAAAAGGCGTTTTCTGTTAAAGGAAGCTCCGACATCTCTTTTCCTGCTACCAGGCGCCTGTTGCGGATATCGGTCTGCAGCAACGCTTTGATGTTTCTGATCAGTATCTTCATAATGCAATCGTTTTATATAATGTCCAAAAGCCCGGAAACCACAATGCCTCCGGGAATTTGTGCAGCAGCATCACTCCTGTCACCCAAAGCCCTATTCGGCCCTGATCAGCAGCCAGGTGTCGTGGTATTCTGGGTAATTGGTTCTGATGTGCTGGATGCGTCGGCGGGCAGGAGCCTCTTCCTGGAAAGAGTCTACCGACACCCGGTTAAAGCCTGTCTCCGACAGCAGTATGGTAGGACTGAAGTTCTGGCCCCGCAGGGTAACCATGAAGTTCTCCGCATTGGTGCGCTCAATAAAGCTGCCCACGATCACAAAGTAGGTGTTCTCTTCCTGGACGATCTCATCTTCTTCGCGATCAAACGTAAAGCGTTCCTCAACAACGCGTATTTCTTCAGGCTCTGGTTCTGGCTCGGGATCGGGCTCGGGTTCAATGTCCGGGATAGGCTCTTCTTCCGGAACAGGTGGCGGATCTGCAGGCACCATGTCCTGCGAACGGCAAGCTACCATCAGCATGCTGACAGAAAGCATCAGAATGAACAGTTTTTTCATTTGTTT
>PWRF01000344.1 GCA_003556325.1 Bacteroidales bacterium | reverse complement strand
GGCACATCAGGGATGAATGCGGTGAATCGCGACCCCTCTTCGGGTTTGCTCTCCACAGTGATGCTGCCATGCATTTCTTCCACCAGGCGCTTGGTGATGGGAAGTCCCAGGCCGGTTCCGCCATAGTTGCGGTTGATATTTCTGCTCTGCTGGTAAAAAGGCTTAAAGATGTTTTCCTGCTGGTCTTCGGGGATGCCAATGCCGGTGTCTGCTACCTCTATCCAGAGGGTTCCATGGCTTTCTGCACGTTTTTCATAACGTATGCTGATGGTCACCATGCCTTTGTGTGTGAATTTCACGGCGTTGCCCACCAGGTTGAAGAGCACTTGTTTGATACGCAGTTCATCCAGCTCCAGGGGTTCTTCCGGGATGCCTTTTTTTTCCACTTTTAT
This sequence comes from Bacteroidales bacterium, assembly GCA_003556325.1. GTDB lineage: Bacteria > Bacteroidota > Bacteroidia > Bacteroidales > UBA7960 > PUPG01. The sequence continues at coordinate 2,752 of PWRF01000344.1, read as the reverse complement.
CTGCAGGCCTTTTTCTCTTACGTTCGACTCATACAGTGTCTGTATCTCATCGATGATGCCGGCCAGGTCGGTGGGGCGTGGCAGGATGTCGACCTTGCCGGCTTCGATCTTTGAGAGATCCAGGATGTCGTTAAGCAAAGCAAGCAGGAGTTTGCCGCCGGAGACCACGGATTGGAGCATTTCCTTATGCGCCGGTTCTTCGATCTGCTCATACAGGGCTTCGCTAAAGCCCAGAATGGCGTTCATCGGAGTCCGGATCTCGTGACTCATGTTGGCCAGGAACTCACTTTTGGCCTTGTTTGCGTCTTCGGCCTTCTGCCTGGCTGTTTCCAGCTCCCTGGCCGCTTTTACCATATTTGTGATGTTGCGGCCGATGCCCACGAGGCCAACCACTTTCCCTTCATGGTCGCGATAAGGTGTCTTGCTTGTCAGCAACCAGACCTCCTTGCCGCCAGGGTCAACGAACTCTTCTTCCCGGTTGACAATCTCTGTTTCTTCCTCAATCACTTTCCTGTCATCGGCTTCAAACTGTGCGGCCATGTCCGGGGGATAAAGGTCCCTGTCGGTCTTCCCGAGGACCTCCTCCTCGGTCTTGCCCATCAGTGCGAGTTCTGCTTTATTCACCAGCACTTTTCTCAGCTCACGGTCTTTCACGTATACGGTGGCGGGGATGTTGTCAATCACAGTGCGGAGCAGCTGTCGTTCTTTTTTCAGTTCTTCCTGGCTTTTCACCCTGTCAGTGATATCGTGGACGATGCTGAGGATCATTTCATCGCCCCGGATCATCACCGGGCCGGCGTGTACTTCAACGTGGCGGCTCTCTCCGGAGGCAAGCCGGTGGTTAAAATGGAAAGTTTGCCTTTCTTGATTGCGTGCCTTTTCAATGTAATGCTGTACCTCCTGGTCGGAAAGAACATTGATCTCGCTGATGCGCATCGTGCACAGGACCTCCATCGGCCAACCATAAAACTCTTCCGCTGCTTTGTTGGCATCCAGGATATAGCCACGGGTGTCGAGGATCATCATGATGGAAGCACCGTCTTTGAACACCTGGCGGAATCGTTCTTCACTGTGGTACAACTCGCGGATCAGGTTTTTCTGGCCCTCCATGTTTTTGAATATGGCACTTATCAGCAGCGTGGCCAGGGGGTATATGATCATCGCGGGCAGCATCACCTGGCTGATCACTGCACTGGTAACATCTCCCGGGAGGGCGAAGGTATATACCAGCATGAAAAGATGCACTATGATGCCCAGGCCGAAGAAGGCGCGGTGCCTGTTGGCCCAGCGATTTCTCTGGCGCAGGTGGTGATGGAAGGTGCCCAGTGCAGCAGATGTGACGATCACCAGGAGGCCCATTGTTACGCCGTCGCCTCCCAGGTATATACGGAACGCACCCGACATCACGACAGCCACACTGGCTGTTATGGGTCCGCCAAACAGTCCCGCCACGCTCAGCACCACCGAGCGGCCGTCAAAGAAGATTCCCTCGTAGTTGTTGAAAGACAGATCGAAGGCACCCATCATACCAACCACGGCCACCAGGCCAAACACCAGGCCGGACACAATCTGCTGCCGCCTGCTGCCCTCAGTAAACAACCTGATGGCAAAGCTGTGGATCGCTGCCAGCGCGATCAGCAGCGTCATGTTTTGTATCAGAGGGAATATGGGCATTATTTATGGTGTGTCGTTTTTACTGCACAGGCCAAATGCCGTCATTAGCTTTTGGCTATTGGCAAGACAGCTAAACACGTTGTTTTGAATCTCCTTAGCTCTGCTGGCAAACAGCCAAGGGCCAATAGCTAATTACCAAGAGCCAACAGCCTTCTTACTTCAGGCCGTACTTCTGCATGCGACGGTAAAGCGCATTCCAGTCAATATTCAGCATCCTGGCTGCCTCGTTTTTATTGTAGTTTGCCTTCTCCAGGGCCTTGATTATGGTTTGCTTTTCCACCTCCTTCAGGTCAAGGATACCGTCTCCCCCGGCTGCCGCGTTATCTGTGGATGCCTTGCCGGACCTTACGATGTGTGGAAAATGTTCCGGGAGGATTTCTTGTCCGTCGCAGATGATGATGGCCCGCTCCATGAGGTTGCGCAACTCACGGATGTTTCCGGGAAAATCGTATGTTTTCAGCATACTGACAGCCTTCGGATGCACCTTTTTTATTCTTTTTCCCATACGGGGGACGATAATTTTGAGAAAGTGGTCGATCAGCAGCGGAATGTCATCCCGGCGGTCGCGTAAAGGCGGCAGATAAATGGTGAAGGTACTTAGCCGGTAATAAAGATCCGAGCGGAAGCACTTGCCAGAACTCATCTCTTCCACGGACTTGTTGGTGGCTGCGATGATGCGGGTGTCGAAGTCCTGCTCTTTCTGTGTGCCGACCTTGGTGAATTTTCGGTCTTCCAGCACACGGAGCAGCTTAACCTGCAGCGACTGGTCCATCTCACCGATCTCATCAAAGAACAGTGTGCCTTTGTTGGCCATTTCAAACCAACCTGCTTTATCTGCCACCGCACCGGTAAAACTGCCTTTCTTATGTCCGAAAAACTCGCTTTCAAACAGGGTGTCAGGTACTGCCGACATATTCACTGCGCCGAACATCTCCTTCTTTCGGCAGCTCATATTGTGGATGCCGCGTGCCACCAGTTCTTTGCCGGTGCCACTCTCGCCAAGGATGAGCACAGAGGTGTCGTGGGTTTTGGCCACCTGGCGCATCTGCTTTTTGATCTCTTCCATCGTGGCATTTTT
>PWRF01000161.1 GCA_003556325.1 Bacteroidales bacterium | reverse complement strand
TGATGGGGACACTTAAGTATACAAGCTCCCTGTTGAAGCTGTAAGGATATCTACCATCACTTTTTATATACTGAGGTCTCCCAGGCATCCCCACTTTCCCTACATCATGAAGCAATGCTACAATCACGCAACTTTCATCTGAAATATTTGGTGCAATAGCACTTTTCATCTTAAGCATTGTATACGCCACATTACAGGAATGCTCTAATAGCCCCTGCTCCTCTGATAAATGGAACCTTGTACTGGCAGGAGCTGTTAGCCACTCTGTTTCAGTTTCAAGGAAAGTCATCAGCTTATTAAATGGAAGCTCTCGATCAACAACCATCGTTTTTAAATGTTCATAGTCTTCCATTGAGACCATAGATACCCACCTCCTAAAGCTATTGTAATTATCCTGTAGGACATATGTATGTCACCTGTCAGACAAAATTAATCAAACCAGCTATTTAAATTTTGCTCAAGCTTGTCTTCCACTTCAGGAGAATCAGCTACCTTTTCTCTAACAGGTTTAACTTTTTCCACCTTCCTCTTAGCAGTTGGTTTATTTGCTTTTGATGCTTTATTACAAGATAGAATCTGAGGGCTTTGACCACTAAGGTAAGCCCTCAAACCCTCTCTAACATAAAAACTCCTGTCGTATTCACTCAAACTCTCCAGCCATTCGATGATCGCATCATCTCTTCCTGGCTTTAGCCTGAAGGAAACCTTAAGATCTTTCCTCATTTTTTGCCCCACGCTTTCGAACCAAGCTTATAGTAACCACTACAATTGCTCATCGTTGGCTTTTCACAAATTGTAACTATATCCGTTCCAATATGCTCTTTTAGGTGTTCCCCTAACACCACTGCTCCTCCACCAGTTAAGAAGATTTGATCAAAGCTCCAAAGGTCGCTCCAAGTGTTTAAGAGTCTGCTCATTATCTTCTCCGACTGCTTTTCAAATATGCCCTCTTTCAGCTCAGCCAAACCATTCAACGACTTATTATTCCTGATATATGGCTCCAGTGAATCAGGGGGTATGTCGTAGCCTTCACTTTTTAAAGCCAGGCTCAGTTCTTTAAAGGCATCAAACAGACCAATGTCGCTGTAGCTTGTCGAAGACTTATCGATGAACTGCAAAGCATCACTTACGCTAAAATCAACTGTATATTTGCCCACATCTACTACCCCAAGTTTCCCTTGAGCCAAGCTTTTGTTCACTATCCTGCCCTGTGCATCTAACACTTCGTCAAATATAGTCCCTATAGGCTGTGGAAGCACTTTGACCTCCTGAATGTCAAATGCATAGTATCTCCCACCAGTACCATCAGGCTCGAACAGCTGAATGTTGTGCTTGCCCAAGAGAGCATCTCTATAAGTATTTTTTAGATCCGCATAATCGTTTACTGGTAACCCAGTTACAAGCTGAACTTCTTCAAATTGGTAATCTGCAAGCACCACCAGTGCAGATAGCATTATTGCAATGCCCTCTTTGCTGGTAAACCTGTTGCTGTTCATCGTCACTCTGGGACTACTCTGGGCGTATGCTATGTCGCCAATGAAATAACTTTTGCCCTCATACTCCACACAGAGCTTGTTTTTTAGCTCCTGTCCCTCGATTCCCATCGAAAACCTAACTGGTCTAAAGTCCCCCACTGCAGAAGGATACTCAACAGACCTAAATCCACATATTGCTTTGACTGAACCAAACCCCAAATCGACTGCTCTTAACATTGTTGAACACTCCCCATCAATATATTTAGCTTACCTGAAACGTGAGAATAAGCCCTGAGATTATATAGTTATATAACTAACTAATTATATTAGACCCCATAAAAAAAGCACTCTTATTCTCATTTTATTGACAGTGTTTCTTCCTCCTTACTATTTAAGATATTCCCTTACTCCAGGGCACTCTTCTTCAGATGGCAAACTGTTATGCTCTGTAATAAAGGCCAATATTGCCTCTCCTTCATAGATTTTCAAGAGGACTGAATAGGCTACGCTCTTGAGATCTGTCTTGTAAAAACTCGCCATATGGGTAGCTCTAAGCTCTTCTTTTGACTTACACACCAAATCCACACCAGCCTTAAGGAAACCCTGATATAGTTTGGTTGAAGCTTCTTTAGTCATTGGCATCTTACCATTTTCGATCGTACTAAGATAAACTTGAGTCAATCCTGACAGCTCAGCCAGGCGAGCTTGGGTCAAGTCATAGTCCTTTCTTATATCTCTGATATTTTTGACTAAGTCCACGCAAAAACCCCCACAAGGTTAGTACTATAATTATATAGCTATTTGGTTATTTGATCAACATTACACAAATTAGTTTAATCACTTATTACCATTAATCTGCACCTTACCTGACATAATCTGTAATGATCTTACATTCTCATAGATAAACATTCTATAGCATCAATTATATATATTCTTGAAGATTTTAACCCATTAGGGTGAATGCCTGCTTATTAATATAGGATAACTCACACGATTCACCATAAAACCTCAATTCGCCTGTTGCCACTTGCACATGCGAATCAGGGCTGCCAAGTTAATTAGTTTCTAGTTTAGATCAATAGCCACTGATTAATATGGCGAAGGGAGAAATAATTCATGCTCTTCAAGACACTTTCTTAGTGCATGATAAACCTCTCCCAATATGTTATTAATGGCTATCATTTATTTACTTGAACACCCTCTTTATCCAACCATCGAATAATACTATCTTCGCTTCGTCTTGGATACGCCTCCTTAATAAAGTCCAGTGAGGCTCCTTGCTTTCCTAGCTCGATTACACCCTTCACATCCCTGTTGTAGGCATAATTTCTATGATTATCAGTACAGTATATATTGCCACGATAACCCTTTTCACCAGACTTCTGAAGTATTTTCCCCCCACAATAATCACAAAAACTGTAATAGTTAACACTCTGACCTGTTATGTCCAGATAAAGCAATAACCATATCGCTGACAATAACGACCTTGGTCTAATATAATAAGCAGTTTTTGACTCACTGGCATTTAAGAAACTCCCTTCCATAACAGGATCAACCTCAACATCTTTCCACAATCTATTTCTGATAATCGCAGAAATTAGTTTGTCAGTGTAATCTATGAGCATTTCATTTGGAGCAAGTGCAGTAAATATATCCCAAAACTCTTTTG
>PWRF01000080.1 GCA_003556325.1 Bacteroidales bacterium | reverse complement strand
ATCTGAAAACAACATTTCTTTTCTATTAATCCACGTTTCAAACCAAAACAAAAGCTTATGAAAACAAAAGGTATCTATGCAAGCTCAATGATTCTTGCCGGTGCGGTTCTCGGATCATTTTTCAATGTGGGTAGAGGCTGGACGGCAGCCCTGATCGCCCTTATTGGATTTATTTTTCTGATCGTGGGGCTCGCTGGGTTTAAAAAGGAACTGGATCAGAAGGGCAACAGCGCGCTAAATCTTGTTTTTATTGCCGCAATCATAGGAGCTGTTGGCGCATTGATCGCACTAGTTCCCTTCGCCGGAATCATTGCGCGCTTGTTTCTCATTGCCGCATTCGTAATTAAACTGATCGGCTACCTTCAGCTGAAAGGATCTGAAGCTATTGGCCAGGAAGGGCGAAGCGGCGCCAATTTGCTGACCTTATCCATGATCATGCTGCTGATCGGATTTATTTTCCGTTTTATACCCGGAATCGGAGGTGTTTTTGCAACAATTTTTGCCCTGGTAGGCCTGTTCTTTATGGTGTATGGCTGGCTGGGAGTTCAAAAGGGATACCTGGGCGATACCCAGGTAAACGCTGTGTCTGTCAGTTATATTCTTGCAGGTATGTTGATTCAGGTGGGGGCCACAGCCATGTCAGGCTGGGGAGCTGCGGTAGCATCCCTTTTTGGGTTTATCGTGTTCTTTACCGGGCTCAATAAGTTGAAGAATACCCTGGATGCCAAAGGCAGCGAAGCTGTTCAACTGCTAATAATAGCAGTCTTTATCGGCTTGGGTGCTTCGGTACTGGACTTTATTGCATCACTTACCGTTACACGTGATATTTATGCAATTGGCGCCGGAATTATGGCAGGCAGTTTTGCACCCAGCATTTTCGAGCGTATCGTTTCATTCATTTTCATTGCCGCTTTTGTTGTTCAGCTAATCGGCTACGTGAAAATCAAAGAGTCTGAAATGCTTGACATTTCAGGACAGACGGGCGGTACACTTCTCATCATTGCCGCGGTGCTTGCCGTGGTGGCTAACCTGTTCAGCGGATTGTTCGTAATAGGAGGCGGTTTTGTTGCAGGTATTTTCGGAATTGGAGCTCTGTTCCTGGTTCTCTTCGGATGGCTGGGAATACAGAAATCATTAGCAGCTAAAGCAACCCCAGAAGCATAGATGTACATACCTTACTGATTCTTTTTAAAGGTGGCCTGATATTTGAGGCCACCTTTTTTAATGATCATCCCTTTATGATCTTTCCTTCTTTATATTATCCTTATTTTTGTAGTATCAAAAATATCCCGGAAAGCAAAACACCATGGCACTGACATTTTTTAAGACACCGCGACATAAGAAATTTAATTACAAGCCGGTGTATTATGACAAAAAAAAGGAGGAACGTGAGAAGCGCCAGAAGGCTGCCCTGGAGGAAGACCACAAGAATTACGAAAAGGCTCTTAGAGACAGGCTGCAGATGCGCTGGAAACGCACAGCCGGAGCAAGGACTCGCCGGGCCTCCAACCAGCGTTTGGTGGTGATTTTCGTGGTAATGTTTGTTTTGGTTTATCTGATTTTCTTTGTTTAATTCCAATCTAAGTTTTTAACACATGCCAGATGTGATAAAGCTTTTGCCGGACGCAGTCGCCAACCAGATTGCTGCAGGAGAGGTTATACAACGCCCGGCATCAGCCGTGAAAGAGTTGCTGGAAAACGCCATAGATGCAGGGGCAGACAGTATTCAGCTAATTATTAAGGACGCCGGAAAGACTCTCATCCAGGTGGTTGACAACGGTACAGGCATGACGGAAACAGATGCACGGCTGAGTTTCGAACGACATGCAACATCGAAAATCAGGGAAGCCAAAGATCTTTTCAACATCCGGACGATGGGTTTTCGCGGGGAAGCACTGGCCAGTATCGCCGCCATTGCACGCGTGGAACTAAAGACAAAGACCAAAGAAGACCAGATGGGCACTGAGATCATCATGGAGGCGGCAAAACTGCTTTCTCAAAATCCATGTACCTGCCCGGCCGGAACCAGCATATCCGTTAAGAACCTCTTCTTTAACACTCCGGCGCGCCGTAACTTCCTGAAATCCGATAACGCAGAAAAACGGCATATTCTTGCAGAGCTTCAAAGAGTTGCCATAGCACACCCCAACATCAGCTTTCTTTATTACCAAAACAACCAACTCACTCATCAACTGAATAAAGCCAACCTTAAACAGCGCATAGCAAACCTTCTGGGAAATAATTACAACCAACGACTGGTGCCTGTTGAAGAAAATACACAAATCGTAAACATCAGCGGCTATGTCGGCAAACCCGAATTTGCAAAAAAAAGCAGGGGCGAACAGTTTTTCTTTGTCAACAATCGCTTTATCCGGTCCCCGTATCTCAACCATGCGGTTGAAAATGCGTTTGAAGAGCTCATAGCAGAAGATGCCCATCCAGCTTTCTTTATTTTCCTCGAAACAGACCCCAAACAATTGGATGTAAATGTACATCCGACAAAAACGGAAATCAAATTCCAGGAAGATAAATACATTTACCAGATTATCCGTACCGCTGTAAAAAGAGCCTTAGGAAACCATAACCTCTCGCCGAGCCTGGACTTCGATAACGAACCGGCTTTTGACACAGGACCCCGGGACAAAAACAAACCCCTTAGGCCACCTGGAATTACCATTAACCCGGATTACAATCCGTTTGACCAGGATGCTTCCCATAGACCATCATCCCATCAGAACCTAAGAAGCAGGGCAAATCTGGGAAAGTGGGAAGATCTTTTCCCGGAGGACGGCAGCCGGCAAGAGTCAACGGGGGGAGAAGACGGCAAACAATTTATCATCAGCCCGGATTGGGACGAACCCAAACAAGAAACCAACGGCCAACGTTTTTTCCAGTTGCATAACAGGTATATTGTCACATCTGTAAAATCGGGCATGATGGTCATAGACCAGCAAAGGGCACACGAAAGAGTGCTGTTTGAAAGATTCAGCCAGATCAGGCAGGGACAAAAAAGTGCCTCGCAGCAGCTGTTGTTTCCCGAAAACATTTCCCTTTCAGAACGGGAAACTGATATACTGAAAGAGATCCTTGAGCCTGTCAGGGCTCTGGGATTTGGAATCAATGCTTTGGGCAGGCACACCTTTGT
>PWRF01000218.1 GCA_003556325.1 Bacteroidales bacterium | reverse complement strand
TTTGTCCTTTTGTCTTTTTGTCTTTTTGTCTTTTTGTCTTTTTGTCCTTTCGTCCTTTCGTCCTTTTGTCTTTTCGTCCTTCCCTACACCTGCGCCCAGTTGCTCCGGTCAAGGCTCCGGTAGTGGATGGCCTCTGCCAGGTGTTCTACCTGAATGTCGTCGGTGTTATCGATATCGGCAATGGTGCGTGCCACCTTCAGGATCCTGTCGTACGCCCTTGCAGATAGTTCCAGTTTTTCCATGGCGGTTTTCAGCAGGAGGGCTCCTGCTGAGCTTATCTGGCAATATTCACGCATGTGGCTGGCACGTATCTGCGCGTTGCAATGGATGTCGTGTTCGTTTTTATAGCGCTCCCACTGGATCCGGCGAGCGCGGACCACCCGTTCGCGAATGCTTTTGCTGTTTTCTGACTGTTTTTTTCTGTTCAATTCTTCGAAGGGCACCGGGGTTACTTCCAGGTGGATGTCGATACGGTCGAGGAGGGGCCCGGAAATGCGGTTCAGGTATTTTTGTACATTGGCCGGGCCGCAGGTGCATTCTTTGTCGGGATGATTGTAAAACCCGCATGGGCATGGGTTCATGGATGCCACCAGCATAAAGGTTGCCGGGTACGACACCGAAAAACGCGCCCTGTTCACGCGCATCACGCGGTCTTCCAGGGGTTGCCGCAGCACTTCCAGAACGCTTCGCTTAAACTCCGGTAGCTCATCAAGAAACAACACGCCATTGTGAGCAAGAGATACCTCACCCGGCACCGGCACAGACCCGCCCCCCACCAGGGCAATATTGCTGATTGTATGATGGGGGCTTCTGAAAGGCCTGACGGCAAGCAAAGAGGTGTGATTTTTTAGCTTCCCGGCCACGCTGTGTATCTTGGTGGTTTCGAGGGCTTCCTGCAACGACGGGGGCGGAAGGATCCCGGGAAGCCTTCGGGCCAGCATGGTCTTCCCTGAGCCGGGGCTTCCGATCAAAAGCACATTATGCGCGCCGGCAGCAGCCACTTCCATGGCACGCTTGATGTTCTCCTGACCCCTGACATCCGAAAAATCAACAGCCTGGTCATCCGCTTTCGAAAAAAACTCCGCACGCGTATCCACCTCTACAGGATCAAGATCCATCGTGCCATTGAAGAAATCAATAACCTGCCGGATGTTGTCCACTCCATATACCTTCAACCTGTTTACCACGGCTGCCTCGCGGGCATTCTGACGAGGAAGGATAAAGCCCTTAAACCCGTCTTCGCGCGCTTTGATCGCAATCGGCAATGCACCCCGTATTGGCTGTAAGCCGCCATCTAACGACACTTCGCCCATGATCATATAACACCCCACCTTTTCAGACCGTATTTGAGAAGTTGCTGCAAGAATGCCAATGGCAATGGTAAGATCGTAGGCCGAACCTTCCTTGCGTATGTTGGCCGGCGCCAGGTTAACCACGATACGCCTCCCCGGTATCTTATACCCTATGTGCTTTAACGCTGCTTCGATCCGGTGGTGGCTCTCCTTTACCGCATTGTCGGGCAAGCCTACCATGAAAAAATTCACACCCGGTGCCACAGAGACCTCCACCGTCACAATGGTGGCATTAACACCCTGAATAGTACTGCCAAACGTTTTTACAAGCATATCCGTGGAGTTTTTCCCAAAGATACGCTTTATTTTTATTTAATTTATATTTATTGATGTATTTTTAGGCTATTTATATTCTTTTTTCACACAAATTGATTTTATTATGCAAATATTTTTATTTTGGAAAAGTGCTCACCTACTGCGTTTACCTTTGACTGTTTTAAAATATAAGCTTGGTTGTAAAAGGAAAGCATGGCCGGCCAGGCCCGATACGAGGAGCTGAAAACTTTGGACACGGGGGTCTATATCAAGGCTCTCCAAATTCAACTGCAACCTGCTCAGAGGCTGCATTGCCAAGCCGGAAGGCAAAGCCTTCTTTACCGCACTAGCCGAACTCAACAGTTACTAATGCAGAAAAAGCACAACAAACTCTTAATGCAAAGCATAAAGATCATTACCACAAAAAAACGGTGGGTTTCTAAGTGCAATTAAAATCAACCCCCCCTTCTCTGAAGGTGAATTACAAGGCCGTAAGGCTCCTCCTTTGCAGTATACGCCGCATTCAACAGCTCCTCATGCACAAAATGCACGGCAAATTGTGAATTCAAAGCATAAAGATCACTGGCACCGTCTTTGGCGCTGGGTTTTTGTGTTATAGTAAAAGAACCGGCATAAGGCATGTTTAGCCGGCAATGCAGCTGATCTCCACGTCCACAAATTTGGGCAATGCACACACCTGAACGGTTTCACGCGCGGGTGGTTCTCCCTTGAAATAGGAAGCATATATCTCGTTGATCTTCGGAAAGTCATTCATATCGCTGATGAAGATGCTGCATTTGATAACATTGCTGAAATCCATCCCTGCAGCTTCAAGGATAGCGCCCATGTTCTTCATGACCATTTTTGTCTGCTCCTGAACATCTCCCTTAAGGAGCTCGCCCGTTTCGGGATCCAGTGGGATCTGCCCGGAGACATAAAGAATGCCGTTTGCCTTGATTGCCTGGTTATACGGGCCTACAGGCTGCGCCGCCTTGTCTGTCTTAATGATCTCTTTTTCCATAATTCAAATTTTAATGGTATATAATGTCACTCACTGCTTTTTGCCATCTTCACCCATGAATTCTCTTACGTCTCTCAAGTCTCTTACGTCCCTTAAGTCTCTTACGTCTCTAAAGTCCCTAAAGTCTCTAAAGTCCATAAACTCCCCTATCCAAAATTACGTATTTTTGCCACACAACCGCTTCATAAAAAAGATGCACATTCTTATCATCGACAATTACGACTCCTTTACCTACAACCTCTATCACCTGGCAGAGGCCATAATGCCTGCCAGGGGTAGCCTTACCGTGATAAGAAACGATGCCCTGCGCATTGAGCAGGCCGGCAGGTATGACAAAATCATCATATCCCCGGGGCCGGGACTCCCAAAAGATGCCGGGGTCACCTGCGACGTGATTGAAAAATTCGCAGGACAGAAAAGCATATTGGGCGTTTGCCTCGGACACCAGGCCATTGCAGAAGTTTTTGGCGGAAAGCTGATGAACCTCCCGGAAGTATTGCATGGGAAAGCAATACACAC
>PWRF01000023.1 GCA_003556325.1 Bacteroidales bacterium | reverse complement strand
TGCGCATCGATGATCTGGTTGGTAATCTGGCCCCCGACACTGCCACTGAGGCTATAAAACGCAAATTCAGCCGTCTCTTCAGCCATCTGAATATATTCAATAAGCTTATCGGCAAAATTGATGTTTTGGTCAGCCTCTCTGATGGTGGCCAATTCATGAGCTACATCTTTATTGAAAAAAGTAAGAATTTCACCGGTTGCTCCGGCTGGCGAGCCTGTTGAGGATATATAAACGGATGTGGCACTGGTGTCTGCATCAAAAGCCGATCGAAGCTGTACTTTGTAGATTGTTGCAGGATCCAGGTCCGGGATGGTAATGCTGTGATTTGTTTTATGCTCCTCATCGATAACAGCACCCATTTCCAGTTCGGAAGTGCTGCCGTAACGCACCTCCGAATGGCCGGGCTCGAGAGTTTCCCACCGAAATGTAATGGCGTTCGCGGAAGCGCTGTATTCATAGGGTGGCGACGTTAGAATGACCGGACCGCTCAAGGTGACTATATCATCCGTGAAGCGGGGCAACAGCTGATGATCGTTTATGAATCTCCCGGCTGCACCCGTGATCTCCACAGGAGTATTGGGGATGGGAGTTCCCGGAATATTGGTGAAATTGTCGATACGCACCCGGCCCTCGTCAGTAGGATCATTAACGGTGTAATTTGTCCCCCCCGAAAACATCCCGCTATCTTCGAATTCAAGATCGGTGATTCTCACCAGGAAACCTTCGTAATGGCCTGTATTCAACTGCTCAATGGTAATGTCAAGAGGAATTTGTTCCACATTTGATTCAGGAAAGACCTCAAAATGTACGTCATCTACAATTTGCAAAAGGTTGTTGAAATGACCAATCTCACCGGTTACAACCAGAGAATCTCCAATCTCAGCTCCTACCAGCCATTCATCACGCATAAGCTCACCATTGAACCATGCAATGCCGGCCGTTTCATCCTGGAAATATACAGGCCCTGCAAACTGACTGGCAACAGTAACCCAGCCGGCCACAGTAACCAGCGAACCCATCGGCAGTTCCCGGGCGGCGCTGATTGAAATGGGCACGTTCGGGTCTATCGTCTCTGCCATAACCTGGATAACAAAAGCTTCATGCTCAGGATCGTTGGAGTAAAAGGTTAACGTCCCGCCGTATTCGCCCGGATCTTCGTTCTCAAAAAACAGGTCAAAACTGGCTGTTTCCAGTGTTTCCAAAGTCAGCGGCATGTCGGCATCAAGAGAGAATGAAGCATCATCCAGATCAAAACCGGAAATGACCAGGTCCTGCTCGCCCCCGTTGCGGATCTGCAAAACCGCACTGTCAAAACCCATAGATGTCCCAAAGTGAAAAGTACTGCCTGGCTCATAGGCCTGATCGTTAATACGCAATATCAATCTCGGGTCCTCAGTGGTTTCTATGTAGTCAGTGATCAGGACATCATCAATGTTGATCCTGTTTCCGCCAGTCTTTACAAAACGCAGACGCACATCCCCCTGGATGTTGCCCGATACACTATACTGTGTGAGATCAGGCGTCAGTGAAACCGGTTCACCCAGCGACAACCAGGAGGATCCGCCATCAGTGGAATATTCTACCTGGACCTCACCACCGGTATCATTGCTGAAATCCGCACCGTAAAACGAAACTTCAACCAGCCCGTTAGGATAATCAAAATTCATGGCAATATGCCCGTTGCGGATCCTGGCTGCACGGGTGCCATTCTTCTTATCAAGCGTGGTGTTACCTATCAAAGCATCATCAAAAAACCATTCACCGGTCTCAAGATCGTCATAACCCGCAGCGTAAGAACCCTTCTCACCCTGCTCAAAATCTTCAAAAAGCTGTGCATGGACTATGCTATTTAATAGAAAAATGAAAACTATTAGCGATAAGAGTTTAAAATGTTTCATCAGAAAGCAATTATATGAAGACTACAATATAAAAAATACATCGCAATGAGTTGATTATGAGCACTGTAGGATATAACAAAGGTAAGCATAAGTTCAATAACAATAATTACTGTAAGTCAGCAAATAATCCCGAATGCGGTCGTCTGACAAAGAGCAAAATGTATTGTTGCGCTAATCTGGGCGTTTAGTATGGCTCATGCGAAATATTTTCATCTTTCCAATGCTCACATTGTCAATTAGTTATATTTTTTTAGTTCTTTTTAAGAAAATAAATACTGAATTATTTGTTTTTATGAAAAACTTATTCGTATATTTGCGTATTCAAATACTGTTTTTCTGTTATTGCGATCATGAAGAGTATATTAAACATATCGGAAGCAGCAAGCATCGCCATCCACAGCATGGCGGTGATCGCACAGAGCAAGGATTTGCTGAACAGCCACCAGGTGGCCGAACAAACCGGTTTCTCAAAAAACCATACGGCCAAAGTGCTTCAGGTCCTTGCAAAGTACCGCTTGCTGAAATCGGCACGGGGGCCGGGAGGGGGTTTTCGCCTGGGCAGGGATGCCTGCGAAATCAGCTTGATGGATATCTTCCGTGTTATTGACGGAGACCTGGAGGTAAACACTTGCGGTCTCGACTGTTTAGTTTGTCCTGTCCACTCATGCATATTTGGCGGACTTGAGCAAAAATTCACCCGTGAGTTCAGGTCTTACCTGGTGAACATGAAACTGGCCGCCCTTCCCGCGGTCAGAAAACCAGCCCGGGTTGAGTCAAGGAAGAGTGTTTTAGAAGAAGTTGGAGGGCAACAGCAAACCCGGACTTTTTGACCTTTCGACTTTTAGACTTTTAGACCTTTTGTCATTTTGTCATTAAAAATATTACAATGAAAAGAACAATCATCAAAATAGACGAAGACCTCTGCAACGGATGCGGACTTTGCGTGGAAGGATGCCACGAAGGCGCATTGCAGATGATCGATGGAAAGGCGCGTATGATCAGCGACCTGTATTGCGACGGCCTGGGTGCCTGTATTCCCGAGTGCCCGGTGGGTGCCATCAGCCTGGAAGAAAGAGAGGCTGAACCCTACGACGAGGTCAAGGTGATGGAGCGCATCGCGCCCAAAGGGGAAGCCACCATCCTGGCCCACCTGAACCACCTTATCGACCATAACCAGGACGAGTTCGTGGCACAAGGCATCCGGTACATTAAGGAAAATGAACTGGATGTGGACCTTTCCAAGCTAAAAAACCAAAGTAATCATTCTGAATCTTCAACATCAACCATGCATCAACACACATCAAAAAAAGAAGCCGCAGTTGCCGGAGCAGCAACTGGTACGGGGCAAGCCACTGCCGAAGCAGCCCCGAAGCAAGCTACACCCAAACCACACGACCACGGTGGCGGTTGTCCGGGATCGCGAATCATGCAGTTTGCAAACAACGGCCATCAGCAAGAGTCCGGATCCGAGCAAGGCAAGTCCGGCAGCGGAGCCTCAGCGCTCAGGCAGTGGCCGGTGCAACTCCACCTGGTCAACCCCCAGGCACCCTATTTCCAGAAAACCGACGTGTTGCTGGCAGCCGACTGCGTTGCCTTTTCCATGGGGAACTTCCACAACGACTTTCTGGCAGGCAAAGGCCTGGCCATTGCATGTCCGAAGCTCGACCAGGGGAAAGAGATGTATATCGATAAGCTTGTCAGCATGATCAACGACGCAAAAATCAACACCCTCACGGTGATGGTGATGGAAGTACCCTGCTGCACGGGACTGCTGCAAATGGCAAAAATGGCCACAGACAGAGCCTCCAGAAAGGTGCCCGTGAAAGCCATTACGGTAAGCCTTCAGGGTGAAGTCATTAACGAAGAATGGATTTAACCCGGATAATCTTGAATCTCGATCAACACCAGATAAATAAAACACAATCAAATCAAAGGGCAACTGGGTGGTCATCGTCAAAGGATCGACCCAGGCCTGAAACACAAACCCCAAAAAATTTACAGCTATGAGTATGTTTTGTTTTCAATGCCAGGAAGCCGCAAAAGGCACAGGATGCACAGTAAAAGGCGTATGCGGTAAGGAACCTGAAGTCGCAGGCATCCAGGACGTGATGATGTATTTTCTGAAAGGCATGTCTGTCTATGCAAACATGGCCCGCGAAAAGGGCATCACCGACCCCAGGGTGGATCGTTTCATCCAGGAAGGATTGTTCATGACCATCACCAACGCCAATTTCGACAAGCAACGTTTTATCGACAAGATCAGGGATGGATTTGCTCTCCGCATCGAACTCGAAAACAAGATGGAAGATGCCGGCATCCAGCTGAACAAAGAGTCGCTCCCCGAGCCTGCCCAGTGGAATGCATACACTCCAGGGGAGTATGAAAGAAAAGCACAACAGGCAGGTATCCTTCAAATGACGGAAAATGAAGACATCCGTTCTCTTCGCGAGCTGCTTACTTACGGAATTAAAGGAATTGCAGCGTATGCAGAGCACGCTGGCAACCTGAAGCACAAAAGCGAAGACATTGATGCATTCATGCAAAAAGGCCTGGCTGCGACGCTCGACGACAGCCTCGGTGCAGACGAGCTGACGGCCATGGTGCTGGAATGCGGCAAATACGGTGTGGAAGTGATGTCATTGCTCGACAAGGCACACACCTCAACCTATGGCAACCCGGAAATCACAAAGGTGAACATTGGCGTACGCAACAATCCGGGTATCCTGATCAGCGGCCACGACCTCCGCGACATGGAGGATCTGCTTGAGCAGACCAGGGATACCGGTGTGGATGTGTACACCCACAGCGAAATGCTTCCCGCTCATTACTATCCGGCTTTCAAAAAGTATGACCACTTTGTGGGCAACTACGGCAATTCCTGGTGGAAGCAGCGCGAGGAGTTTGAAAAATTCAACGGCCCCATCCTCTTTACCACCAACTGCATCGTGCCCCCGCTGAAAAGCGCGACTTACGCCGGCAGGATCTACACCACAGGGTCCTCAGGCCTTGACGGTGCCGCACACATCCCCGAAAGGGCTGAAGACGGCCGCAAAGACTTCTCAAAGGTCATCGAACACGCCAGGCGCTGCGAGGCTCCGGTAGAGATCGAAACCGGGGAGATCACCGGCGGTTTTGCACACAACCAGGTACTGGCCCTTGCCGACAAGGTAGTGGATGCCGTGAAGTCAGGCGCCATCCGCAAGTTTTTCGTGATGGCCGGCTGCGATGGCCGCATGAAGAGCCGCGATTACTACACGGAGTTTGCCAGGGCGCTGCCGGAAGATACCGTTATCCTCACCGCAGGCTGTGCCAAATACCGTTACAACAAGTTGCCTCTGGGCGACATCGGGGGCATCCCCAGGGTTCTGGATGCCGGCCAGTGCAACGACAGCTATTCTCTGGCAGTCATCGCCCTGAAACTGAAAGAGGTATTTGAGCTTAACGACATCAACGAACTGCCCATTGCCTATAACATCGCCTGGTATGAGCAAAAGGCCGTAATCGTCCTTCTGGCCCTGCTCTACCTCGGAGTGAAAAACATCCACCTCGGCCCCACCCTTCCCGCTTTCCTTTCGCCCAACGTAGCCAACGTGCTGGTCGAGAATTTTGGTATCTCAGGCATCAACACCGTAGACGAAGACATGAAGGCATTACTGGAAGATGCGTAAATTGTTAATTATTTAACAACAGTGTAAAAGGTTTCGTTTTTTTTCTTATCTTTGCCGACAGTGCTTCGAAAGAAGCGCTCCGGCGGCAAACCGCCACGAGCGGGGCATATCCCGGTGTATGCCCCGCTTGTTTATTCATGGAGAAGGTGGTTAAAGGGTTATTTTGACTTTTTGACATCAACAGAAACACATCAGCAGCACAGACGTTGTTGCATAACAACTGACAAACAAAATACACACAATGAGTCTTCCGGTACAGGTATTTATTCTGGGGCTTTTAACGGTATTCCTCGTCCTCCTGGTGGTAGTAGGCATTGGAAATGCCATCATATGGTTTGTCAACCGCTATTTCCCCGTTGCCGGTGAAGGGCCATCCACGTTGAAACCAACTACAGTCAAGGCAAAACACCTGGCAGCCATCGCAGCCGCCGTGCAAACGGTGACGCGGGGCAAAGGCAGGGTGCAGAAGATCGAAAAGCTGCCTTAACACGCTGTATCAATATATTGTTTCACCAATTAAGCTCAAGGCTTATGCAGAAAATAAAATTCTCTTTAGTTTACCGGGATATGTGGCAGTCGGCAGGCAAATATGTGCCCCGGGTGGATCAACTCACTGCCATTGCACCCGAAATTGTTAAAATGGGATGCTTCGACCGCGTGGAGACCAATGGCGGGGGTTTTGAGCAGATCAACCTGTTATTCGGGGAGAACCCCAATAAGGCGGTCAGGGAGTGGACAAAACCACTGAAAGAGGCCGGGATCACCTGTCATATGCTGGACCGCTCGCTGAACGGGATCCGGATGCAACCCGTGCCGGCCGATGTGCGAAAACTGATGTACAAGGTCAAAAAATCACAAGGCGTTGATGTGGTGCGTATTTTTTGCGGCATGAATGACCCGCGCAACATCATCGACTCGGTCAAATATGCCAAAGATGCAGGAATGAAAGCACAGGCGGCTCTCAGCATTACTTTCTCGGAAGTCCATACGGTCGATTATTATATTGATCTGGCCAATAAGGTCATCGACGGCGGAGCTGATGAGATTTGCCTGAAAGACATGGCTGGCATTGGCCGGCCGGTTTGGCTGGGCAAGATCGTGGCCGGAATAAAGGACAAACACCCCGGTATCCCTATCCAGTACCACTCCCATTCCGGACCCGGGTTCGCCATGGCCTCCATCCTGGAGGTCGCCAGGGCCGGCGCCGAATACATCGATGTGGGCATGGAACCACTGTCCTGGGGAACGGGCCACGTAGACGTACTCGCCGTGCAGGCCATGCTTAAAGACGCCGGGTACGATGTACCGGAGGTCGACATGAAGGCGTATATGAAGGTGCGCAGCATGAACCAGGACTTCATGGAGGACTTCCTGGGCTATTTCATTACCCCGACAAACCGCCAGATGAACTCCTTACTTATCTCATCGGGCTTGCCGGGCGGTATGATGGGGTCATTGATGAGCGACCTCGAAAAGAACCTGGCAGACCTGAATCGCTGGCTGGAGAAAAATGACAAGCCCCTGCTAAACGAAGACAAGCTCCTGGTGAAACTGTTCCAGGAGGTAGAGTATATCTGGCCGAAGGTGGGCTATCCGCCGCTGGTGACGCCGTTCAGCCAGTATGTCAAGAATCTGGCCGTCATCAACGTGACGCAAATGGTAAAAGGCGGTGAACGCTGGGAGATCATTCCGGATAATATATGGGACATGCTGACCGGCAAACTTGGCCGCCTGCCCGGAAAACTTGCTCCCGAAATTGAAGAACTCGCAAAAAAAGAGGGCAAGGAATTCTTTACGGGCAATCCACAGGAACTTTATCCCGACAAGCTGGATGACTTCCGTAAGGAAATGGATGACAACGGATGGGAGTATGGCGAGGACGACGAAGAGCTTTTCCAGCTGGCCATGCATCCCGAGCAATACCGCAATTACAAATCGGGCAAGGCCAAAAAGGACTTTGAGAAAGACCTGGAAAAACGCAGGCGCGAAGGCGCAGGCCTCTACCAGAAAGTAAAAACGGTAACAGAAGAACCTCCAGCCAAAGAAGCTGCTGAACTGCAGCCCGGCACCATGACGGTGGATGTGGATGGCGAAAAGTACCGTGTCACTGTCTCTTACGATGCACATTCCGGTAGTGGCAAAGACCAGTCATCCCGGGGCGAAGCAAGTCCTGCAGGTCAAAATCCGGCTGAGCAGGGAAAGCTTGCAGAGGTTACCTCCCCATTGTCCGGCAACTTTTACCTGACCCGCGAGCTTTCAGAAAAGCCCGTCAAGGTGGGCGACCAGGTCAAAGAGGGTGATGTGCTTGGATACATCGAAGCAATGAAGACTTACAACACCATCCGGTCAGACCAGTCGGGCAGGATCGCGGAAATCGCCAGGGAAAACGGATCCGAAGTGTTCGAGGACGACGTGCTGTTCCGGCTGGAGCAATAATAGCAATGTAGATCGCCAAAATACTGGTTAATTGCGGGACGTCTCCTGATTGCCAGGCAAATCCGCACTCATCAGACAAAAGACAAGAAAAATAAGCTATGCAGGATGGCTTCCTGCAATCAAGTGCCAGGACTGCAGACAGTGTTTGCAATGCGGGTAAAAGGAAGCCGCCAAATTATAGGGCAAGTCCTGCTTTCTATAAGTTCACCAGTTTGAAACCTTTCATATGTCTGCCTTAGAGAACCTATATCGTATCACAGCCATCGGCGAGTTGTTTTCCGCGCCGGGTGCCATCCTGATGCTCGCCATCGGCATATTCCTCCTTTTTCTGGGGATCCGCAAGAAATATGAACCCCTGCTGCTTGTTCCCATCGGGTTTGGCGTTATCCTGGCCAACCTGCCCGGTGCCGGCATGGGGATTGTCCCCGAAGAGATGGTGAGGTTTGAAGATGGACGGTACATGAACCTGATTGAGATCGCCGGTGAATACGGCATCATGAACTACCTGTACTATATGCTGATCAAGACGGGCTTCCTCCCTCCCATCATCTTTCTCGGCGTGGGAGCCCTCACCGATTTCGGCCCGATGCTCCGTAACCTGCGGCTGTCCCTGTTTGGCGCAGCTGCCCAGCTGGGCATCTTCAGTGTCTTCTTTGCAGCCATTGCCGTGGGATTTACCGCACAGGAAGCAGGCGCCCTGGGCATTATTGGCGGTGGCGACGGCCCAACGGCCATCTATATCTCCATCCTGCTGGCACCGCATATGCTCGGACCCATCGCCATTGCAGCCTATTCCTACATGGCCCTCGTACCCGTGATCATCCCCCCGATAACAAGGATCCTATGCAGCAAAAAGGAGTTGTCGATCAACATGAAAGCCATGGACAGGCAATTCCCTGCAAAACGGGAGATTAAAAACATGACAGCGGTAAAGATCGCCTTTCCGGTGGTGCTCGGCATCGTTGTCGCATTTTTCGTGCCTACCTCGGTGCCCCTGGTGGGCATGCTGATGTTCGGCAACCTGATCAGGGAGATCGGGGTAGCTACCGGCCGGCTGAGTGAAGCCGCCACAGGCCCCATCCTGAATACCGCCACCATCTTCCTGGGGCTTGCCGTCGGGGCCACCATGACATCCGCCACTTTCCTGGATGTACGTACCCTGGGCATCATCTTCGGAGGCCTCATCGCTTTTGCCATCTCCGTGGCAGGCGGTATTGCTGCTGTAAAGATATACAACCTCTTCGCCAAAAAGAAGATCAACCCCCTTATCGGTGCTACCGGCCTCAGCGCGGTGCCTATGGCATCCCGGGTAGCGAACGAAATTGCCGTCAGACACGACCCCGGCAACCACCTGCTGCAATACTGCATGGCCTCCAACATATCCGGTGTCATTGGATCTGCCGTGGCTGCCGGTGTGCTGATCGCTTTCCTGGCCTGAAAGGGATAATGTGTTAATGTGCTAATGTGTTAATGTGCTAATGTGTTAATGCTAATGAAGGGTTTCGGAAGTTGAGAATAAATCCCTCTGTTAGTAGCTGATTTTGCTCTCATTATTATGCGCGCGGCAAATTCTTATAATTGAAACCAAACTACCGGACGCGCTCTTAATTAGCACATTGGCACATTAGTCCCCAGATGGGCACTGCCCATGTTGTATAAAGGATAACTTGTGTTAGTTATATAAAAGCACATTGGCCAACATATTGCCAAAAGGACTATTAATCAGCACTGAACACAGCCCAACCGACCCTTCATTAGCACATTAACACATTGGCACATTAGCAGATTTTTCACACATACTCCCAGCTGTTGCCCTGGTGTTCCAGAAAACGCAGGAAGTCCCTGTAGGCAATCACCAGCGAAGCGGTATTGATGCAGGGATGAAAGCTGATGTGGTCTGAATCCCGAAGACGCTCGTCAACGAAAAGGTGCACATGGCGTTCGATGTCGTTGATCAGCCCAAAAGGAGTTACCGAACCCGGGGTCAACCCCAGGTACTTCATAAGGCGCTTGGGGGAAGCAAAGGTGAGCTTGCCTTGTTTCAGGCGCTGCTCCAGGTCGCGGATATTGAGCGTCTGCCGGTGATCCAGAATCACCAGGTAATGCCGGTTGCCCTTGTGATTCCGGAAAAATAGGTTTTTACAATGCGCCGCATCCAGGTCTTTCCAGTATTTGGCAGCCTCTTCAACGGTGGGCGCCTCCGGGTGTGGGTAATAGTCATAGCTGATCTCCAGCTGATCCAATAGCTCATATAATTTGGGGTCTCCTCGCATGGGGGCAAAATTATAAAATGATGCGAAAATCAGCAAAATCAGGAATCTTTACTATTTTTACAACCCTTAATAGCAATAGCAAAAATAACATTATTGGTTACGGATATGACACCTTCAAAAAGTACGAAACGATACGTCGTCATCACCAGGCTGCTCGTCATGGTGGTGATCATTGCTGCCATTTTTACCATTCAGAACATGCGACAAAAAACAGGTTTAGCACCCGGAGAGCTTCCGGAAAAGTTCATCCACGATCACCAGGTTGGACTGTTTGATCTGCCGGCCTTTCAGGAGCGCAGGGCCCGCATCCTGGAGGACGTGGATGCAGACATCATCATCATCTCGGCTGATGCCAACCCGGATTTCCGTTATGTCACCGGCTTCCCGGAAAGGCAGGGAATTGCCGTCATCATGCCGGGTGAGCAGGACGCGTACCAGCTATTTGTTACACCCTGGGAGATCTACACGGTGATGTGGACAGGTGAAGTATACGGCAAGGATGGAGCCCTTGAAAAGTTTGGTGCAGATGCGGCTTTTGCCCTTGATGATTTCGAGGAGAAACTGCCCGGACTGCTGGATGGGAAATCGAATATTTATTTGCATAACCGGGATCGCAGGATACGGGAAATGGTTGCAGACCAGATGGCAGGCCATGCGCAGATACGGGATATCACCCCTATACTGCACGAGCACAGGGTGGTCAAGGATGAGTGGGAAATAGCCCAGTTGCAGCAAGCCGCCGATGTCACGGTAAAAGCCCATCAATATGTGCTGCAGGCGGTCCGGCCCGGACTAACCGAATACGAAGTGCAGGCTGAGATTGAATACATCTTCCGGCGTAATGGCATGGATAGGGGCTTTCCGTCGATTGTGGGATCGGGGCCCAACAGCTGCCTCCTTCACCACACCCGCAACGACCGTGTGCTGGAAGATGGCGACGTGTTGCTCATGGATGTCGGCGCCCGAAGCCTCGGCGGTTACACGGCGGATGTCACGCGCACCATACCTGTCAATGGCACCTTCACACCCGAGCAACGAAGGATCTATGAGATCGTGCTAAAAGCAAACAACGCAGCCGGGGAAAAGATGAAGCCCGGATACCGGATGCTCGACGGGCACCATCATGCCACCGCACTCATGGTGGCCGAACTGCATGAGATGGGGCTGATCCCCGACACTACCTCCTGGTGGCAGAAACGGTTTTACATTCAACACCGGGTAAACCATTACATTGGCCTGGAGGTGCATGATGCGGGAGAATATGGGTTTGACACAGATGCACGCAACGAACATATCCTCACCCCGGAGATCAGGGGCAGGGAAATCGAACCCGGTATGGTGATGAGCAACGAGCCCGGCCTCTATTTTATGGTGGGACTGATGGATGGCATTCACGAAATGTTCGGACACCTGGCAACAGAAGAAGAATTGAACGCCTTCGTGGAACAAGTGAGACCCATATATGAAAAATATGAAGGAATCGGGGTGCGCATCGAGGATGACATCCTGATCACGGAAGACGGCAACATCAACCTATCCGCCAGCGCACCGAGAACCGTAGAAGAGATCGAGGCAGCCATGCAGTAGCATTATAAATGCATGAATCAAGCACCTGCGAGCCCGGCGAAGCCATACTTCCATGTTGTAAATCCCGACCCTTCGGGAACAGTGTTTTTGACACACATGAGGATGATTATTGGGACGTTTCGACATTTCGACATTTTGACAGTTGCAACACAACCCCTAAACTTTTGACAAGAAAATAAACACCTCAATAACAATTAGCTGAACAAATATAAACACACGAAAGCCTGGATGACCATTTGCCCAGAATGTTACTTAAATATGGAATCAGGGTTGAATAAAAAGTAATCTAATAAATGAATCTGAAGAATTTTGCCATATTGCTGTTTATGGTGTGTGCTTTTCCCTGTATCCTGGCAGGTGAAAACTCCCAAAACATGAATCATCCGGTGTTACGGGTAGAAAGCGATTCTATCTGCCTTGGCCACCTGGTGGCCGGGGAGCGGGCCAGCGGTGAGATAACGGTGTATAATGATGGGGGTAAAGACCTGTTGATTGGCCGCGTCAGAATTTCGTGCGGTCTGATGATCCCCACCTGGCCGGGGGAGGC
>PWRF01000131.1 GCA_003556325.1 Bacteroidales bacterium | reverse complement strand
TCTACAGCCAGGGTGTATTCTTTTCCACCCGAGGCGACCGTGAAATGGCTTGTTTGTGCAGACCTGGCTGCCACACGGATGTTTACAGATACATCATTGTCCCCGGACAGATCAGGCAGATCAAAGGAAAAGTGACGACTCTGCTGCGAGGAAAAGGTCTCTCCGAACCACTTTCTTCCGGACTCAAGTAAATTGGTCAGGTTGCGCTGGTGAAGGGCATAATCGTGAAACGTATCCACAGTGTGGTCCGCTTCCGTGTCGGGATTGTCTGTCATGGAAACGCGTTTCCCCTGGCCATGGTTTGCAGTGATAAAATAGCATGCTTCGTTGGCATAGAGGTGCACCTGGGGTTCAAACAATCCTGCCGCTTCGTTATAATGCCAGGTATCCGGTGATCTTCCGTAAAACAGGATGTAATCATCCGTGCCAAATGTGCCTGAATTGCCACCTGAGACATATATTGCGTTTTCCTTCAGGTCATCGGTAAAAGGGGCTGAGTTGGCTTCCGGCAGCATGCCGCTGCCATTGCCAAAGAGGCTGATGTGTTGTTTTTGCACTTCAGACGGACTCATACCAAGGGATTGCAGGTCTTCATAACCAAGCTGGTAGATGCCGGTTTCATCCACGCATAGTTTGTACCAATCGCCTGTGGCCAATACGGAGCTGTCAGCAAATTCATTGGCAGGTTTTGTTTGCTGGTACTGATCGAAAACCTCCTGAATCTTTAGCTGGAAGGCCACAAGTTTTAAAAAAATATCGTTGTCTTCATCATAAATGAAGGGATAAAACTCCACAACACTTTGATATTCCTTCCGGTGCCCGTGCAAGCTGTGATGGAGGGTGAGGCTGTTCTGAAAGAATCCTGCCTCACGTAATATCTTGTCGGCCTGCCCGCAAACCGGTGCATAGCGTGTTTCTTCCACCTGGAATTGGTGGCGAAAAAGGGGAGTCCGGTTTTGGGTTAAATAGCTGTATATAGGGATGGTGACAAGGGTATCTGTGAAGAAAGCTCCGCTGAAGGAAAGCTGTTTTATTGCAAGGGAGTCGTCAATATGAAACAATTCCGGTTCGCGCCATTCTATTTCTTTTTCCAGGTTTAGGAAATTGGCAAAGGTGAGGGTGTGATGAAAGACTAGAGCAAAAAAGAAAAGCGTTACAATAACAAATCTTTTAACAGATAGCATTTTCACAATAAACGATTTTGGCTCAGTGGTAATGCAGCATTTGATCCGGGCGTGTTTGCTATTTGGGAACCAGTTTGCTCTACGATGGCCTTCATTTGTCGTAACCGCAGATCATTTATAAGCTGACGAATGAAAAACGCCTGCTACGGGGGGATATTGTTTGATTTTGCGACAATATTTTGCCGGTAGCATACAGGGTAAGTCTCTTCAGAAACGCATAAAAAAATGGCCGGCAGCGTAATACGTGCCGGCCATTGCAAATAAAAAACAATTTGCAGGGTTATTTTTCCTCGTAACCTTCGGCAAGGCTGCGGCTGCGTGCTACGACAGTCAGCAGTACTCCGTAAATTACCTTGGATGAAACGTCGGCAATGGTGTAAGTTATCTGACGGCCAACGACTCCGGCTTCGCTAAATAATCCGCCTTCCGGCCCAATACCTGCCAGGTGGGGCATAAGGTATGCACCCGGGTAAAGCATCCATGCAATAAGGAATAGCACCCAAATGGAACGAAGCGTACGCTGAGCTTTTTCCGGGATCCCTTCCTGACCTTCCTTGATAACTTTGTGCATCAGGTAGAGAATGTGGATGAAGAATATCGTGGAGATCGCACCCCATACGGCGTAAGTGCCAAAGCTGGTCACTTCATAATACTGTCCGATGTATCCCGTGATGATCATCGCAGCTCCTGAGAACCAGAACTGGTTACGTATGGATGAAAATTTGGATTTGGTGAGTGCCACTACAAAAAGTATCTGGAATAATAGCATGGGCACATCAATCAACCAGTTGAGATACCTGTATCCGTTGTTGAACAGGTCGTAGCCTTCACCAAGGAAATACCTTCCTTGTTCTTTATCGAACACAAAACTGCTTGTCCAGTTTTGCGATTGTGCATAGAGCAGAAGGAATGCCGACACCATGACCACAACCGACAATACGGATGAGATGCGGTATTTCGGTGCTACCGTCTTCATGGTTAAGATAAAATAGAAGAGTCCGGCCAGCATCACCGCATAACCCAGTGTGAGCACGTGGGCCACCATTTGGTAGGCCATTTCACTGAGTCCCTGCTCAAGGCCTACATAGTTTTCAAAAGTAGCGTTACCAAGTCTTTCCATGTTTATTTAGGTTTTAATGAATGAAAAACTAACATATAAACATAGGTGCATTTAAAATGTTCAACGAAACATCAAGAAAGTTAAACAAAACGTGTGTTTTGAGGTTTGGCAAGCAAAATTTCCGTGATTACAGGTCTTTTCAGGGGTATAATTGATATGAAACACCCATGTCAGGATTTTTGACACACAGGGGGATGATTATTGTCGCGGGGACTTTTGGATTAAATAGGCTTTTGGCTATTAGCTATTGGCTATTGGCAAGAAAGCCAAAAGCTAATAGCCAAGAGCCAATAGCAGTTCTGTTGAAAACATAAACATCAGATAACCAATAATTTGAGAAAACATTAACAGATAAAAGTTATCCCAGTTAAGATGAAGCAGCGTTTATTGAGTGATGGCTCCGTAGAGGAAGGCAATTTCCTCCTGCCATTTATCCGGATCAGGAGTTTCGAGGATCATGGGTATGCCATTGAACCGGGCATCGTTCATGATACGGATAAAGACCTCAGCGCCAAGGGTGCCTTTGCCGATCAGGTCGTGGCGGTCGACGCGGGATCCGACTTCTTTTTTGGAGTCGTTCAGGTGCATGCCTCTCAGGTAGGATAATCCGATAATCTGGTCAAATTTTTTGAAAGTCTGTGCAAAGCCTTCTTCGCTCTTCAGGTCATATCCCGCCGAGTAAGCATGGGCTGTGTCGATGCACACGCCAACGCGCGATTGGTCTTCGATATGATCCATGATGAATCGGATCTCTTCAAAGCTTCTTCCCATGTTGGTGCCCTGACCGGCCGTGTTTTCGATCACTGCAGTTACACCGCGGGTTTTGTCCAGGGCGATATTAACTGATTCGGCAATGGTTTTCAGGCAGCTTTCCTCATCGGTTTTGTTCAGGTGGCTGCCGGGATGGAAGTTGAGCCGGTCGATGCCCAGCTGTTCGCACCTTTGCATTTCATCAAGAAAAGCGTCCCTGGATTTGTTGCGTGCAGCCTTTTCGGGATGCCCCAGGTTGATCAGGTAGCTGTCGTGCGGCAAGATCTGGCCCGGGCCATACCCGTATTTTTCACAGTATTCCCTGAATTTTTGAATGTTCTCTTCTGTAAGCGGTTTTGCCTTCCACTGGCGCTGGTTTTTGGTAAACAACCCAAATGCTTTGGCGCCGATAGCGTGCGCATTGATGGGGGCGTTTTCCACACCACCTGCTGCGCTTACATGTGCTCCGACATACTTCATAGTCTGTGGTTTATTAAAGGACAAAAGGACGAAAAGACGAAAAGACAAAAAGACAAAAGGACGAAAAGACGAAAAGACAAAAAGACAAAAGGACGAAAAGACGAAAAGACAAAAGGACAAAAGGACAAAAGGACAAAAAGACAAAAAGACAAAAAGACAGATTATTAGCTAAAGTAAGAAAAAATCTTTTTTGTCAAAGGATATATGTAGTGTGGGTGACTAAAAGAGAAAAAAGGTACAAGATTACATAAAAAGATAAACATTTTGTAATTTTGTATTGTTTACCATGTGTGCACCAAACAATTTAGCGTGCGAAACCTGATTGATCAAATCATAAAGAATTTAGACCATGAATACTTTTGCGCATAGTTCAAAAATCAACTTTAAGCAAGACATTACTTATGCTTCCAACAGCATCGTAAGCAAGCGTGTGCTTGAGAAATCGACAGGCAATATTAGCTTGTTTGCTTTTGATAAGGGACAACAACTCAGTGAACATTCTGCTCCTTTTGATGCGATGGTGCAGGTCATCG
The DNA here is from genome assembly GCA_003556325.1 of Bacteroidales bacterium. GTDB lineage: Bacteria > Bacteroidota > Bacteroidia > Bacteroidales > UBA7960 > PUPG01. Next base: position 8,377 of record PWRF01000131.1, on the reverse strand, counting down.
AAGGCAAGGCAAAGATCACCATTGACAAAAAGCCTTACCTTTTGCAGGAAGGAGATACTATAATCATGCCCGCAAGCATTCCGCATGCTGTGTTTGCTGAAGAAAAGTTCAAGATGTTGCTTACGATGATAATAGATTAATATTTGCATTCATTGTTTTAACTTTGGCTGGTTCTGGGCGGTTTAATTAAGTTCAGAGCCATTCATGGGTTGAGATTAACCATAAATACGATGGTACAAACCAGGAAACACACCAGTTATCCGCCGAAGCACCCGACCATGGCATGGGATGGCAAATGCGGTTTTTGCCATTACTGGGTGATCAAGTGGAAGCTCCTAACGGGTGACAAGCTAGTATACAGGCCTTTTCAGGACCTGCACCGTGAGTTTCCGGATATCGACCTGGCGGAGTTCCGTAAGGCCATACACTTTATTGATACGGACGGGTCGGTTTATGCGGGCGCCGCGGCGGTTTTCCATGCCCTGCATGTGTATGGGAGGAAATGGCGCTGGATCATGCCGCTCTACAAAGGTTTCTGGCCATTCAGAAAGGCCTCCGATGTTTTTTATGTCCTGGTATCTGCGAATCGTAACTGGATTTACCAGGTAACGATCAGGCTATTTGGCAGAAACCCTGCACACCCAAAGCCTTACTGGGTATATTACCTGTTAGGGGCTGCCGGCTTGCTGGCGGGGATTGCGCTAGTCCTGTGATGTCAGGAAATACATGCCATTTCGTATATCCAGATGATTCGCAGTGTCAATAATAAAACAACCTTTCCCGGAAAGCAAATTTTATCATACCGACCAAAGTTATGGCGGTTGTTTTGGTCAGAATTTTATTAAGGTGAGTCTGCACAGCAATACACCAAGCTGAACCAACCTTTCGGGTCGGTAAATTGCTGTTTGATTCTCATCCCGTTTCCTGCAGCCAGCTTTTCAACCTGCTTCCTGTCAAATTTTTGTGAGTTCTCCGTGTGGATGGTTTCTCCTTTGGTCAGCCGGATCTTTTGCCCATTGAAGCCGAAGTGAACGTCCATGTCCTTTTCAGCCTTCAGGTGCATTTCTATCCGCTGTTTGCTTTGGTTAAAAAAAGCCACATGGGAGAACGCATCCGGGTCAAATGTAGCTGTAAGCAGGTCGTTTGTCACGTTAAGGATGTTTCTGTTGAAGCGGGCGGTAACGCCTTTGCTGTCATTATATGCTCTCTCCAGGACATCCACTGGTTTGACCATATCGAGGCCCAGCAGAAAGTAGTCTCCATTGTGCATGGTGTTTTTGAGCATGGTCATGAAATGTCTGATCTCATTTTTATCCAGGTTGCCAATGGTGCTGCCGAAAAAGCAGAAACATCTTTTTCCTTCCCGGGGGAGCGAGTCAAGCTGATGGATGAAGTCTGCCACGATCCCGGTGATGCGGAGACCTGGAAAATGCCTTGCAAGCCTTGCTGCGGCCGTTTTGATTGACGATTCGCTAATGTCTACCGGGATATAATGAATATGCCGTTGTTTCTCCACAGGCACCTGGGAAAGCAGCAACTCGATTTTGGATGCATCCCCGCTGCCCAGTTCGATGATCTGCACATCCTCACCATCCAGCTGCAGTTTATCCCAGAGACTGGCAATGATCTCTTTTTCGGTCCTCGTTGGATAATACTCTTCCAATTTGGTGATCTCTTCAAAAAGCGCAGACCCTTTTTTATCGTAGAAGTATTTGCTGGGGATGTATCTGGGCCTGGCCTGCAGGCCTTGCAAAACCTCCTTTTGCATTGCTTCTTTTCCGATCTCTGGAAGCAGGTTGGTGATGTGGATTTTTGCTTCGGATGTGAGATGCTGGTCGGGATCTGGATCTTCCATGGTTATAATGTAATGTTGAAATGTAAAAAAGACAAAAAGACAAAAAGACATCTTCTTCTTACTTCATACTTACCTTGCCCGGCGCCCAGTGCCCCTGCTAACCAGCAACCCGGCACACCCCAAAGGTTTCACACTAACGGACCGGGCCGGTTTCATAGGGATTCCTGGGGTCGTTGCTCCATTCAAACCATCCGCCGTCAAACACGGACACCCGGGGCCATCCCATCAGCCATGCATTGAACCAGGCTTCGCTGCCGCGCCAGCCGGTGCCACAATAGAAGGCCAGGTGTTTGTCCGGCGATAGTCCGGCTTGCCGCCAAAGTTCCTGCACTTCCTGGAATTCCCTCACCGAATAGTCCAGGTTCCGGTAGTTCTCCATATGGTAGGCATCGCTGCCGCCTTCGACAAACACTGCACCCGGGATCCGGCCTTTCACATCAATGTAATTGTACCCACTGACTTCACCAAGAAACTCGGGAACGCTTCTCACGCATACCAGCTCTGCATCATCTGCGGCGATCATTTGCCTGGCCTCATCAAGGTCCACCATGAGCTGCGGATTAGCCGGGATCTCCCTGCCAAACTCTTTCACCGGCTTTTTAGGCACGTCATCTGTATGAACATCATAACCTGCGTGTTCCCAATAATGAAACCCGCCATTGAGGATCCGGACGTCCCTGACGCCTGCATACATCATGATCAATGCGCAACGTATGGCGCCGATGTCCCCGGCGGCACTTCCCGGGAACTCGTCATCCCGGTCGGGGTCCATGTATTTCCCATAGAGGATCACCGTGGTGTCGCTGTCTATCCCGTGAGCCTCCAGGGCATGCTTCAACTCTTTCGGTGACCTTCTGTTCCATGTGTCGGGGTCCTCCAAAGCGTTGGTGTCTATGTCGATGGCTCCAGGAATATGTCCGGACAAATACGCATCCCGGTTGCGGTAGTGGGCATGGCAGATCACGGTATGCCCGCCCGGATGGCTCTCGGGCACTTTCCCATCGATCACATTCTTTATCCATCCGGCATGCACCAGCCGCTGATACCTGAACAGGTGGATCAGGCTGTTTTCCCTGGCAGGCACCCACTCATCCAGAAAATCCGGGTACACTGAGACTCGTTCATAGCCAGATTTAAGGAAACGGTTGGCCACCTGCACGCAGTCTTCCGGCCGGTATCCATAGATGATGATGTGCTGGTCGGGCCGGATGTTTTTGTTGCGGACGATCTCTATCCAGTCAATGTATTGGGTCCATTTGAGTGGCAGGGAGCGGGCACCGGGAATGTGGCCACCCCTGGCTTCGTTCATGAGCTTCCAGCCATTGTATGCATCCACCGGGCGTGTGTCGATGAGTTGGACATCCAGGTCCCTGCGCTTTTCTTCCAATTGAGCTGTGCTGATCGTGGCAATTTCCGGCATATGGTAACGAGGTTAATCATTTTTTTTACCCGCATGCATCCTGCAGGCCAGATGTGTATATATGCAAGTATATCAAAATTTCAGGGATTTATCGGTTGATTTAATCCTTTTTTTTTGTGATTTTGCTTCAGTTTTTATATATTGCATATCTATATGTTACATAATGGCGAAAAGTCGAAAAGGCGAAACGTCGAAACATCAAAAAGTCGAAAAGTCGGCAATGTCGAGGTAATCAACTTACTGTATACCAAAATTTTGCCATTGGATTGCATCAGTTTGTTCAATATATGTATATGCGCTTGATTGCGGTTTGTGAGTAGAGACCAAAATCGTAGTTGGCACATGTTGTTTTACGAAAACCATCTAATTATGTACAAAAAAGAGATTTTGAGTGTTTTAGTGATTATTTCCCTTGGATTGTTTTTGACTCCCGCATTTGCCGGGGAAGATATTGAAGGGAGTGAGGATCACCCGATGATTTCCCGGTATGAGGGCTCGTATATTATCGGGTATGCGCATTATGATTACGATCGCATTGTTTTCCCAAAAGAGGTAAATGAGGATGGTTTGCGAACCATCGACCTGGAGGGAGAGGTAACCCGTATCCTTTATGTGGCGCCTGAGGGCTTGTCTGTCCTGCAGGTGCAGCGCAATTACCAGGTCGCCCTTCAGGATGCCGGCTTTGATATGCTATATGAATGTTTTGATGGCATGGATGGCTGTCCCCGGCATGTCTACACACAATATGCGCCCTCCTTTGATTTGAGGGGCCGGAATCCAATGATGGGCAGAGATCAGAGCTATTTCCTGGCGCGTTTACCCGGGGATGAGGGCGATGTATATGTTTCTGCCCACACGGTTTTGAGCGACAGGGTGGACGGACAACCCGTGACTGCCCTCCAGGTGATGGAAGAGCAGCCGCTGGTCACCGGCAAGGTGGAGGTCGACATCAGTGCTGCGGCCATGGCTGAATATCTGGAAGAGACAGGCAGTGTGCGCATTTACGGAATCCATTTTGACACGGATGAAGCCAGCATACAGGAGGGCTCTGCCTCGACCCTCCGGGAGATCGCCCTCTTGCTGGAAGAACATCCGGACCTCGAGTTGGGTGTTGCGGGCCATACCGATGCTACCGGCAGTGTGGATTACAACATGGACTTATCGATGCGCCGGGCAGAGGCCGTTATCGAGTACCTGGCGAATGAGCACGGCATTGATCCCGGCAGGCTGACTCCTCACGGACTTGGTCCCTGGGCCCCTGTTGCCGGCAACCATGACGAAGACGGTCGTGCACGGAATCGCCGGGTGGAGCTGATCAGGCTGGAGGTGGAATAGCGGGACCGGTTTAATGCACGTGTCCCTCCATTTCCTGCATTTCATGGTCAGGATCCTGTATGACGCCAGCACGCAGGGTTTCCCTGACTTCACCGCAGCTCAGCATCATGCTGCCAAAGTAAGGGTTTCTGATCTCTTCAAATTCGCTTAGCCAGTAAGCCCCGCGGTCGTCGTCGTACATGGGACAGAAAGTCACGTAGAAGGTTTGACCGATCGCGCCCAGTGTCCTGGCTGTATCGATAAATGCTTCAGACAGGGGTTCAAAGTGTATTCTCATTCCTACTATGTCATCCGCGTCAAGGATGCTGCTGAGGCTTTCTTCCATGGCCTCATACTGATCCATCCAGAACATATGATGTTCTCCCTCGAGCGCGTGCGGCCCGGTTTCTTCGAGTTGTTCCATCAGGCTGGCTGCGTGTTCCATGGCAAGTTCCGGATCGTCGCCGGCGAGTGCATTTTTCACATCGAAATAGGCAAGGTACAGGTCTTCCAGGTTGCCCCTAAAGGGTTCCGGCAGATCTTGTTCAGCAGGAGTAACCATCATGCTGTGGCGTCCGCGGAGCTGTGCTGCCGCGTCGATGGCAAACACCCCGCTCACCGCGATCTCTTCTCCTTCTTCGAGGCCTGAGTCCACGATATATTCGTCATGGATACGCGGTCCTGTTTCAATCTGTCTGAACTCAAAGGTAAACCCTTCGCCTGTCTGTTGCTTCACGTAGACCACGGAGGTTTTTCCTGCCCACAGGATAGCTGTTGCCGGGATGACGACCTGGTGGCGTTCCTCTGTTGTGATGACGGCGTCAGTCAGCATTCCCGGTCTGAGGGTGTTGTCCTCGTTCGCAACGGTAAGCCTTACCCTTGCGCTGCGGGTATCCGGGTTCAGGATCGGGTCCACGAACTCCACTTCTCCTTCAAAGGCTTCTCCCTGCCTGGAGGGGATGCTAACCGTTGCCGTTTGCCCGGGGTGTATCAGTGCCAGATGTCTCTCATAGGCATCCAGTTCTACCCATACCTCATCCAGCTCTGCGATAGTAAGCAGCCGTTGGCCGGTAGCGATATAGTCGCCTTCTGAGATATCCCTGTGCATTACGATACCCTGGCGGGCGGCGTAGATATCCAGTGTGGGGGAAGACTCGCCCTGTGCCACAATATGTTCAACCTGGTCTTGTGTTAACCCAAACAAACGGAGCCGTTGGCTTGCAGACTCGTAAAGCCGCGGATGTGCATCCCTGTTTGCTGCTGCCTGGATCAGCTCCTGCTGAGCCTGCATGAGTTCGGGTGAGTAGATTGTCGCTAGGAGGTCACCCTTGCTGACTTTTTTCCCGGTATAATTGGCATACAAACGTTCTATGCGCCCCGGGAAGTTGGCTGTGATCGTCTGTGACTTTCTTTCATCAACGGTTACCGTTCCTGTGAGCCGGATGCTTGCACCTGTATGCCTGGCTTCCACTCTTTGTGTTTGCACATTCGCCCAGGTGCTGTGTGCTTCCCGCATCTGGAAGAGGAAGGGATCATCCTCCTGGTGATCATCATCGTCTGACACAGGGATCAGATCCATGCCGCAGATCGGGCAGTCGCCTGGCTCATCCTGGCGCACCTGCGGATGCATGCTGCATGTATATTCTGTCTCATCGTGGTCGTGTGTGTCGTGATCATGTTCGTCGTTGTGTTCATCATGCCTGTGTTCAAGGTGGTCATGTGTTTCGTTGTTGTTATTTCCACTGAACAGAAGCCAGCCTACAAGGAGGCCTGCCGCGATCATGATCGCGTAGATAACGATGGATTTCTGTGTTTCCTTTTTCATCTGTTTATTTTTTGGTAACTAGTTGATGTTGAAGTGTTTGTGTTTTTGGCAAAAGTTTAGGGGTTGTGTTGCAACTGTCAAAATGTCGAAACGTCCCAATAATCATCCTCCTGTGTGTCAGAAATTCTATTCCCGAATGGTCGGGATTTACAACATGGGGTTTGACTTGCCGTGCTCGTCAGTACACGGTTCATGTGTTTATAAGGTTGCAATCGGTTGGTTTTCATATTTCGGTATGCACTCCAGGTGCTGCGTTTGTCAAAAACTTATCTCTGAAAAACATTTTCTGCTTTTATCTTTTCCAGCTCAGCCATAGTGGTATTGTGCTGCACTTTTACCTCCAGGAGCCGCCACTGAATATCGAGCAGTTGCTCTTCCAGTCTCAGCAGTTCTTCAAATCCTTCATCGCCGCTGGCGTAGGCTGTCATCACCAGCTCAAAGGTATTCCGGATCAGCTCTTTCTGCTGAAGGTAGAAATCGTGATCGCGTTGCAGGTTATTCAGGTTTGTTTTGATCTGTGTCCATTCTATTTCCAGTGTATTGATGATGTTGTATTTGCGGAACCCTTCCATTTCAGCAAGTTTTCCTGCCTGTTCGCGGGTTGCCTGGTTTTTCTTTCTGAACACGGGGAGGCTCACAGACACCATGGGCATGACCATATGGCCTCCGTCCATTTGTCCCATTGCCTCATCTCCCGCTGCGTAGTAGGAATACTGGAGGCCTACTCCCAGCCTGGGGCGTGTGTTCAGGCGGGCGGCCTCCTTCTCCGTTTCGGCTGCACGGGCATCTGATTCACCTGCCAGCAGCGTGGGGTTATCAGCAACCAGTGACCTGGAGAAGGCGACGGGCAGTTCCGGGATCCTGGCTTCCGGCAGGCTGTCCGGGATCGTGACCCCGGTCATCTCGTGTCGGCCCGCCAGGACGTTGAAGCTGCGTGTCAGGTTTGTTTTTTCCTCCCTGATTTTGTTCTTTTCGTTCCTGATTTCTGCGAGGCGTATCTGCAGTCTGTAAAGGTCTGTGGTCATACTGGTTTGCTGGCCACCGCCGGCGTAACGGGCATAGATGATATCCTCCCGGGCTTTCAGTGTTTCCTCATAGTCCTGCAAAATTTGAAGCCGGCGGTCTTTCTCATAGATTGTCAGCCAGTGTGCAGTCAGGTTGAGATACAGCTGATTGCGCTGCTCGTGGTATGCGTGGCCAAGCGCCTGAGCCCGGGTTTCAGCGGCTGATCTTTGTTTGTTCAGCGTGCCGAACCAGGGAAACTTTTGCATGACCCCGACATCAAACCAGTGGTCACCCATGAGCCTTTCCATGGGTGGCGTGGAGATCCCGGCGGTGAGTTCCGGATCCGGAAGCGCCCCGGAGATCCTGCTTTGTTCCAGCGCTGCTTCATGCCTGGCTCTTTGTGCCCTCAGCCCGGGATTGTTCTCTTCGGCCATATCCAGGTATTCCAGGGGGTAGACCTGGGCTGACAGCTGTATCGAGCCGATTATGACGAACATCGCAATCAGCGTCATCAGCCGGCGGGCGTACTGCATGTGCGGGCTGCGGTTTGTCTTGTGTTTCATATGTTTAGAAAATGTCAAAATGTCAAAATATTGAATGTTGAAATGTCTGGCCTTTGGCTTTCCTGCCAACTGCCAACTGCCAGAAGCCAACAGCTTTCTCTCTTCCGGCGCCCGGTGCGCTACATTCCTTTCACTATGTGTCATCATCTGTTTGTTTTGCGTTTCATCAGGTACTCGTTCCAGGTGGTAAACAGCACTGGTACGAGGAACAGGGTGATCAGCGCGATGGTCATCCCGCCAAAAGCAGGGATGGCCATAGGGATCATGATATCTGCACCCCGTCCGGTGGACGTGAGGATGGGCAGCAGCGCGAGCAGGGTGGTTGCCGTTGTCATCAGCGCAGGCCTCACCCGTTTTTTCCCGGCCTCCATAACTGCGTTTTTCAACTCTTCCCT
>PWRF01000172.1 GCA_003556325.1 Bacteroidales bacterium | reverse complement strand
GATGCGATCGACAAGAATATGAATAAAAAGATCGCCGAAGCCCATAAAAAGGTGATGAAAGCCCCTGACCCGGACCCGGCCTCTGTTCACGACTTTGTTATCCCTGCACCCTACGCGGCAGGAAAATACCCCGATGGGACACACCAGGAGGAAGGAGAAAAGAAAAAATTCATTACAGCCCTCAATGAAACGCTAAAAGCCGAGTTTCGCCGCAACCCCGACACCTACATATGGGGCCAGGATGTGGCCTACAAGGAAAAAGGAGGCATCTTCAACGTTACCAAGGGAATGCAGAAAGAGTTTGGCAAAGAACGCGTGTTCAATGCGCCTATAGCCGAGGATTATATCGTGGGAACCGCCAACGGCATGAGCCGGTTTGACAAAAAGATACGCATTGTTATTGAAGGTGCTGAATTTGCCGACTATTTCTGGCCTGCCATGGAGCAATACGTGGAAATGACCCATGATTACTGGCGCAGCAATGGGAAGTTTGCCCCCAACGTGACCATCCGCCTGGCATCGGGAGGATATATCGGTGGCGGGCTTTACCACTCGCAGACCACTGAAGGGGCGCTAACTACTTTTCCCGGAATCCGGGTGGTATATCCCTCTTTTGCTGATGATGCCGCTGGCCTTCTCCGCACCTCCATGCGTTCCGAAGGGCCTACGCTATTCCTCGAACCGAAAGCCCTGTATAACGCCAAGGCAGCAGAGACCGTTGTGCCCGACGATTTCGAAGTGCCGTTTGGGAAAGCTCGCGTGCGCCGCGAAGGAAAGGACTTAAGCATAATTACCTACGGCAACACCACCCACCTCAGCCTGCAAGCTGCTCAGAAAATTGCAGAAGAAACCGGAAAAGAGATCGAAGTGCTGGATATACGGTCGCTCATACCCCTGGATACCGAGGCAGTTGTTAATACCGTGAAAAAGACGAATAAAGCGCTCGTTGTGCATGAAGACAAAGTGTTTTCCGGTTTTGGCGGTGAACTGGTTGCCCAGATCAATGAACATGCTTTCGAGTACCTGGATGCACCCGTTAAACGTGTTGGCTCCACCTTCACGCCCGTTGGCTTTCATAAAAACCTGGAAGCAGTGATCCTCCCTGACGTGGAAAAGATCAAACAGGCAGCCAAAGCTATGCTTGAATATTAATAGTATCGTGCAAAGGTAGTTTAAGACCTCTTCGATCTTTACGGGGAGCCTAGTTTTCCCGCATCACGTAGTCGTCGTATTCCAGTTCAAAGCGGAGTTTGTGTTTGGACTCCTCCACGGCCAGGGCCTGAAAAACCTTTTTCAGGCCGGGGTGTTCGGTCCGTTCAGAAAGGTTGGTGTATAGCTTAAAGGCGGCTTTCTCGCGTTTCATGGCCAGCACCAGGGCGTCCCGGTATTCCATGTCGTCAGTTGCCTTGCTGCGTACCACGTAATCTGCAATTTTTAAGTCTCTCACCTTCTCCACATCCATGTCGAAAAGGCCTTCGTCCTTAATTTTCTGCAGCCGTGCCTTGTGACTCACTTCTTCCTGTGCAAATTGCAAAAACACATCTTTCATCTCCTGGTTTTTCATGCGGGCAGCCAGGGAGTTATAGAAGTCAACAGCTTCCTGTTCCGAATTCATCGCGAAATCGAGCACTTCGTCAATCGAATTGAAAGTTTGCATATGTTCTTATTTTAAATGTTTGTAATCTTTTTGCATTGCCTGTCATTTGCTGAAGGCTTCTTCCCACCAGGTGTCAAAACGCTTGGTCAGCAGATCGCAACCGTGCCTGAAGCGTTTGGTCTGCTCGTCAGTCTCTGTGTAAACAAACGCATATTCCCCGTTGCTGCGGTTGCTGTCCATCAGCGAGGCAGCTTCCAGCATGACATCAGAAGGTGTTGAATAGCTGAACTTAAGGTCAAATTCCGCATATAAATGCCTGAGTTGTTCGAAGGCATTCATCTCCAGGGGATCGGGCATGACCTTTTCGGTTTGCTGAATGAATTTCTGGCTGTTGGTAAAGCTTCCCCCTGTTTCTGTATGCAGGGATGCCGGCAGGATAAGATCGGCATTTTTTGCCGTTTCGCTCATAAAAAGGTCCTGGACCACCAGGAAGCCGATATCCGAGAGGACCTGTTCGGTTTTCCCGGGCTCCAGGGCGCATCCTGCGGGGTCTTCTCCAAAGATAAATGCATTTTTGATCTTTCCCTTTTCCAGCAGGCTCCACTGGCCCTGGGTTACGTTTGCAGCCACTGTATCGGCTGCCCATAGCTCTGCCAGCCGGTTTACAACCTCTTTGTCTGCGAGGCTTTCCCCTCCCGGGGCCATGGCTGAACAGGCTCCCATATCCAGGAGCCCCTGGGCATTGTTTTTCTCTTTTAAAGGCATCAGCCCGGAGGCTGTCTTTCCGGGTTTGCCGGTTATGAAGCACAGGTTTCGAAGCTCATGGCAGGTAGCTGAAGAAACGTTCTTCTCAGAAAACATAACGACAGACTGTGCTTCCTGGTTGAACCGGTCGGCGAAACGGCTCAGCTGGGCGGGCGTACATCCTGCCTTGCCCAGCAGCGAGTCGAAGTTCTCACTGAGCACTCTCTCCCGGTACTGATCAAAGCCTTTGCAGTGATCGTCTATAAACACCCCGTTTTCCATCTTGTTGGAGAGGATGTAGTGGATGGCTGCCTTCACGAAATGGTAGGCTGACCGGATGCGGGTAACTGCTGTGGCTTTATGTGCCATGCGGTTATTGTCGCTGGTGGTGATAAGCTCCAGGTCTGTGCCGTCCTCAAAATGCCTTTTCCAGGCATAATAACCCGGCACGCCATGTTCGTAGTTGATTTCGCTGTCCAGGATAAAGATCCTTTTTGCCAGGCGCAGCTGTTCGATGGGCACATGATACCTTGCGTTGGCAAAGTAGCCCGAACCGCGCTCCATATAGTGAAAACTGCTTACATTGTTCGACTTTATGCCAGCCCTGGCCAGTTTCTGAATAAGGTATATCTCTTCGTTTGTCAGGCGTGCCCCGATATAGAATCCATTGTCTTCGGGGTCAACAGCCTGGATCTTTTCTTTGATCATCCGGAAGGCCTCCTCATAGCTCACAGGTTCAAACGATCCGTTGCTTTTTTTGAGGGGCTGTGTAATCCGGCTCTTGTCATTCATGTAGTGATAGCCAAACTTGGCATAGCGGCATATGCTTCCGTCTTTGTTGATCAGGCCTTTTTTCCCGGTTGTACGGCCCACGAAATTCCCCTTGTGGTGCAGCTCTATCTCACATCCCACAGAGCAGTATGCGCATAGTGTGCCGAGGGCTTCCATCTTTACGGGCATGGTCTTAAAGGGCACGTTTTCCGTAATGGCTCCGGTGGGGCATGTCTCGATACAAAGTCCGCATGACTCGCAATTTGTATCCTGCAGCCTGCCATCCATGCTGGGGGCCACATACGTTTCAAAACCCCTGTTGACAAGACCCAGGGCATTGGCCCCGGTTACCTCTGAACAGATACGTATGCAGCGCGAACAGAGGATGCATTTGTTGTTGTCGATTTCCACGAAGGGATGGGCAAAGTCGACCTGGTGTTTTTTGTAATCACCCCCGAACCGCATTTGCTCTGCCTGGTATTCGTTGGCATATTTTTTCAGGTCGCAGGTGTGCAGCTCAGAACAACCGCATTCGAGGCAGCGTTTGGTCTCTGCCATGGCAGCCTGGTCTTCGTAGCCCAATTCAACTTCGTCGAAGTTGTCGCGTTTCACGGGTTCCAGCGTAGGCATCTCTTCTCTTGGCTGTGCAGGGAAGAACCCCTGGTAATCGTTCTTCTGTTGGGTCTCAAAGTTCTCTTTTTTACTGAGGAATTCGGAGGGTGGGGGAGTTACCGCTTTCCCCCTGAGGAATTTATCGGTGCTCTGTGCGGCCACTTTCCCCTGTGCTATAGCTTCAATAAGGGTGGCCGGACCGGTAACACCGTCGCCGCATGCAAACACATTGGAAATAGAGGTTTGCAGGGTGCCGGGATCTGCATCGATGTCGCCCCACTTGTTGAGTTTAAGTTCCTCCCCGGCATGCTGGCTGATGTCATCGATGAAGCCGACCACTGTTTTTTGGCCGATGGCGGCCAGGATGTAGTCCAGCTTCACATCAAACTCGGATCCTTCGATCTTTACCGGTCTTCTGCGGCCCGATGCATCCGGTTCGCCAAGCTGCATGCGAATGCATGTAAGCGACTCCAGGTTGCCTTCTGCATCTTTGTTCACCCTGGCAGGTGCTGTCAGGAACATATACTGGATGTCCTCCAGTTTTGATTCATGAATTTCTATCGGGTTTGCGGGCATCTCTTTCTCCGTGCGGCGGTATATCACTGTTACTTCGTCGGCACCACACCGTTTTGCTGTGCGGCAGCAATCCATTGCCGTGTTCCCTCCGCCAATGACGGCCACTTTTTTGCCTTTGAAATCATATTTCTGTCCGGTCACCTCCATGTTGCGCAAAAAGTCGATGCCGGAGAAAATATTTCCGGCGTCGTCGTTTTCGCAGCCAATGCCTGTTCCTTTCTGTGATCCGATGGCCAGCACGGTGGCGTCAAACTCTTCTTTTAGCTGCTGATAGCTCAGGTTGTCACCAAGCTTTTGGTTGTAATGGATCTTCGCCCCCAGTTTGGTAATGCCTTCAATTTCTTTTTCAATGATGTCGTTAGGAAGCCTGTAGGGCGGGATCCCGTATCGCAGCATGCCTCCCGCATGCTGGCTGGCTTCGAATATTTCTGCATGATGCCCTTCTTTAGCCAGGAAATAGGCGGCTGTCAATCCGCCGGGGCCTGCTCCGATGATGGCAACCTTTTTGCCGCTCGGAGGTTTCGTTTCGGGCATAAAGCGGTCGTTTGCAAACAGGTCGATATCAGACGTATAGCGTTTCAGGTAGTCGATACCCACTCCTACATCTTCCAGAAGGTTCCGCCGGCAAACGATCTCGCAGGGGCGGACGCACACCCTGCCGCAGATGGCAGGCAGGGGGTTGGTTTGCTTGATAAGCTCTACGGCTTCTTTGTGTTTCCCTTTGCTGATCATCGAAATATACCCCTGCACATCAACTCCTGCCGGGCATTCCTCGCGGCATGGAGGAGCGCAGTCTGCGTAGTGGTTGCTGACCAGCAACTCAAGGGCAAATTTCCGGGACTTATGTACACGGTCATTATCGGTAGCAATACGCATCCCTTCTGTAATACTTGTAGAGCAAGCCGGCTGCAGCCCGCGCATGCCTTCCACCTCAACCACGCACAGGTAGCAGGAAGAAAAGGGTTCAAGACGATCGTCATTACACAAGGTGGGAATCTCTATGTCCAGTCTGCGAGCCATTTCGAGTATGGTTTCGCCTTTGATCCCCTGTACAATTTTACCGTTAATAATAATGTTAAGTTTACTCATTTTGTATGTGGGTTATTCTTTTCAGTCGTTTACTTGTGATATGCGGGTATGTGTTTTTTTGTCAGAGCGTTATTCCACCAGGATGGCGTCAAACTTGCACCTCGTAAAGCATATCCCGCATTGGATGCACTTGTCCTGCAGGATGTTGTGCACCTGTTTTTTTTCGCCTTCTATGGCATCCACCGGACACCCTCTCAGGCACGCCATACACCCGGTGCACTTTTCTTCACTAACAGTGTAGGTCAGAAGTTTTTTGCAGCTGATGGCAGGGCATTTCCTGTCGCGTATGTGTGCTTCGTATTCGTCGCGGAAATATTTGATGGTGGTAAGTACCGGGTTTGGCGCCGTCTGGCCCAGTCCGCAGAGAGAGCTGTCTTTAATGGTCTCTGCCAGATCCTCCAGCATTTTGATATCACCTTCTTCTCCTTCTCCTTCGGTAATGCGGGCCAGGATCTCAAGCATACGTTTTGAGCCGATACGGCAGAAAGTACATTTTCCGCAGCTTTCTTTTTGGGTGAAGTCGAGGAAGAATCTTGCGATGTCTACGACGCAGGTGGTCTCGTCCATTACCACCATACCGCCCGACCCCATGATCGCACCGGTTTCATTCACCGAGTCGTAATCGACGGGGATGTGGCTCAGGTGTTCGGGAATGCAGCCTCCGGAAGGTCCGCCGAGCTGCACTGCTTTGAACTTTTTGCCATCGGTAATTCCTCCTCCCAGCTTATAGATGACATCCTTTATGCTGATGCCCATGGGTACTTCTACCAGTCCACCGTGATTGATCTTGCCTGTGAGCGCAAAGACCTTGGTGCCTTTGCTCTTTTCTGTGCCGTAGCTGGCATAGGCTTCGGGTCCGTGGTGGATGATCCAGGGGATGTTGATAAAGGTTTCCACGTTATTGATGTTGGTAGGATTTTTCCACAGGCCGGATTCAGCCGGAAACGGAGGACGACGCCGGGGCATGCCCCGTGCGCCTTCGATAGACGCGATGAGGGCCGTCTCTTCTCCGCACACGAAAGCTCCGGCACCCTCTTTAATGATGATGTCAAAGTCGAACCCGGGAATCCCGAAGATCTCTTTCCCCAGGTAGCCTTTTTCACGGGCTTGCCTGATGGCGATGTTCAGGCGTTTTATGGCCAGGGGGTATTCTGCCCGGCAGTAAATATACCCCTCGCTGGCCCCGATCGCATAGCCGCAGATGATCATCCCTTCCAGCACTCCATGGGGGTCTCCCTCCAGAATGGAGCGGTCCATAAATGCTCCGGGGTCACCTTCGTCGGCATTGCAGATCACATATTTGCGCTCCGAAGCGTTGTTACGGGCAAATTTCCATTTCATCCCCGTAGGGAAACCGCCACCGCCGCGTCCGCGGATCCCCGAATCCAGCACATCCTGAATGACCTGATCCGGGCTGATGTTTTCGCTGGCTATCTTGCGGATGCCTTCGTATCCGTCTCTCGCCTCATATTCATCCAGCGACTCCGGGTCGATGTGCCCGCAATTGCGCAGGCTGATCTTTACCTGCCCGTCAAAGAACTCCTGGTCTTTTGAAGGGTACTTGTCAGACTGGACAATGTATTCGGGAATAGGAGTGAATTTCTTGATGTGCTTGTCAATGATCTCATCTACCCTGGCCCGGTCCACCTCCCCGTAAAGGTATGTGCCCGTGTCGTCGATGACCTCTACCAGGGGCTCCCTGTAGCACATCCCAATGCAGCTCGTCTTCTTGAGCTGAATGTCCAGCTTATCTGCGTTAATGATTCTCTCAAACTCACTGTAGGTCTTTGAAGCACCTGCGGCTATGCCACAACTCCCAAGGCCTACAATTACTTTTGTATTTCCCATTTTGGCTGGTATTTTTGGTAAGTTAATTGTTTTCGCTTCTGCGGATTTCCCTGATGATCTTCACTGCCTGCTTAGGAGTAAGCTTGCCATAAGTTTCTTCTCCGATCATCATAACAGGTGCCAGGGAACAGCAACCCAGGCAGGCAACTGTTTCCACTGTGAACAGTCCGTCGCCGGTGGTTTCTCCATCCTTTACCTGAAGGGTGTCAAGAATCTCATCGGTGATGGCCGTGACACTCTGCACGTGACAAGCGGTACCATGGCACATTTTGACGATGTGCTTTCCTGCGGGTACCAGGCGAAATTGCGCGTAAAACGTTGCAACGCCATACATTTCATTAAGCTCCAGCCCGGTAACTTCGTGGATCCTGGCGAATGCCGCTTTCGGCAGATACCCGTAAATGTCTTGTGTGCCCTGAAGCAAGGGGATCATATTGCCTTTCCTGTCTTTGTATTTTTGCAGCAAAGGATCCATCAGGGTAAGATCCACTTCTTCCTGCTGCGGAACTTCTTTCCTGGGGGGTGTAATTCTTTCTATGCGCATTTTTTATAAAGCTTTATCATTTTCGATGCGAAAAATACATAAAAATGATGAGGCTGTATACAGTCAAAAAAAATATATTTATTTAAGAAAAATTTGGAAATTTAATTATTTTTTATTATGCGGGATGTGCGCTGGTCAGTGTTCTTCACGGGAAGAGTTTTGTTGGTGGGCGAGGGCCATTTTGACGTCTGCATATGTAAATTCGTCGCCCAGGACCTGCATGACGTCAGTTAGTTTTTTGCTGTTGACGGCCCTGGATGCTGCCAGGATCTGCTTCAGTTTCTCGTTGCTGAGGAAATCGCTGACCGGCACTTGTCCTTTTCTGATGCTTTCAGCCATGTGGTTCATGATCGTGTTCTCTGTCAGCTCCCTGACCCTGGCAATGTCTTCCGGGCTTTTACCTTCTTTATAATACGCAAGGCTTATTTCAGCTGATGATACTTTGGGGGTTTGCTTCTTTTGCCGGTTTTTTTTGCTGCCTTTTTTTTGTTTGAGGATATCCATGGCCCCTTCTGCCATCAGGGCCTTCCTTTCTGACTCCAGGCCGCGGTTGTCTGTAAGCTCGCGGGTTGGCTCTTTGTCTTCCATCATGGCAGTGATCAGGGCTTCTGCTTTGTAGAGCAGCTGCGTTCTTTCGTAGACCAGGGTTTCGATGTCGCGCAGTTCCCCGATATAGGCTTTAACCCCTTTGTGTTCACCTACTGTAACAATGTGGTCGATGATGTTTTTGGACAGCTTTTGCAGCCTCGGCGTAAAATATTTCCCTGCCTTTTGAACCCGGCTTCTGAGCGATAAGAGGTCGTTTGCCTGGTCGCTGCAAAGCCTTTTGCCAAGCTCTTTCCGGAAACGGTCTGCTGTCTGTCTCTCTGTCTCAACATCCTTGCATATGCTTTCTGCCCATGGCTTAAAAGTTTGTTTGACCGAGCGTTTTTCTTCCTTGTTGTAGCTTTGGACATGTATGCGCAGAAAGTTTACCAAAGGCCGGAAATCAAAAATCTGCATCAGCTGATCCCGAAGATAGATCCGGGATTCTGTTCTGAGTGTTTTTTGAAGCTCATCAGCATTGTGTTTGCCGGCGCTGAAGCGTTTCAGGGCTTCGTCCTGGCCGGGTGGCCTGGCAGGCAGCGGATGGCTTAGGGTCAGGCCCTCCAGGCTGGTAAGCCTCGACATCGCCACGTATACCTGTCCGGGGGCAAAAGCAGAAGACACGTCGATCACGGCTTTTTCAAAAGTAAGCCCCTGGCTTTTGTGAATTGTGATGGCCCATGCGAGCTTAAGCGGATATTGCGAAAAGGTGCCTTGTAATTTCTCTTCGATGGCGTTGTTTTCCTTGTTGAGGGTGTATTTTTTGTTTTCCCATGTGTAGCGGTCCACCTGGGTGGGCGGTGAGCCATCAGGGAAGGAAACGGTGATATCTTCTTCGTCGATGTTTTCGACAATACCGATTTTTCCGTTGAAGTACCGCTGTTCGCCGGTATGGTCGTTTTTCACAAACATCACCTGGGCGCCTTTTTTGAGAACCAGCTTCTCGTCTATGGGAAAAAGCCGCTGGTCAAAATCTCCTTCCACCAGGGCCTTGTAGGTAAAAGAAGGGGCTTCAATTTTTTCAATTGCTTTTTTGTTGATGCGGTCGGCTTTGTGATTATGTGTGGTGAGATAGACATAGCCCTGGCTGCTGAGGGGATCGAAGGCGGGCTTCACCTGCCTGTTGAGGCGTGCCAGGCCCTCCCCGTCAAGCTTATTGTCGCGGATCTTGTTAAGCAGATGAATAAAGTCCGGATCGCTCTGCCGGTATATGTGGCCGAGTTCGATATAGAGCGGCGGTTGTTTTTGCAGGGCATGTGCATGGAAGAAGTAAAGGCTTGGATAGTGGTCTCCCAGGACATTCCATTCTTCTTGTTTTACCACGGGAGACAGTTGCAGCAGGTCTCCGATAAACAGGATCTGGACGCCACCAAACGGTTTTTCCCTTTGGCGGCGGACATGCCTGAGTACTGTGTCGACGGCGTCCAGCAGGTCGGCACGAAGCATACTCACTTCATCGATGATCAGCAGTTCGATCTCCTGCAGCAATTTGCGTTTGGCTTCGAAATAGCGCCTTCCATGTATAAGGCTGCGCGGTGTATGGGTTTCGGTGAGGATTTCTTTTTGCCCAAGGCTGCGGTTGGATGGAAGAAAGGTGCCGAAGGGCAGCTGGAAGAGGGAGTGGAGGGTGACGCCTCCCGCGTTGATGGCTGCAATGCCTGTTGGTGCGGTGATCACAGCTTTCTTATGGGTGTACGATACGATGTTTTTCAGAAACGTCGTCTTTCCCGTTCCGGCTTTACCGGTGAGGAAAATATGTCTCCCCGTGCTGTTGATAAAGCGCGATGCCAGGTATTTCTCTTGGTTCTCAGGCATGGATGGATAAACTTAGATGGGTATTTTATGCTTTAAGAAGATACATTAGATGGAGCTAATGGTGTGAACAGGTTTTGTGTTTTGCCACCGGGTGGTGTTATGAATCTTTTGTATTTGCGTTTCAAAGGCAGGGCCCGGCAGGCCGGGGCCGGGGGATACCTGTAGTTGCAGGTGCTGTGCATACTGTATTGCTTTTTCGGCAAATCTTAAGGGCTTAAGAAGTTGCTAGGCTTTCATATTATTCACATCAAAATTATAATAAATATACATTAAAAACAAACAAAACAAATAAAAAACCCGGCAACTTGCCGGGTTTTTTGTTGAAAGGTTAAATTATCGCCTTTTCGGGTTTTTTCGCCTGCATGAATCATACAGATCAGATCACACCCTGGTCGATCATAGCGTCGGCCACTTTGATGAAGCCGGCGATATTGGCGCCTTTGACATAGTCGATATAGCCGTCTTCGTCTTCGCCATATTTCTTGCATTTCTCATGGATGTTCTTCATGATCTGGTGCAGTTTTTCTTCTACTTCTTCTGCGGGCCAGCTGAGCATCATGGCGTTCTGTGTTTGTTCGAGGCCTGAGGTGGAAACACCGCCAGCGTTGGCTGCTTTACCCGGGCCATAGAGGATTTTGGCTTCCTGGATGATCTCCACGGCTTCGGGTGTACAGGGCATGTTTGCACCTTCTGAAATAGCCATTACGCCGTTTTTAACAAGGTTTTTCGCATCTTCTTCGTTCAGCTCGTTCTGGATAGCGCAGGGCATGGCGATGTCTGCTTTCTGTTCCCATGGGCGTTTGCCTTCGAAGAATTGAGCGTTGGGGAACTCATAGGTATAAGGCTTCACGATGTCCTGGTTAGACGCGCGCAGTTCGAGCAGGTATTCGATCTTTTCGCCTGAGATGCCGTCCGGGTCGTAGACATATCCATCGGGGCCGCTGATGGTGATTACTTTGGCACCGAGTTGTGTAGCCTTGAGGGCAGCCCCCCAGGTCACGTTACCAAAGCCGGAGAGGGCAACGGTTTTACCCGTGAGTTTCTCTCCTTTGGTTTTCAGCATTTCTTCGGCGAAGTACACTGCACCAAATCCGGTAGCTTCCGGACGGATCAGGCTGCCGCCCCAGTTGCGGCCCTTGCCGGTGAATGTTCCTGTGTGCTCTCCAATAATCTTTTTATACATGCCGTACATGTAGCCAATCTCACGTCCGCCCACGCCGATGTCGCCGGCAGGAATGTCGGTCTGTGGCCCGATATACTTGTAGAGTTCAGACATGAAGGCCTGGCAGAAACGCATGATCTCGGCCTGCGATTTCCCCTTGGGGTCAAAGTCACTGCCACCTTTTGCGCCGCCCATAGGAAGCGTGGTAAGGCTGTTTTTGAAGATCTGCTCAAAGCCCAGGAACTTCAGTCCGCTGAGCGTCACACTGGGGTGGAAGCGGCATCCGCCCTTGTAAGGGCCGATTGCGTTGTTGAACTGAACACGGTAGCCCCTGTTCACCTGTACATTGCCCTTGTCATCCACCCATTCAATTTTGAAAGAGATCACCCTGTCAGGCTCTGTGATGCGTTCAATAATGTTTGCTGCCTGGTATTTCGGGTTTTCCGCCACCACATCGATGATGGTTTCCAAAACCTCGCGTACAGCTTGCAAAAACTCTTTTTCGCCCGGATTCTTACGCTCCAGGTCTGCCATTATCTTCTCTAAATTCATGATACTTGGATTTAAAAAATGGAACAATAAGTGATAGTTGTGAATTTATTATCAATAAAGGGGCGAATTTAGTTTTTATTTGTGAGTAAAACAAACAATTACAGGAAAATTTGTGCGAAAAGACAAAAGGACAAAAAGACGAAAAGACGAAAAGACGAAAAGACGAAAAGACGAAAAGACGAAAAGACGAAAAGACGAAAGGACAAAAAGACAAAAAGACAAAAAGACAAAAAGACGAAAAGACGAAAAGACAAAAAGACGAAAAGACAAAAAGACGAAAAGACGAAAAGACGAAAAGACGAGAAGACGAAAAGACGAGAAGACAAAAGGACTAAAGGACTAAAGGACAAAAGGACAAAAGGACACTGCTTACTGATTGCTACTAGCTGCACCAGGAGAATGAGCTTCGCTCCCCGGCAACCTGTCAGGGTTTCATGACGATACCCCGTTTTTTGCTTCCGTCGATCTTAATAACTGCGGGTTTATCGAATCGCACATGCCGCACAAATTCGTCTTCATAATTTGCGGGCTGTTTGCTGAGGAATTCAATATCGTATTTACCGTCTTTGCGGAAAGG
>PWRF01000107.1 GCA_003556325.1 Bacteroidales bacterium | reverse complement strand
GGTTATGAGCGCATGCGTTTTGATACGGCAAGAAGTTTGTTCACAGGCAGGACACAGGATCTGATCATGGCAGACGTGGTAATTTCGGCCTTGAGCTTTGGCGATTTTGCAGTGGCGGAAGAGTTGTATGAGGAATATGCGGGATTTGCCGAAGGGTGGCCCCTGGCGGCAGCGAAGGGAGAATATGAAGCCGTTGCAGCCCTTGCACCCGGAATGCCTGCACCGGGCTTTACTTTAACGGACATTGATGGAGAGGAGGTGTCTCTCGACGATTTTCTTGGGAAGGTCGTATATCTTGACTTTTGGGCGAGTTGGTGTGGTCCTTGCATGCAGCAGGTTCCACACGCCAAACAGCTGAAAAACCGGTTGCAGGATCAGGACGACCTGGTGTTCCTCTATATTTCCGTGGATACCGACAAGGATGCCTGGCGAAGGACTGTCGACGAGCGCGGGATAGCAGGCGTTCACCTGAACGTCGCCGGCTTTGGTCACGAGGTGCCCGGCAGCTATAATCTGAAGGGAGTGCCTACCTTTTACCTGATCGGCCGGGATGGCAGGATCGTTGACAACAGACCGCCGAGACCAAGCCATGACAACATCGACGAGGTCTTGCTGGCCGCACTCGAAGGGAGAGAGCCCAGAACAGAGCTTCCAGTCGAACTGAGTGGGCATTTTGAGGAAACCCCGGCAAGGCCGGTAGAGATCAATTTTGTCTGGGACTTCATCAACAACGACAGAAAGGTAATGGAGCTCAGCCTTGACGACGACAACCGGTTTGTTGAAAGTTTCGAAGTACCCCGTCCGGTGATGGCTACGATCACCGCACCCCATGGCAGACAAAACCTTTTCCTGGAACCTGGCTACTACCTTGATATCTCGCCCGGCGGTGATGAGGACGATACACCGTTGCGCTTCACCGGCCTGGGCGCCAACGAAAACCACTTTCTGATGCGATACGAGGCGGATGTCGGTGCATTGCTGACTTCATCGTACCTGAACGAAATGGCTGGAAGCCTTGATGCAGAAGAATACATCCATTTTGCTGACAGTCTGGCAGATGCCAGGCTAGACTACATGAAAAGCTGGAGTGAAGAAGCGATGCTGAGAAACGCATTTGTCAGTTATTTCGGGACGCAAGTGCAAACAGAGCGCTATCGGCAGCTCCTGGCTTACCCGGGATTGCACCAGCGGATAAACGAGCTGGCAGAAGAACCTGAACTGCCTGATGATTATTATGATTTTCTTGATGAAGCTGTCGATATCGGCAGCCATGCTCTGCAAAATCCAGATTACGTTAACTTCCTGCTTTCTTACCTGGATTTCCGTGCACAAGATTACGCGGATACTCTTTTTGCAGATATGTCTGTTCACGAGCGGAACTACTTGCTGGCCGGAGAATACCTTTCGGGGAGGCCAAAGCAATATGTGCAGGCTGTCGCGGTCAGCCGGGAGATGAACTCCGGGGACCTGGACGTGGCAAAGGAGATGTACGACGAGTATATGTCTGGTCCTGCTGCCGCCGCCTACAAGGAAAGCCTGGCGTCAGCCTGGGAGCGGATCCGGGCGCTATGGGCGGGGGAGCCTGCACCGGCATTCAGCATGACTGATATCGATGGCAACGAAGTGTCTCTTTCGGATTACGAGGGGAAAGTGGTTTACCTGAAGTTCTGGGCCTCCTGGTGTCCTCCCTGCATGCGCCAGGTTCCACCCGCCGCCGGGCTTAAGGAAAGGCTGGCTGATGAGGACGACCTGGTCTTCATGTATGTCTCCATCGACACCGACCCGGATGCATGGCGCCGCTCAGTTGAGAATAATGAGATCACCGGTGTGCACATGCGCACCCCGGGCCGCGAACGCGGCGTGCCGGCGCTCTACAACGTACGCTGGATACCGACATTCTATATCATCGGCCGCGATGGAAAAATCTTTGACCACCGCCCACCCGTCCCCTCCGACGAAGACGTGGATGACGTGCTCCTGGAAGCCCTCCATGGGGCAGTGTAAACATAAAGTGATCTCCACCGACCGGAATCCAAAAATTTGGAAAGAAAAAACCGACAAGGATAAATAACAACACTTAACCCGACATACTTTTACTCCGCCTGGAGGGAAAAATACCTTTCCACCTCTGCCAGGTCGTCCTGCGGCGGATGCAGGTCTTTCACCACCTTTCCTTTTTCCAGCAGGATCACGCGACTGCATATCTCCGTGAGGTGATTCAGGTTGTGGCTGGAGATCAGCATCGTGGTTCCGCGGGCCTCGTTATCCGCCTTGAGCAGCTTGCGGATGATGATCTGGGAGCTAGGGTCCAGGAAGTTGAAAGGCTCGTCGAGGATCAGCAGCTCCGGCTGCACCAGCATGGCCGCCACAATGCCCACCTTTTGCTTGTTGCCGGTAGACAGGTTGCGGATGTACTTATTGGCCCCCTTGATCTCCTCTCCGAGGAAGCGGTCGAAGGCCTTCACCTGCTCGTCCACCGCCTTCTTGTCCATCCCGTATACCTTGCCGGTGAAATAGAAAAACTCCTCCGGTGTCAGGAAGTCGATCAGGAAGCCCTCGTCGAGGAAGCTTCCCGTTTGCTGTTTCCAGTGCTCGCTGGTGGCAACGGGTTTACCATCTACCAGGATGTCTCCTTCCGTGGCTTTGATCAGGTCGAGGAACAGGCGCAACAGCGTAGTCTTGCCTGCGCCGTTGTTTCCCACGATACCGGTGAGGCTTCCCGGCGCAATATCCAACGCCGGAACATCCAGGCTGAACTGTTCGCCGTACTGCTTTTTGAGGTTCTCTATGCGGATGTGGTCCATTAACGTTCTCTGTATTTGCTTAATAACTTATGTTTCTGGTTCAGGAATTTCGTGGCGATCGCCCGGGTCCACTTTTTGTGGAAAGCCATGAACAGCAGGCCGGTAACGGTACCCACGATGAAGATACTTTGCGCCATTGGAAAGGGCAGAAAAAAGGCGACCACCATGACACCAATCACTGAGAGCATCGACACCAGGATGGTGAGGAACAATGTGCCGCTGGTACCTTCCATGTTGAAGCTCGCCCGCTTGTTGGGATCTATACGGGTGCTGTTGCCTACCCCTGTGTGCAGCAGGAAGGCAAAAAGGGGTCCGGTCACGTAAAAGAACATGCCTGCCATCGGCCAGATAATGGTTGGGCTGAGAAATGCCAGCATCGTCAGAAGCGG
>PWRF01000020.1 GCA_003556325.1 Bacteroidales bacterium | reverse complement strand
GAGTCTCACAACTGACAACTCACAACTGACAACTCACAACTGACAACTCACAACTGATAACTACAACGGCAGGGTGCCGGCGATAAGGAAGGTGGCGGCAAAGGCCACGATCGCGTAAAGCTCGGGGAATACGGCAAGGATCAGGGTGTTTCCGAATACGTTGTGTCCGGAGCCGATGGCTGCGATACCGTTGGCGCAAACCTGTCCCTGGCGGATGCCTGAAAGCAGGCCTACAAACCCGAGTGCCAGTCCGGCACCGAAGATGGCTGCTGCCGACCCCCATGTCATACCTGCCACGAGATAGCCTTGCAGGATAAAATAGCCCATAAAGCCATAGAGGCCCTGGGTTCCCGGTAGAGCGCTAAGTACCATATAGTTACCAAAGGCCTCGTCGTTCTTCTTCAAGGCACCGATAGAGGCATTACCTCCCATGGATACGCCGAACGCACTGCCGATACCGGCCAATCCGATCATCAATCCAATACCAATGTAAGCTAAAATGATGGGTTCCATAATGTCAAATGTATTTAAGTGAAACGTTATGTGATTTTCTTGAAGGGGTTATAATGTTTTCCGCCGCCTGTGAAGCCGGCATTCTTGTAAAACTCCACGAATGTAAGACGCATTGGGTGTACAAAGGCGCCCAGGCCCGACATGAACAGGTTGATGCCGTGGCCCACGACCAGGATGATCACCATGATAAGGATGCTTAGCACGGGAATGCTGCCGCTCATGGATACCGCAAGGCTGTTGAATACAAATCCCAGGATGGCACTGGAGATGCCCAGGGCAAACAAACGGATGTATGACAGCAGGTCTCCCAGGATGCCTGTTACCATGTTGTAGGTATTCCACAGGCCGAGGCCAAAGTTCATGAGGATGTTCCGGTTCAGGTTGTTAAGCAGCAGGATCATGGTGCCGCTTACAGCCAGCAGGGTATAGATCACCGGGTTCAGTGCGGCCAGCGGGATCTCGGCCAGTTCACTGATGCCGTAGATGGCGATCCCGCCGGTCAGCAGGACGATCCATCCCGCGGTTCCCACGGCCTGTTTCCATCCAAACTGCCTGGCTTCGTTAATGGCCTTCAGAAACAATCCAAAGATGATCTGGATGCCCCCGAGCATCAGCGACAGGTAGAACAGCAACATGTTGATGTCGGTGCCCTGTGCTTCAAAGCGGGCCGCCAGGTCACTGTATACAGGCAACCCGCTCTCATAAAGCGGATAGCCGAAAACGACACCGGAGATCACGCCGAAGAGAAACGTGGAAACGCCAAGATAAAAGATGAGACTCATGATATTCTTCAGTTCTTTTCTGACTTTTCTCTTCATCAGCAGGGCAACGGTACCCATCAGGATCCCATAGCCTGCATCGCCAAGGCAAAAGCCAAAAAAGAGCATGTAAAAGGGGGCAAAGAAGGGGGTCAGGTCCAGTTCGTTATATTTGGGCAGGGAGTACAGGTCGCCCAGCATCTCAAACTTTTCCGCAAACCTTTTGTTCTTCAGCAGGATGGGTGGTTTGTCTTCTGCATTTCCCCTTTCCGCTATGTACAGTATGTTGTTTTTCTCCAGGTAAGCGATGAGCTGATCCTTTTTTTCATCAGGCACCCATCCCTCCAGATGCATCACCTTGTCGTCGGCTTCTGATGCTGTATTCTCCAGCACAGTTTTATAGTCGACCTCCTCTTTTACCTGGTAGCCATAATTTTTAATGGCATCCAGGCTTTCCACAGCGTGCTTGTCGATCGCTGTGTTGATATCTTTCAGCTCTTTTTTGAGCGCTTTCTCATAATGCAGCAACTCGGAAAGCGGCCGCTCCGGCGGGCGTACCTCTTCGGCATCGATGCCCGGGTCTTCCTTGCCGCGCTGAATCAGTACGAAGTAAACCTGACCGGCATGGTGTCCGATCACTTCTATGGGGTACTCCCCGAACCAGGCTTCGCTAAAACGGCTGGTAGGCACGTTGTAAAACTTCACGTGCAGATCTTCATTTGCCAGATGCTTCAGGGTTTTCACCGAGAAATCACCCCATGGCCGTACCTGGCTGATCTCCTTTTGCAGCAGGGTGAGTTGCTGAAACTTCTCCTCCAGCCTGGTAAAAAGCCCCTTTACCTCTGCAAAAGCGGCTTTCCCGTCACGCCCCGGGGCCGGCTTGTCAGGCCCGGCCTCCCTTTTGTCAAGCTGCTTAACCACCTGCTGGATCTCTTTGATAAGATCGTACTTATCCCTGACTTCATCAGATACCTCTTCCTGCTTTTCGATGAGGTGGACCACGCCGATATTTCTTACATTATCAAGGAAATCCTTGTAATCCTGATGAAAGACCAGGAATGAAAACTTGTGCATGGGAACAATCATACGTTTGCCTCCGCTTCCTGTAACCGGTTTTTAACAATTTTCTGTGCTGCCTTGGAAAGGTTCTCTTCATCTTCCAGGTAGCGTTTTATTTTGAGGATGGCTTCCTCGAAGCCGGGAATCTGCACTTTTTCGTACAAGTTTACCTTTTGGGTGGTCTTTTTACGCGCATGCTCCAGGAGGTTCATTTTCTGATAAAAAACCTCTCGTTCAAGGGCAATGTTGGCAAGCTGCTGTACGATTTCAATACCGTCGAGGTACCAGCCCGGCTTGTTGAACATGCTGAAGTCCTTAATGGAAAACTGGATGTCTTCCAGC
Source organism: Bacteroidales bacterium (assembly GCA_003556325.1). GTDB lineage: Bacteria > Bacteroidota > Bacteroidia > Bacteroidales > UBA7960 > PUPG01. The sequence continues at coordinate 9,826 of PWRF01000020.1, read as the reverse complement.
ACGGGTGTTTTCACGCCGGCGATCTTTTTTACTGACAGGTTCACATCCTCGATGCGCACCAGGTCGTTGTCGAACTCGTCCCATAACGCGATGGCGTGCTGATATGCCTGCAGCTGTTTTTCGAGCTTGCGGTCAAACTCCTCGGCTGTTTCTTTGGCCTTTTTTACTTCGCTGCGCAGGGCTGCCTCCTTGTTTTTAAGTGTGGGAAGTGCACGTTCCCTGACTTCCAGCTGCTTTTTAAGCCGCTGAAGGTAGGTCTTGTTATATTGAAACTTAATGGCCATAGGCTATATGCTTTCGAGTCAGATAACCCTGTTAGTTCTTGTTGTTTTTCCAGTACTTGTCTATGAACTGCTGTTTGATACCGACTTCTTCAGGTTTAAAGTAGGTGCTGAAGAGCTCATAGGCAGTTTCGAGCATCTCGTCGGTTTCGATGTTCACGTCGATGGCGAGCAGCTTTTCCGAGTATTCTTTTGCGAAATCCAGTGACCTCTTGTCGTAGTCGGTGAGGTCGAAGCCGTTTTCCTGTTTTGTTTTGGCGTTTGCCGCATCTGCATAGAGTCTTACTGCGGCATTCATCACCTGCGGGTGGTCTTCCCTGGTTTTCTTGCCGATGACGAGCTGTTTCAGGCGGGACAAGCTCCGGAAGGGGTCGACGATCACCTTGCCGATGTCGCTGTCTTTCCTGAGGAAGAGCTGGCCTTCGGTGATGTACCCGGTGTTGTCGGGCACTGCGTGGGTAATGTCGCCGCCAGAGAGTGTGGTCACGGCGATCTGTGTGATGGATCCGCCATCCGGGAACTGCACTGCTTTTTCGTACAGCCTGGCCAGGTCCGAATAGAGCGACCCGGGCATCGAGTCTTTAGAGGGGATCTGGTCCATCCGGTTCGACACGATACTCAGGGCATCTGAATAGAGGGTCATATCGGTAAGCAGCACGAGCACCTTCTCATTTTTCTCCACGGCGAAGTATTCTGCTGCGGTCAGGGCCATATCGGGCACCAGCAGGCGTTCCACGGGCGGGTCTTCGGTGGTGTTGATGAAGCCCACGATGCGGTCGAGTGCGCCGGCGTTATCAAATACGTTTTTAAAGTAGAGGTAGTCGTCGCGTGTAAGCCCCATCCCTGCCAGGATGATCTTGTCTGCTTTGGCGCGCAGGGCAACCATGGCCATCACCTGGTTATAGGGCTGGTCGGGGTCGGCAAAGAAGGGGATCTTCTGTCCTGTAACCAGGGCGTTGTTCAGGTCAATACCCGCTATCCCTGTGGGGATGAATTCTGAGGGCTGTTTCCGGCGCACCGGATTCACACTGGGGCCGCCGATCTCGCGCTCCTCTCCGAGGATCTCGCCGCCTTCGATAGGCTCACCGTAGGCGTTGAAAAACCGGCCTGCGAGGTCGTCACCAACCTTGAGCGTGGGTGCCTTGCCGGCAAAGATCACCTCGGCGTTGGTGGCGATCCCTTCGGTGCCTCCAAAGATCTGCAGGGTAACCAAATCTTCCATGATCTTCACCACCTGGGCCAGGCGGCCATCCACAATGGCCAGCTCATCATAACCAATGCCCTTGGCATGCAGTGATACGGTAGCCTTGGTCAGCTGAAACAGCTTGGTGTATACGCGTTGAAATGCTTTCGTTTCTTTTTCCATTGCTCAATCTCTTTTCCAGGTTTATGATGCCTTTTCTTCAGCGGTCACTTCTTCCTCTTTGCCGGCTGTTTCCTGTTCCTTTAAAATGTTTCTGAACTCTTTTTCATTCTGCTTGAACTCATCAGACTCATAGTCAGAGAAGTTCATTTGCTTAAGGGCGTTTATAATACGCTTAAAATAGGGTCCTACATCCTCAAAACTTTCAAATTCAAAATCCATATCGGCTACTTCGAGGGTCTTTTGCAGCATGTAATTCTGACGTTCCAGCGATGATGAGGCATCGATGGCATCAAAAGCATCCTGTTGCAGGATGGCAAAGTCGATCAGCTCTGATTTCCAGTAGCGGACATGGTAGTCGATGGGAACGCCGTCGTCACCCAGGATGTTGATCTGCTCGTAGCTCTCCTTGCCCCTGAGCAGGATGTCTTTTGCTTTGAAGACATTGTCTGTCCAGTTTTCGTGGATTGTTTTGTTGAGGTATTCGACGATCTCCGGGTATTCAAGGTATTTGGAGTAGCTGTCGATGGGGTCGATTGCAGGGTAGCGCTTGCTGTCGGCACGCGCCTGGGAGAGGGCATAGAAGCAGCGGGCCACCTTTTTTGTGGATTCGGTAACGGGTTCCTTCAGGTTACCACCTGCGGGAGACACGGTGCCGATGAAGGTGATGGAGCCAGACTCGCCGTTGGGCAGATAAACATAGCCGGCACGTGCGTAGAAGTTCGCGATGATGGCCGACAGGTCCATCGGGAAACCATCGGGTCCGGGCAGTTCTTCCATGCGGTTCGACATCTCACGCAGTGCCTGTGCCCAGCGGGAGGTGGAGTCGGCGAGCAGCAGAACTTTGAGTCCCATAGCACGGTAGTATTCGGCGATGGTCATGGCGGTATAGACTGATGCCTCACGGGCGGCCACCGGCATGTTTGAGGTGTTTGCGATGATGGTGGTTCTTTCCATCAGCTTACGCCCGCTGCGGGGGTCGTCGAGCTCGGGAAATTCGGTAAAGATCTCCACCACCTCGTTGGCGCGCTCTCCGCAGGCTGCAATGATCACCAGGTCGGCCTCTGCGTTCTTGGAGAGGTTGTGCTGCAACACGGTTTTCCCGGATCCAAAAGGCCCGGGGATGAACCCTGTACCGCCCTCGGCGATCGGATTCAGCGTATCCATCACGCGGATGCCTGTTTCCAGGATCTTGAATGGCCTTGGCTTGTCCTTGTAAGCCTTGATGGGAACCTTCACCGGCCATTTCTGCGTCATGGTCACCTCGTGGTCTTTGCCTTCCCTGTCGGTAAGCACGGCGATGGTCTCTTCCGGGGTATATTCCCCGTCTTTGTTGATGCTTTTTACGGTGTATTCCCCTTTGAAGGTAAAAGGCACCATGATCTTGTGCGGTATCCAGTTTTCTTTTACCTCACCCAGCCAGGACCCTGCAACGACCTTGTCGTCTTTTTTTGCGAGGGCTTTAAAATCATACTTTTGCTCCATTTCAAGCGGATGGGTGTACTCGCCCCGCTTCAGGAAAACACCTTCCATTTTGTGCAGGTCGTTTTGCAGACCGTCGAAGTTTTTCGACAGGATGCCGGGGCCGAGGGTGACCTCAAGCATATGCCCCATGAACTCGACTTCTGTGCCTACTTTCACCCCGCGGGTGCTTTCAAACACCTGGATGTACGATTTGTTTCCAACCACCTTGATCACCTCGGCCATCAGGCGTGTATCGCCATGCTTGATGTAGCATATCTCGTTCTGCGCCGTGGTTCCCTGGGTTTCTACAATCACAAGGTTGGCAATAATGCCGGTTACATTTCCAATTGTATTCATAGTCTTATGCTATTTTTCTGTAAATGTTTCGGGTAACTCGTAACTGTCCTGCAGTTCCTGCAGCAGCTTCTTAAACAGCTCGTTGCTGTGGTCCTTATCTATGCTCAGCCACCTTTCGATCATGCCCAGCTTGATCATGAAAGCAAGGATCTTCTCGATGGTGAAATAGTGAAAGAAAGTAGCCTCGTCGAGGTATTTCCATTTGAGTTCATCGATGGCCTGCTCCCTTTCCTTAACATCTTCTTTCCTTGAAAAGGCGGTAAGCTCCTCGATATAATCCAGCTCGTTTCCCAGTCCAAAGTCGCGGGCATGGCTCTTGCGGATGATCTCCGAGGTTTCTCCCGTGCCGATCACCTGGTTCTCATACGGTACCTTGTACTTTCTGGCATTCAGAGCCATAATGATGTTCTTGACATTCATCTCAAACTGGAACCAGTCGTGGAGGAAAGCATTCTTTTCCTGTGCGATGATCTCATCATAAAACAGGGTGGTCAGCTCATTTTCCGGGCTCATGTCCGGGTAGAGCGGATCCTTGTTTTTGAAGGCGGTGATGAAGCGACACATGTATTCGGGCAGGTCGACGGGTTCCTTGATGTTATTCTCCAGCCGTTCGCGCGGGAAATTACCCTTTTCGTTAAAATCCTTGTCGTTTTTTAACAGGAGGTTCAGCAGGTTTTCGTTGTCAAACGGCAATAAAAGCCTTTCCACCAAGGCATAATCCCGGGGGTGAAGTTCCGTTCGCAGCTCCTCCTTCAGAGCGAGCTGATCCTGCGCCAGCTTGTGGATATCAAGCGTGATATCCTGCAGTCCGGCAACCAGATAATGATAATTTCGCTTCACGTGATTTATTATTTTATGACAAAAAGACAAAAAGACAAAAAGACAAAAAGACAAAAAGACAAAATGTCTGCTATTGGCTTTTAGCTATTGGCTATTAGCAAGAAAACTTAAAACGATTGCTTTGAACCTCTGGTATTCTTCTTGCCAAAAGCGAAAAGCCAATAGCCAATGGCCTACTTACTTTTTTCTTCGCTAAATAGCATCTCAATCAGCCTCGGACGCAGGTAGAGCCTGAAGAAGTGCTCGAAATCCTCGTCGGAGAACGACACCAGGTAGCTGCCGTCTTTGGGCCCGATTTTGAATCCGCCCTTGACCTTCTCATTAAAATCCACTTCAAGCCCCTTGTTCAAAAGGTCTTTGGCTTTATCCTTAAAGTAGGATTCAAACTCTTTTTGTTTCTTTTCCGGCAGAAGCACTTTCAGGTCAACCGCTTCATCGCTGTTGGGATCCCAGTTCTTCACCAAGGTCTGGATGATCTCTTTGGTAAATTCAGCTTCCTTAAAGGCTTGTTGGGTTTCAGGTTTGATAACTTTGGCCTGGATAAGACCGGTCACTTCCTGCTTCAGGTCCGATATGGCCTGGCGGGCAGCAAGCTGCAGTTCGTTCATGGCATTCTTTTTCAGATCTTCCGAATCTTTTTCCGCCTTCTCGATTTTGCTTTCCGCCTCTTTCTTTGCCTGGTCCAGCATCTTTTTGGCTTCAGCTTTGGCATCAGAGATAATCTTCTCAGCCTCCTGGTTTGCTTTGTCTACACCTTCCTGGTAGATCTTTTCGGTCAGCTCCTGAAGTTTTTTCTGCATGACTATATGGTTTTTTGTAAATATTTGCTGTTTTTCGAACGGGTGCAAATTTAGAAAAAAATGCGTAGCAAATGCCACACTGGCTAATTTTATTCGCTGAAAATTAGCACTTAGGGCGAACGTGGCCGTGTGATGTGTTGTTCTTTTAAAGAACAGGCAGCAAAGCTAATACTTTTTTGATTTGTTACAAAATTCACAACTCTAAAATTTTGCTAAAGTCTTGTAGCTGGCGTCTGGCAATTGTGCTCAAACTTCAGCCCCCTTTGCCCGGAAATGGAGCAGGATGTACATGACCGGGATGAGTACCAGGGTGATCAGGGTGGAGATCAGCAGGCCCCCGATGATGGTGATCCCGAGGGGGCTCCACATCTCCGCGCCCATTCCGCTGCTCAGCGCCATGGGCACCATCCCCAGCATCGTGGTGAAGCTTGTCATTAACACGGGCCTGAGCCTTGCCCTGCCGGAGATCATGACCGCATCCAGCAGCTCTTTTCCTGCGCTCCGTTGCTGGTTGATGTAGTCTACCAGCACAATGCCGTTGTTCACCACTATCCCCAGCAGCATGATGACCCCGATAAAGGTAACTACGCTCAGGGTGAGGCCGGTCGCCACAAACGCCCAGATGACACCAATGATGGAAAAGGGAATAGCAAAAATGATGATGAAGGGGTCGACCAGGGATTCAAACTGGGAGGCCATCACCATGTAGACCAGTATAATGCCTGCAAAAAACATCAGGCTCAGGCTGCCGAACGAGTCTTGCTGCTCGGTGACCTGTCCGCTGATCTCTACGTTCACGCCTCCTGGCACTTCCAGGTCAGCCAGCATCCTTTCGGTAATGGCAGTAGCTTCGCCCAGGGAAATGTCTTCCAGGTCTGCCATGACTTTCACCACCCGCTGCTGGTCTTCGCGCCGGATCTCCAACGGGGCATGTATTTCCCGGATCGATGCGATCTCCCTTACCGGTATGTGCCGGCCTGTCAGGGTGGTGATCATGATGTTTTCGAGGTCACCGGGCGACTGCCGGAACATCCTGTCGTACCGCACTACGATACTGTATTCTTCTCCATCCTCCTTAAAATCACCTGCCTCAGCCCCATATATGCTCTGGCGCACCTGCATGGCTACCATGCCTGCATTGACCTTGAACTTTGAGGCCCTTTCCTTGTCAATCACGATCTCGTATTCTGCTTTTCCCGGATCGATAGTGTTTTCTACGTTCACGAAGCCGGGATGGTCTGTCATTTTACCCTGAATGGTGCGTGCCAGGCTGTTGAGCTGGTCAAAGTCATGTCCGGACACGTTCACTTCGACAGGCTTTTGATTGCCCAGCAAGGCAGAGGAAAGAAGGCTGCCGCCATGCACAGTAAATCGTTTTATTTCCGGAAGTTCTTGTTCAATGCGCTTTCTAACCCCGCGGGCTGCTTCCCAGGCGCTGCGCTCTCTTTCATCCGGCCGTCCCATCCGGGCCACTATCGACCCTATGTTTTTGCCTTCCTGGAAGCCCACTGTCGTAAGTGCGCCATCCTCTGTTTGCCCCACGATGGTAAACTCTGTTTGCATCTCCGGGATCTCTTCTTTCATGATCCGCTCAATCTGCCTGGCTACACGCTCGGTTTCTGCCACACTCGTTCCGGTCTCCATTTCGAACTGCACACTTACATCGCCCGAGTCGAACTCAGGAATGTAGTCGGTGCCGATCCGGATAGCCATCATGATGGATGCAGCGAAGAGAGCCAGAGCCAGGCTAACTACCAGGGCTTTCCGGGTGACCGCAAAGGAGAGCAATTTGTTGTAGGCGTTTTCGGCAGCCACAAAAAACTGCTCCGATGCCACATAGATCCTGCTTCGCTTTTTTGGTGTGTGTTGCATGGGGTTCAGCAGCCGGGAGGAGAGCATCGGGGTGAGGCTCAGGGCGGTGATCAGCGAGGTGATCAGTGTCACGGCGGTGAGGACGGCCAGCTGTTTGAACAGGATGCCCACAATGCCTCCCATAAAAAGCATGGGTAAAAACACCGAGATGGTGGTCAGCGTGGAGGCGGATATGGCGGTGCCAATCTCTTTTGCCCCGGTAACGGCGGCGTCTTTTGGTTTTTTCCCTTCCTCAATGTGCCGGGTGATGTTTTCCAACACCACGATGGCATTGTCTACGACCATCCCGATGGCGATCACCACGGCCATCAGCGAGAAAATGTTGATGGAGTAGCCGGCCACGAACATATAGATGAATGCCACGATGAGTGACACCGGCATGGTCAGCATGATGATAAGGCTCGACTTCCATTCACGCAGGAAGAAGAACACCACCAGGATCACAAAAAGGCCTGCCCACCATAGGGTAGAGGAGAGGTTGCTGATCGAGCGGGTCACTATGTCGGAGCTGTCCACGATCTCCAGCACCTGTACGTCGTCAGGGAGCCTGTTCCGTAGCTCTTCCATTTCTCTGCGCACGGCGTCGGCCACCTCAAGGGTGTTTGTCCCCGTTTGCTTCTGCACGAAGAAAGCCACCGCCCTTTTCCCTTCTGTGCGTGCATAGGCATGCCGTTCTTCGTAATCATCATTTACGGTGGCTATGTCCCTTACCCGGACAGCCCTGTTGTTTTGGTATTTTATGATGATGTCCTCAATTTCATCAACGGTCTCAAACTCGCCGGTTACACCCACCGAGAAATCGCGGCGGCCGGTTTCAATGTTGCCACCGGGGATCCTGACATTTTCGGCCTTCAGCACGCTGGCCAGGTGGCTCACCGACACGCCGTAGGATTGCAGTTTCACCGGATCCACTTCCACGGTGATCTCCCGCTGCGGGGCACCGATGGTGACCACCGTTCCCACGCCTTCCACCCTGCGAAGCGGCGCAGCGATCTCATCTTCGATGATGTCCCCGAGTTCGTAATAGCTTTCCGTGGCCTGGATCCCATAGGCGATCACGGGTATCATCGAGCTGTTCACCTTGAGGATGATGGGCTGGTGGGCATCCCTGGGCAGGTGGCGCCGCGCCAGCTCAATCATGTCGCGTGCATTGCTGGCAGCCTCGTTTACATCCGCTCCCCAACTGAACCGCATGGAGATAAACGAAACGTTTTCGCTTGATGCAGACTCAATGGTGCGAAGGTTTTCTGTAGCAGCAAGCACGGTTTCCAGTGGACTTGTGATCTGTTCCTCCACCATTTCAGCCGACGCGCCCGGATATGCTGTGATCACCGTCAGCGTGGGGAATTCGATCTCCGGGAGCACGTCGCGGGGCAACATGCGAATGGAAACCAGTCCGAACAAAATGATTCCGATAAACACCATCATGGTGGTAACGGGTCTTTTTACTGATGTTTTTGATATATTCATGGTTTACGTTTTGTTAAAAAGTCGAAATGTCAAAAGGTCGAAAAGTCAGGGCCTGCTGTTTGCTTGTTCACGCGGTTACTTGCACTTCCTTGCTGACCCGTTTTTTCAGTGACAAGCGCCCTGTGCCTGGTGCCCTGTGCCTTGCGCTCAGTGCGCGGCGCCCAATAACCCCTTTTAAGTTAAAATCCGTTGTTTCAAAATAATCTGGATCTGCGGCAAAGAGACCTCACGAATGTCTCATTATTTTATTATGTGTACCTGCTGATTTGCTTCCACGCGGCCCCTGCCACCGGTGATCACCTCCATGCCCTCCGTGAGGCCTTCTATCACCAGGTTGTCACCGATGCTGAAGAGGCGTTTGACCTCATGGATCGTTACCCGGCCGTCTTCCACTGCGAAGACCTGGTCTCTGTCATGTTCCGGGTCGCGGTACAAGGCTTCGGCCGGGATTACCAGCACCTTTTCCTCCGGAAAGGTGATCTCTACCCTTGCCGACATGCCCGGCCGCAATTGCATGTCCGGGTTGGGGATGTGGATGGCTGTCGTGGCGCTGCGTGAGCGTGTCGACAAATAGGGTTTGATTGAGCTTACGGTGCCTTCAACCGGCATATCAGGAAAGGCTTCAGGGATGATCCGTGCTTGCAGGCCTTCCTGCAAGCGGCCCAGGTCCCTTTCGTTCACGTCGGTTTCCACCACCAGGGTGTCGAGCTGCATCAGCCTGAGGATCCCGCTCGTGGTGGAATAGCCCGGCTCAAGGTTGAGGTTCAGGAAGTAATTCTCGCCCTGGTTCACGAGGTAGTCGACGATCACCCCGCTAAAGGGCGCCCGTATGCGGCTGTTCCTTTTTGCCATCTCATACTGTGCCCTGGATGCCTCGTACCGCCCCTTCACGTGGTCGTATTCCTGTCGTGTGACCGTTCCGTTATCCACCAGCCTTGACACCCTTTCGTAGTCTTTTTTCAAGGTCATGTATTCTGCCCTGGCCTGGGCGCGCATTTCTCCTGAGAGTTCTGCCAGCAGCGCACCCTTCTCCACCTGGTCTCCCTCCTGGTAGTACACTTGTTCCAACCGGCCGGGGAAACCTGCCCCCAGGTTGGCTTCGCGATTGGCGAACAGGGTGCCCGACTGGCTGATCACAGGCTGATGGGTGATGGCTTCTACCCTGGCCGTCCTGACCACCGGTTTACCCGATGCCCCATCACTGGCATCCTCTGGCCCTGAGCAGGCGGATAGTATGAAAATGCTGATCAGCACGCTGATCATTGCCCCGATGCCTGAGTGAATGCGTGTTTGTTCAAGGGTTTGGCTGTGCTGCAGTTGCGCCGCAAGGGCTTTTGGTTGTTTTTTGTGCTTCTTCATGGGTTTATGTTTCTATTATG
>PWRF01000249.1 GCA_003556325.1 Bacteroidales bacterium | reverse complement strand
TTCCAGGGTGATTGCCGTTTTGCATCTGTGAAACCAGTCAGTGTCTGTGCTTACACAGTTGCAACCAGGTAGAAGGAAGTTATTTTATTTCCTCCAGGACTTCATTTACGTCTTCTGCGGGCAGCTTGCAATGCCCCATCGTACATACATGGATCAGGGTTTTCCGGGGGTCGAACCGGTTGTGAAACACAGGGATGCCGGCCGCTGCACTCTCTTCCTCTGCCGGGAGGGTAATGGTGTCAGGAAGGTATCGCGCGTTCAGAGCGGCAGATCTTTCCATGGCTTCCTTCCCGGTTATCACAAGTGTATAAAATGGCCTGGTATGGTGCATCAGCAATATACCCCAGTTGGAAAAACTGCTGCTGTATTTTTCCAGTTTGTCCTGCATGTCCCTGAGCATGCCGGAGCTTCGCTGCCCCCAGGCGGGTTCTTCGAAGCTATGCGCCAGGTAAAACAGCACCCGGGCCATTACGCTGTTGGAAGCCGGAATCACGTTATCAAAAAGCTCAAAATGGGGTGCTGCCAGCTTTTCAGACTCATCCGAAGAGAAAGAAAACAAGTTGCTTTTATCAGAACTGAAATGCTGCATCACATGTTCTGCCAGCTTTTTTGCCTCCAACAGGTATGTGGTCCGGCCCGACACTTCATACAAGCGTATCAGGGCTTTTGCAAAAAGGGCGTAATCCTCAAGAAACCCATCGATCTGGGGGCTGTTTCCCACGAGCTGGCGGTATAGTTTGCCGTTATCCCGCATGGCATGGGCAATCAAATGATCTGCCGCGCGAACGGCTTTTTTCAGAAACTTCTCCTCTCCAAAGGCCGCAGCGGCATCGGCCAACCCTTCAATCATCAGTGCATTCCACGATGTCAGCACTTTGTTGTCGAGCCCCGGCGGCACCCGTTTGCTGCGGGCCTCAAGGAGCTTTTCCCTGGCACGCGACAGCAGGTTGCGATAATCATCCGGGTCTATATCGCGTTTCAGCGCGAAACTTTCAGGATCTTCTTCCCGCATAAGAATGTTTTTACCATCTTCCCACAGCCCTTTCTTGCCCACAAGATAATATTCCCCGACAAGGGGTGCATCATCTCCAAGAACGGAATCCAGCTCTTCAGCAGTCCAGACATAGTACCTGCCTTCCTCACCCTCGCTGTCAGCATCCAGGGCAGCATAAAACACACCTTCGGGCGAGGTAAGTTCCCGCTCCACAAAATCTGCCGTTTCATAAACAACATCACGGTAAAGCTTGCTGCCTGTAACCTTCCATGCGTTTGCATACAGGGAGACCAGCTGCCCGTTGTCGTATAACATTTTTTCAAAATGAGGCACCCTCCATTCATTGTCCGTAGCGTAACGTGCAAATCCTCCGCCTACCTGATCATAGATGCCCCCCATAGCCATCTTGTCCAGGCTAAGGACAACCTGCCTGAGCCATTCCGGCTTCTCCTCACTCACAGCTGCATGCAACAGGAAAGAGTGATTGGTGGGAAGGGGAAATTTGGGGGCACCGACAGTGCCCCCTTCCTTATCATCCATATATTGCATCAGGTTGCCGGCTATATTCATCACCTGTTTCCGCGAAAAAGCAGGTTTTTCCTTCCCTGCTACCACCAGGCTGCTTTTGGCAACTCCTTCTGTAAGGTTTCTGGCTTGCTGCAACACGTCATCATAGTTGTCGTGATAAAGGGAAGCTACGCGCGACAAAATGGTTTTCCACTGTTCTTTGGGGAAATACGTTCCTCCCCAGAAAGGCCGGCCATCGGGCAGCGCAAAACAATTTAACGGCCAGCCGCCATGGCCCGATACCATCTGCACGGCACCCATATATAAATGATCAATATCGGGGCGTTCCTCCCTGTCTACCTTAATACATACAAAATCTTTGTTCATCAGGAAAGCCACTTCCTCATCCTCAAAACTTTCACGTTCCATCACATGGCACCAATGGCAGGCCGAATAGCCAATGCTCACGATAAGGGGTTTGTTTTCTGCCCGAGCTTTTTCAAGAGCATCTTCTCCCCATGGGTGCCAGTCAACAGGATTGTTGACATGCTGCATCAGGTACGGGCTGTGCTGGCCTTTAAGATGATTTTCTTTGCTCATGCTTTTATTGTGTTTAGATGATGTCAGGCTACTGATTATCTGATGTTTGTATTTTTGCCACCAGGTCTGCTATTGGCTTTTGGCTTAAAGATTGCAATATTCCTTGCTGATCTCCCACAGGCGTTCGGCAACTTCTATGTCGTGTGCATGCCGGGTGGTTTTGGTTTCTTTTTTCTTGACGAAATACTTGCCTGAAACGCCTTCAACTTCGGGAGAGGTGGCCAGAAAAATGGATGTTTCAGCACCTTTTTCGGCAGATATCATGAAAAGCCCGAAAATTTTCCGGAAAAACCGCGGCATCTTATCAAAGAGGTGGGTTTGTACCACCCCGGGGTGCAGGCAATTGGCGGTCACACCCGTACCTTCAAGGTCCCTGGCCAGCTTTCGGGTAAAGAAAATGTTGGCAAGCTTCCCCTGTGCGTATGACTTCAGGCTCGACCAGTTCTTTTTGCCCTCCGGATCCTCAAGGTTCATTTTTGCCTGCTTGTGTGCCGAGCTGGACACGTTCACAATGCGCGCGGGGGCACTGGCCTTGATCATGTCAAGCAACAGGTATGTCAGGAGAAAAGGCGCCAGGTGGTTGACGGCAAAGTTCATTTCAATCCCGTCTTCCGACTCTTCGCGCTTTACTTCCCAGGTGCCGGCGTTATTGATAAGGAGATGAAGATTGTCGTGTTTTTTTCTGAATGCCTCTGCAAACTGCCGGATGGAGTCCAGCGAATCGAGCCGGCACTCTGCCAGTTCAACATTGGGGTTGCCGGATCTCTCCATGATCTCTTTTTTGAGCTGCTCTCCCCTCTCCATATTCCGCACGGGCAACACCAGCCCTGCACCCTTTTCGGCCAGCGCAAGGGCCGTTATGCGGCCAATACCCGAAGTGGCGCCCGTTATTATTGCTGTTTTATTTTTGATGTCCATTTGTATAGTGTTTTGGGAGGAGAGGCTGTTAAACAACGGTATCGCCGGTGCCGCAACCTCCTTCATATAGCTGTTACTGATAAGAACATTTTGTAAAACAGATTGTTTAAACAGAGAGCCGCAATGGATACATTACCGCTCTGTACGGTAGTTTTTTTACAGCCTCAGGTATTTATCCATTGT
>PWRF01000109.1 GCA_003556325.1 Bacteroidales bacterium | reverse complement strand
CTGATCATGGCGAAGATGATGACCAGCCCGCACCCATCGGCAGTGGACTGGTGTTGCTTCTGGCAATGGGAGCAACATATGGAGCAAAAAAAGTATATGACGCACGCAAGAAGATCAAAAATTGACCTGAAAATACTCCGGCAGGCTGATGTGATTCTGCAAAGGATACTTCCTGTGCGTTATAGCATCAGGGTTGGAGGTCAACATACTGAAAGCCGGGCTTTGTTTATGCCCGGCTTTTTTTTATGCATCAGGAAAAATAATGTGCAATATTGAGGTGTTGAATCGAGGCAGTATGAAGTGCAATTCCAGGACACCTTAAATCTGGCAGCTAACACACATCTTTTTCTGACCAGCTAAAACAAAACAACAACACATTTTGTTTTTTTTATGCAACACCCTATATTTGTATAGGGTTTGCTGGATGTCAACAATATAAGCGGCAAAATTACAACCACAAAAACAGCTGCAAATTGTCTTTCATTGCGGTGGTATGATCTTTTTTGTGTCAACAGCTATAGTGCGAACACAAAAAAAAACATCATTGACTGCCTGCAAGTCTCCGGAATGCTGGAACATAACAACCACAAAAACAGCCTTATTGCCTTCCGGGGGAAAATGCCCGCTACAACGCAACGTTATGCCATCAAGCGGTTTATCATAACTCGGGCAGGTTTTGCCCTTTTTGAAAAGGAAATCCAACTTTAGTAGTTAATATTTCGCAAGAGTTATAAAACAGGAATTGTACAAACCAAAAAACGGAAGATATGAAAAAATTATTTACTACTTTTTGCATGGTCATAATTTCTTTGATAGGTCTTGGCCAAATTTTTGAACCAGAAGGCTTAAATATGCCCGGTGCATGGGATGGTTGGTCAAACCCACCCGAAAATGATGTTCTTAGAAGTGAAAGCATAAATGATGGATTGATTTTTAAAATAACAGATGGAACTACTAGGTGGCAGACCATCTTTAGTGTCGATGCCTCCGGGGCTGATCTTGTTGGAGGCACCTATGACTGGATTTTCACAAGTGGTCCAGAAGCTAATCCCTGGGCTAATAAATGGGCCGGAGTAACAGTAACAATGAACTCACTTCAAAGCTATACTTATAATGCTGGCCCTGATAATACCATAACAATCACAAATGGAAATTGGTACACCATGAATTGGAGGGACAGTGGCTATGAAGATACTCAAGCCATATTTATGGAAACCTCAGCTGAACCGGTTACAATCCAAGAAGTAAACCAAGATCCAACAGGTGATGAGATCAACCCGGATACACCAGTTACCATTTCAATCACAACAGATGAAGCACCATCTCCCGAGGAAAAGTTGTTCGTATGGTACACAATCGGAGATGTTCACAGTGTAGTACAAATGACATTCAACGAAAACTCCGCATCAGCTGATATTCCTGGACAGCCCAGCGGCACTGGTGTCACTTATCGTGTTATATCTTCAACCATTGATCTTAATAATGAAGAAGATGCTGAGTATTATTGGATGCGAAGCATCAAGTATTCAGTTGAATCAAGCTATCTTGTTGATCTTCCAGAACCTGGACCAGTTGGCCTATCTTTCCCCGCAGACGAAGCGGAGAATTTGTTGCCCAAAATCACTTTCACCTGGGAAGCAGAGGAATGGGCCGACACATATACTTTTGAACTATCAAAAAATAGTTCTTTTGATCCTGTTGTTGAAAGTGTAAGTGATATCACCGAAACATCCATAACTAGGAGCATGTATGGCTCCTATTTCTGGCGCGTACGTGGTGTAAATGCTGCAGGTGCTGGAGATTGGTCAGAAGAGCGATCATTCAGCACTGTTGACCCTGAAGTGACCATAAGTGGTAATGAGGGTGGAGGTTTTGGCGGTCCAATTGGAGGAAGTGCGTTAAAGATTGGTCATGATGGAGACGAGATTATTGGCCATATCACAATAGGCGGAGATGATTTCACCGATGCCCTTGTGATATATATCAGCAATGGCAGTTCTGGCAGGAGCCTTATTGACGACCAGGTAAATGATCAGGAAGATCCTCTTAGAAGAGCAATATCTTCTGCCGGTGATTTTGGTTCTGAACTTGTTTTTCCGGTCGGTTTTGAGGCAACACATGCCATTGCAATCGATGAGGGTTTTGGCGGGTTATGGGCCATACCGTCAACTGGTGAAATTGGTAATGATGAATTGGTTTTTATTACTGCGATAAATAAAACACCTACAGGAGCCGGAGTTGCTGAGTTTGCTTTCGAGTTTACTTTCGAAGATCTGGATCTGGATGATGGAGACCCTTTTGATCTGCTTGGTATTTACCTGAACCCAACAAACGGTTTCACCAGTAATGAAGGGTTTGGATTCACTGCTCCGGCTGATAACATTGGTGGTGATGACTTGGCTTTTACAAGTTATTTCATTTACCCCAGCGGCAACGAAGTATCTCCCCCGTTTACCTTGCAGTCAGGTGATTGGCATGCTCCATCTACCTGGAGTAACAATGAAGTGCCAGATAACACCTCATCCGTTAACATACATGATAATCATACCGTAACGGTTTCAGATGAACGTGAGATTGCCTCTCTAGGAATTAACAGCGGTGGTTCGCTAACAATAGAAGTAAACGGTGGTCTTGAAGTGAAAGACAAGTTAACCAATAATGGCTCATTGCTCGTCAAATCCGACCCCACCGGCACCGGCTCATTGATCCACTCCAACACCGGAGTGGAGGCGACCGTCGAGCGGTACATCGCCACACACGAAGATAACCTCGCCCAGGGATGGCACCTGCTGTCATCGCCCGTGGCGGGACAGGACATCGTGCCGGAATTCTTCCCGGCAGATGAGGGAAGCCCCGAATACGAACTGGTGGACTTCTACCGGTGGGACGAAAGTTTCAGCCAGGATGGTATAACCGGCTGGTGGCTCAACATCAAAGGAGATAATTTCAACCATACCGAATTCGAAACAGCCACCGGCTACCTGATGGCCTACGAGGATCCCGGCGATAAACAATACGGCGACAAGGCACATGAATTCATTGGCCCGGTGAACGTCGAAGATGTTTCCGTAAGCGGTCTTACTTTCACCGCTGCCGGAGAGTTCGCCGGATGGCACCTGCTTGGCAACCCGTTTGCCACTGCCGTCGAATGGAACAACGACTGGTCAACCACCAACATCCAGGGCGGCCCCTCCGTGTGGAGCAGAACCGACGGCAGCT
>PWRF01000252.1 GCA_003556325.1 Bacteroidales bacterium | reverse complement strand
TGATCACGCCCCCGATGGCATCCGAGCCATATCGCAGGGAAGAAGGCCCCTTGATGATCTCCATCTGGCTGATGGCGTGCTGGTCAATGCTGATCCCGGTATGATGGCTCCAGTGCTGACCACTTTGCTTGATCCCGTTTTGCGCAAACACCACACGGTAAAATCCGAGTCCCCTGATCATGGGCTTCGACATGCCCGTGCCCGCATCCATGGAATGCACACCCGGGATTCTTCTCAGGGTGCGCATCAGGCTGCCGGCCTGGTTTCCGGAAAAGAAATCTTCCTGCAGATGATCCACGGAAATGGAGTTCACCCGCCTGGCAATTTGTCGGCGGCTCTCGGCTACCTGGACTTCCTGCAGCAGCAACTCCGAGGGTTCCATCCTGATGGCCAGCGGCCCAGAAACCTGGTCTGGCTCGATCACCCTGGTATAGGTTTCATAGCCCATGTAGCTGGCTTTTAGCTTGTAGGCTTGTGCGGGCAGTCCGGAAAACTCAAAACGGCCATCCAGGTCGGTAACTACTCCATGCTCACCGTCATTCAGCTGGACAGTCGCGGCCGGAAGGGTTTCGTGCTGGTCGTTCAGGATTATGCCACTGATGGTTATGGTTTCGGCATAACCCGTGAAAGTCTGGACTGTAAAAAGAAAAGAAAACAGGAAAATTAAACTATATCTGGTGTTCATGCGACCGGTTAAATAACCCGGAACGAAACAGGCTTGTGGCGGTTTTTCAAACCTGGTGTCAGCACCATTTCAGTCCCCATTAAAAACTGCAGCAAAGATGCGCATGTGGCTTAAATCCTGCAATCCCAAAAAACGGGTATAATTTGTATAGGGTATCCCTAATTGTAGGTACAAAACCCCGTGGCCTGCATTGGATATCCACATCGGCACGCATAACCCTGACAGAGACGCACGGCCGTATGTCTCTACGGGGGTCGTTTATCCGCCGCGTGGCGTGTTCCAGACAACGGGGTTGTTTTTCTGCCGGGTGGCCTGTTTCAGGGAGCGGGGGTCGTTTATCTGCCGCGTGGCGTGTTCCAGACAACGGGTTGTTTATCTGCCGGGTGGCCTGTTTCAGGGAGCGGGGGTTGTTTATCTGCCGGGTGGCGTGTTCCAGGGAACGGGTATCGTTTATCCGCCGCGTAGCGTGTTCCAGGGAACGGGTTCGATTATCCTGCAGGGGTACCACGGGAAAACATTACCCGCCAGATTGGATATCTTCTATGGAAATGATGTTTTGCGTGATGGCATAGATGGTGAGGCCAGAAAGGGATTTGATGCCGGCTTTCTGGCTGATGTTTTTCCGGTGGCTGATCACGGTATGGGTGCTTATGTGCAATTTATCAGCGATTTCCTTGTTCGACAGGCCATGAACCAGCTCAATGAGCACTTCTTTTTCTCTGTCGCTGAGTTCTTCCACGGGCGAGTCATCTGCACAGATGCAGTTTTCTTCTGTGAGTCTGGCGATTGTGCTGTTGATGTTGCCCGGGGTGTCGGTGATCTGTATCCTGGCATCAAAAAGCTGCAACAAACTGTCGCTGAAAACCGCTGCTACCAGACCAACCCACTGCGCCTTTCTGAAATGTTTTTTTACGGAACCCAATGCGCCAGGGTCTCCCATTATGATGGCAGGATTGACGATGATAACCTCCAGGCAGTTCTTGTCACGGTATTCCTTGAGTTCATCGAGGTTTTCAAACCTAAGGATACGGCCGTGCGGATTGCCTTTAAGCAAAATGGTGGAAAGCCCCTCATAGATCATGTGGGAAGGTTCAATGATTGCTATGTGGATATTGCATTCAGCCACGGTCCGGAGTTTTCTCAAAGTGGTTAATCAATGGTATCAACAGGTCTTCTTCAATGGCATAGTGGATGGTCAGATCATACTCAAGTTCAAACAAACTGATAATAAGGCGTCTGCGCAACGTTTTGTCCTGATGCAAAGGAATATGCTTCAGCAGAAGCTTTTTCAATTCCATGATCTTACTTTCAATATCGGTGTGGTGATCCCGATAGACCCTGGCTGAATAATCAGCTAGTTGCTTCGATTCGCCCTCTTCTGCTAATTTCTCAAAATAAGGGAATGCCACTTCATCTTCGTACTCGAGGTGGTCGATGACCTCATGGAAATATTCATCAAAAAACTGCTCAATAAGCTTGATCTCAGGTGTACTGTTAACCCTTGCTATTTCATCAATGAGAGCCTTTATCTCTGGATACTTTTCGTCTTTGTAGTATTGATGGCTGTTTTTAAGAAATGATATCACTGAAGGTATATCTGTGCGCGTGAAATGCACGGAGTCCAGCTCCTGAAAGCCGTTATACAAATTGGCAATGGCGGTGAAAACATCCTTGTTGATATCGTTTTCCCTGCAAACTTGCTCAACACTTTTATCCTGCACCACGAAATTGAGGCCGAAATGCTGCATCATCAGCATCAGGTAAGGGTTTTCAAAAAGCAGCCCGGCAAGCTTCATCTGCTCCTTAACATAGGTTTTTTTGGTCAGATACATATATTTCTTTTGTATAATGGATAAAAAACAACCCCGGATTTACCTAATCACACGTTTTGCGCTTCCTTAGCCTGTATTATTCATGCCTTTGTGAATAATGAAGATTAGAGTGATAAGATGATAAAAAATGATTTGGTTGCAGGTGCAAAGTTCGCAAAAATTATTTTGTATATTGCATGATTGAAAATTGCACCATGTATTAGTGCGTAATAAAAACACTCCAGTCGACATTATACGCCATTCAGAATGAATAAAGATTTAATGTTTTTAAGAAAAGCGGCTTTTGGTTTTGCCGAAAAGAAAGTCATCCATGATGAGAATAACAAACCGGTAGATTTTATTTTTCTCTTTCGGCCTGAAACCTGGCTTTTTTTTTCGATGTCTTCTCTCAGGCTGGTAAACCGTTGCGTTTCCATTCAGTAAATCCGTTCTCCATGTCCGAAACCTTTTCCAATCCACCGGATTACAGAATCTCTGATTCATAAGGGCTGAAAATGCTGGATGCAACAGCATGGACGGGTGCATTTTATGAAGTGTTACCTGGTATATGCACGCCGCTTTGTGCACGATCGCCGATAAAGTGACCAATTGGTGATCTGACAGGGTATAGATCACCGGGTAATCAGCAATATGCCCATGGCAATAATGATGGCGGAAAACAGGAAGCGCAGTTTGCCTTCCTTGCCTTCAGGTTTTATATTGACCAATAGTTTGG
>PWRF01000335.1 GCA_003556325.1 Bacteroidales bacterium | reverse complement strand
CATACCGACCTGCGCCGGGCCAGGTGTGCCAATGAAAACATCATCCCTACCACCACCAGTGCCATAAAGGCCGTAAAGGACATCATGCCATCCATGAAGGATCGCTTTGATGGAATTGCCACCCGGGTTCCTGTCAGCTGCGGATCATTTGTAGAGCTCAACGCCATTTTTGCCAGCAAAGTAAGCAAAGCCGACATAAACAACCTGGTTTTCGAAGCCTCCCGAAAGAACCTGCGTGCCATTATCCAGTACTGTGAGGACCCGGTGGTGTCAAGTGACATCATTGGTAATCCCCATTCCGCCATATTTGACTCGCTCAGCACCCGGGTTCTCGGCGAAAACTTTGTGCAGGTTCTTGCATGGTACGATAATGAATACGGATACTCCAGCAGGCTCGTGGAACTTATCAGCCTGGTAATGGATCATTGATTTCAATGAACTTATCCGAACCCATAACTTCTTAACGGTTACCTATGAGATTCCTTACGCAGGTTCGGAATGGTGACCCATAAATCCATAACCTCTTAATGGTTTTCAGTTGTTGCTGCAAGCCTGGCAATGTGAATGATCGTTTCCGTGGCTTTTTCCATGCTATCGAGGGAGATAAATTCATACCGTCCGTGATAATAATGGCCACCGGTAAAAATGTTGGGGCAGGGGAGGCCCATGTGAGAAAGTCTCGCACCGTCTGTACCCCCTCTTACAGGCCTTATCAGGGGCTTTACACCAGCAGCCTCAATGGCCGACTTTGCCAGCTCAACAACATGCATAACCGGATGTATCCTTGAGTGCATGTTATAGTATTGGTCCTTGATTTCCAAGGTTATCCTGTTGCTGCCATATTTCTCTTTCAGGCGGTTAACGCAATGGCGGATGTGCGATTTGCGCTGTTCAAAACGCCGGTGGCTGTGATCGCGGATGATGTATTCCATTTTTGCTGCTTCCACACTTCCGCTAAAATCGGTAAGGTGATAGAACCCTTCGTATCCATCAGTATGTTCAGGCCTCTCTTTTGCGGGCAGCATGCTGTTTAGTTCCATTCCCAGCAAGCAGGCATTGATCATTTTGTCTTTGGCTTCTCCGGGGTGGATGTTTCTGCCCTGAATGCTGATGCCTGCCCATGCTGCATTAAAATTCTCATATTGCAATTCTCCCAGTTCGCCTCCGTCGATAGTATATGCGAAATCGGCCCCGAATTGCTTTATGTCAAAATGGTCGGCTCCACGGCCAATCTCCTCGTCCGGTGTAAAGCAAACTCGTATTTCTCCATGCGTGATCCCGGGGTTCATCTGCATGGTGTGCAGGGCTGTAATTATCCCGGCTATCCCTGCCTTATTGTCAGCCCCCAGCAGCGTGGTCCCGTCTGAAGTGATCAATGTATGCCCTATATATTTCTTAAGTACAGGAAACTCTTTCGTATCCATCACTACCTTTTTTGCCTTGTTAAGGATCAGTTTTCCGCCGTCGTAGTCTGCATGGATTTGCGGACGGATGCCCTTCCCGGTCATGTCGGGACTGGTATCCATGTGGGCGATAAAGCCGATTACAGGTACCTGTGCTGTTGTATTGGATGGCAGGGTGCCCATTACATAGGCATTGTCATCAACCGACACATTTTTGATTCCCAGCTGTTTAAGTTCCTCTGCCAGGATGTGGCCCAGGTCGAGCTGCCCGGGTGTGCTGGGACACTCCCTGCTATCAGGGTTGCTTTGTGTGTCGACGGCTATGTAACGAAAGAAGCGGTCGGTGAGGGCTTTGCGATCGATCAGGATGTTTTTGGCCATGCTGTTTGGTTTTCTGCAAAGGTAAGGCTTATCAGACTCCTGGTTGCACAATCATACCAAAGGGACAAAAAATGCCCGGCGGATTGGCTGCCATGCCAAAGGCCGCCGGGTAAAATATATGTGAGCGTTATCCGGATAAGAATGCAAATACCTGTTTGTTTTGGCTGCTCAAATGCTCGTGGAGCTGATATGAGCAAAGATCAGTGTTTTTTGAGCATGATCCCGGCCATAAAGCGTCCTGTATGGCCCTGGTCGGCCCGCGAAGAATAGAAAAGAGTGTTGTTGCACTGGCAGCAAACACCGGAGTTTTCAATGTTTTCCTCTTTTACCCCGGCATCTTTTAGTTGCCGGATGTTGGCTGTCCATTGGTCAAAAATATGCTTTCCGGGTGTTGCAGCCGGTTTTATGATGTCTTTCAGGTTTCCAAGTGCTGTTCTTGCTTCCCTGACCACGTCATCGCCTACTTCATAACAGCAGGGGCCATTGGAAGGTCCCAGGGCGGCCAGCATGTTTTCGGCTTTACTGTCGTAATGCTGAACCATTTTCACCACGGTCTCGGTCACGATCTTTCTGAGTGTACCTTTCCATCCCGCATGCAAGGCTGCGATAACCTGGCGCACCGGATCGTAAAGCAGGATGGGCACGCAGTCGGCGACCTGAACGCCGAGGCAAATGTTTTTTACGTTTGTGATCATGCCGTCTGTGTGGGGCAGAGCTGTTTCCAATTCCATGGAACCTTTGCCCCGGCATGCATCATTTACTATGGCTACGTTGGAGCTGTGGCATTGATTGGCGAAAGTGAACCTGCTGAGGTCTACGCCCAGTGCATCAGCCAGGATACGGCGATTCTTCAGGACCCTGAAATTGTCGTCACCAACATGGAACCCTATGTTAAGCGTTGAGAAATTTCCTCTGCTGATGCCACCTTCACGTGTAGATACAAAATGCAGGATATGATCGAACCCCGAAAGCTGTTCAAACGTGCCCGCAGATACAGCTCCCAGTTTGTTATAGAGCATAAGCGATGCTTTTGTTTGACTTTCAAATATAAGAATATTTCGATTATAACAATCTTCAATACACTATATAATATCTTTTTTACCTTTGAACCCATAAAGACAAGGCGATTTTATTACCCCTTTAACCCATCAAGCCCTTAACGCAGTGACTCTTTAACCCAGTAACTCTTTAACCCAGTAACTCTTTAACCCAGTAACCCAATAACCTCATAACCCAATAATACCTAACCCCCTTAACCCAGTAATACGTTGCATATCATAAGTACATCACAAACACGCAGGTAACTTCAAACCTCAAACTTCAAACCTTTTGATTCCCATGGCTGGAATTTATATTCACATCCCTTACTGCCGGCAGGCATGTCATTACTGCAACTTCCACTTCTCGGTGTCACACCGGAACAGGGCGGCGTTTGTGGATGCCCTGAT
>PWRF01000166.1 GCA_003556325.1 Bacteroidales bacterium | reverse complement strand
TGGCCATAATCCACAACCAGAAGAAAAGAATGCCCCTGATCCTGCCCAGGGATGCGGAGGCCGCCTGGGTAGATCCCGGCACACCCCATAAGCTTGTGAAAGAAATGATCCAACCCGCTGACGAGAAGGGCATCCGCGCACACCCGGTGTCGCGCAAACTCAACTATGCCCGGCAGGACAGGAACACGCCTGACGCCATAGAGCGGGTGACATACAGTGAACTTCCGGATTTGTAGCAAGCAGCAGGTTGGTGACAACAGCCAATAGCCAACAGCCAGCCTTTAAAAATAAATGAAGCTGCGATTGCCCGGCACATTGCAATTACCTTGCACACGCCGTGGTTAAAACAGATGGCTTCCGGCGGTGTGGATGAGAATGAATCCGATGGCTCAGCCGAGCAGGGCCAGGATCAGGACCGGGATCAGGTTCTTTTTCAACAGTTCGCCTTCCAATCCTGTTAGTCCTACTGTAGCGCAGGCGGCAATGATGTTGTGCACGCCGATCATGTTGCCGGCGGCCCCACCAAAGTTTTGGAGGCTCACCGCGATTATCCGCGATATTTCTGTTTGTTCTGCCACGGCATATTGAAACAGGGAAAACAGCATGTTGGACACGGCATTGGACCCTGCCATAAAGGTGCCCAGGACGCCGGCAAAGGGACTGATCAGGGGCCACAGCGCACCGGTCTTATCTGCCACGTAAGCTGCCATGGCCAGGGGCATGCTGATGAGATCGGCAGGGTTGTTGCCTGATTGCATCATCAATCGGACCATCGGCACGGCAAATACCAGTGCGATGGCCGGACCTTTGACCCGCTGCAAGGTGTCTGACCAGGCTCTGCCGACTTGTATGCCAGTCATCCTAAAGAGCGGGATGCTCAGCAGGGCCACCAGCATAAACGGTAGCACTCCGGGATTATAGAGCGGCCCGAAGCTCACATCCACACCGGTGCCAAAGACAGCGGTAGCTTCCAGACTTTGTGATGCCAGCCAGCCTCCGATGGGCAGAGCCCTCAGGCGGGTGATGATCAGCAGCAGGCCGATAAGTATGTATGGGATCCAGGCTTTCCGGATGGAAAAGGGAGGAGGCCCGGCCGGTTTTTCCATTTTTATGGCGCCTGTCCAGGTGGATTCCCATTTGTCGGGGCTGTCGAAATCCCAGGTCTTTCTCGGGACGAGGAACCCGCGCCGTGTGGCCGTTATCACGATCAGCAGGCCAAAGAGTCCGCCGAAGATCGAAGGGAATTCCGGCCCCAGGAAAGCCGCCACGAGCACATAGGGGATCACAAAGGAGGCTCCGGCAAAGAGGGCATAGGGCCAGATGCTGAGTCCTTCGCGCAGGCTTTTGTTTTTTCCGAAGAAACGGGTCATCATACCGGTCATGATCAGCGGTACAAAGAGCCCGGGCACCAGGTGCAGGAGGGATGTCCAGAACCCGACCTGCCTTAGGAATCCGTCATAGCTCATTCCGCTGGCTTCTATGGCTGTCTCAATCACGGGCAGGTTGAGTGAAGTGCCTATACCAATGAGCGTGGGAGTTCCAATGGCACCAAACGATACGGCGGTGCTGTTGGCGATGAGTGCCACCATGACTGCTGCCAGCGCCGGAAAGCCCAGGGAGAGCAGTAAGGGGGCTGCCAGTGCGGCAGGCGTGCCAAATCCGGCAGTACCCTCGAGGAAACTGCCGAAAAGCCAGGCAATGATGATGGCCTGCACCCGCTTGTCGGGCGAAATGCTCGTGAACCCCTTGTTTATGGCGGCTATGGCACCACTCTCCCGCAAGGTGAACAGTACCGCCAGCGCACCCATCACGATCAGCAGGATATCCACGGCAATCATTAGTCCGCTGAGGATGGAAGCACCAATCCAGTTCGCGGGCATTCCCCAGATCAACGAAGCCAATAGCAGGGTAATGGCAAAAGACACCGGCATCGCACGGGTGGCTGGCCAGCGGAATCCCGCCATCAGCAACAGGATGGTGAGAATGGGTATGAAGGCCAGGAGTGCAAGCAGTCCGTCTGACATAGCGTGAGGGCTGAAGGTTACAAATCTCTGGTTTGAATAAAAAACAAAAGTACCGCCCGGTTTGTTTAGCAGTTGTACATACAATAACAATTCAGCAACAAATAACAACCCAGGCTATGGCAAAAATCGCATTTTTTTCGACCCAGGCGTATGACAGGCGCTTTTTTGAAAACGCTTCAGACCATCATCAGTTTGAGTTTTTCGAAACGCGGCTGAAGAAGAACACGGTGAAGCTGGCAAATGGCTTCGACGGCGTCTGTGTATTTGTAAACGACAGGGTAACCCGGGAGGTGTTACAGGCTTTGTCTGATATGGGTGTGAAGCTGGTAGCCCTTCGGTGTGCAGGATTTAACAATGTGGACCTGAAGGCTGCTGAGGACTGCGATGTCCGTGTCATGCGCGTACCGGCTTACTCGCCGGAGGCGGTAGCTGAACATGCCGTAGCCCTGATCATGACCTTGGCCAGAAAGACCCACAAGGCCTACAACCGGGTACGTGAGGGCAACTTTTCGCTGGATAAGCTCACCGGCTTTAACATTCACGGCAGGACCGTCGGCGTGGTAGGAACAGGTAAGATCGGCCAGGCTTTTATCCGGATTGCCAGGGGCTTTGGTGCCCGGGTGATTGCCTATGACAAATACCCATCAAAGGAGATGGAGAAACTGGGAGTGGAGTATCTTGGCTTTGATGATGTATTGGCGCAGAGCGATATCCTCAGCCTGCATTGCCCGCTCACCCCGGACACCGAACATATTATCAATGGCAAATCCCTTGAGAAGATCAAGCAGGGTGCGATGCTGGTGAATACCAGTCGTGGCAAGCTGGTAGACACCGCCGCCGTGATCGAAAGCCTGAAAAACGACCACCTGGGCTCCCTGGCCATCGACGTATATGAGGAGGAGGAAAAGCTCTTTTTCCGTGATCTTTCCGAACTGATCATCCGTGATGACACGATCGCCCGCCTGATGCTCTTCCCCAACGTTCTCATCACCGCTCACCAGGGCTTTTTTACGAACGAGAGCCTGCAGGAGATCACCCGAACCACCCTGCAAAACTTTGACGACTTCGAAAAAGGCCGCGACTCGGATAATGAGGTGAGCTGTAAGCTGCTGAAGAACTGCTGAAGCCAGAAGAATGCGTGTTGTGTGTTTATCTGGATTTATTGTTTATTGATTTGCCCCTTTGTTGATCAAGTTGGTTAATCGCAGCATTTTCCTTCTCA
>PWRF01000088.1 GCA_003556325.1 Bacteroidales bacterium | reverse complement strand
GATGTGGTTTACACCGTGAGAGGTGGCGATACATGGGGCAGGATTTACCGGCAATATGGGGTGTGCTCCTGGTTTATCATTAACCACCCGCGAAATACGGGGCGATTTGGGCGCGATGGCGGCCTCATAGCCGGCCAGCAGCTCAGAATCCCTGTCAGATATTCCGGAGACCCTGAGTATAACCCCTATTATTATAAAGAATTTACCACGGATATCGTAGGGGGACGGTGCGAAAATGCAGGCCAGGAACTGCTCGACCGGTTTTACGAAAAATATGAATCCCGTTAGCACGTGCCTATGAGAAAATCTGGGGATGTTTTGTTTCTTGACCCGGCGCATCACCTGCTGTTTGATGAGCTGGAAGCTATGGGCTACCGTTGTCTTTACGAGCCGGAGATTGACAGGGAAGAGCTGCTCAGGAGAATGCCCGCGCTGACCGGTATTATCGTCCGCAGCCGGCTGAAAATTGACGAAGAGTTGCTGGCATCAGGCCACAAGCTGCGCTTCGTCGGACGAGTCGGCAGCGGGCTGGAAAACATAGATGTGCAGTATGCGGAAAGCAAGGGGATAACATGCCTGAACTCACCTGAAGGCAACCGCCAGGCAGTGGGTGAGCATGCGGTTGGGCTGTTGCTTTCCATAGCAAATAACATCTGCGTTGCCGACAAAGAAGTGCGCCAGGGCATTTGGAAGCGTGAAGAAAACCGCGGTTTTGAGCTGTCGGGGAAAACGGCGGGCATTATAGGCTATGGCAACACCGGCAGCGCCTTTGCAGAATGCCTCAGAGGCTTCGGCATGCGAATTCTGGCTTATGATAAATACAGGAAAGGTTTTGGAACCGACCGGGTGAGGGAGTCGGGGATGAAAGAGATTTACAACGAATGCGATATTTTAAGCCTGCATGTGCCCCTTACGGAAGAGACGATGCACCTGGTGAACCGGCAATACATTTCGCGTTTTAAGAAAAGGATCGTGCTTATCAATACAGCCCGCGGGGCCGTGGTAAACACCTCCGATCTTACGGAAGCACTCAGGAACAAAAAGGTGCTGGGCGCCGGCCTCGATGTGCTGGAGTACGAGCATCTTTCTTTTGAAAAACTGGATACGGAGGTGTTACCTGGTGTATTTCAGTCCCTGGCAACGCTGCCCAACGTGGTCCTTACGCCTCATGTGGCGGGATGGACAAAGGAGTCAAAAGAAAAGCTCGCCACTGTGCTGGCAGATAAGATCCGTGCCATTACCCCTTAACAGGCCTTACTACAAGCTGCAGGGTAGTACGGTTTTTCTGCTCCATTACGATCTCTTTGGAACTGATCAGCCTGTCCATGCACGCCCTGGTGTAATGACGCACAGTGATCAACTCAAGGTCTTCGTTATATTTTACCGTAAACATCTTTTGCAGATCGTGCAACAGAGCAGGAGTTTTGGTTTTGTCTTTGTCAAAACAGGCGCTGAAGCTGATGGCCGAGTTTTGCATCAGGTTCATTCGTACCCCATGCTTTGCAAAATCAGCAAAAACACGTGAAAGGTTCTCTTCTGCAATAAAACTGAAATCTTTTGGGAACAAAGAGACCAGCACCTGGTTGTATTTAAAAATATATGAGGGTATCAGGTTGTCACCTTCTTCGTTGTTGTTAATAATGGAACCGGGCATTTCCGGTTGATGGAAGGATTTGACCCTCAGGGGGATGTTTTTGTGCAGGAGGGGTTTAAGGGTTTTTGGGTGTATGACGGTAGCCCCGTAATAGGCCAGCTCAATAGCCTCCTGGTAGCTTATATTGGGAAGCAGAACGGCATTATTCATGATCTTGGGATCTGCATTGAGAAGCCCGGGTACATCTTTCCAGATGACAACCTCTTTGGCTTGCAGTGCATAGGCAATAATGGCAGCTGTAAAGTCTGAGCCCTCCCGCCCAAGCGTTGTGGTGAACCCCTGCTGCGTACCGCCGATGAAACCCTGTGTGATTACGAGCGGCGGAAGGTTTTCCCCGGGATCTTTATCAAGGGAGAGTGCCATTTGCTCCTGGATGGCCTGGCTGCTCATGATCCAGTCAACACGGGCATCCCTGAAATTCGCATCCGTAATAATAAGTTTCCGGGCAGGGACCAGGCGGTTGGCCAATCCAATCCCGTTTAAATAAATGCTCAGGATCTGCGTGGAAACCGTCTCCCCGGTCGACACAATGCGATCGTACTCATAATTGTAATTCTCTCCGTGAACCTCGGTGATGTAGTAGTAAAGCTGGTAAAAGGATTGTTCAAGCACCTGGTACACGTGATGCCCCGGATCAGGAAACAACCCCCTGGCAACTTCAAAATGCATTGCTTTGATTGCGAGGTACTTTTCGATCATTTCATCCTTTTGCCCTCCCATAAACAAGGCACAAAGTTCTTCGAGGGCATTTGTGGTTTTCCCCATGGCAGACAAGACCACCACCAATGGATCGGTCCCATGATGATCGCGAATGATGCGCGCCACATTCCTTACCGATTCAGGATTTCTTACCGATGCCCCTCCAAATTTGAATACCCGCATTGTTCCGGAGCTTTGAACCACTTCAGACAGCAAATTTAGTCAATTTGGCCGGAAACGCTAACATTCTGCTAATAAGGTTGTAAAAGGCAGGGCCTGGATGCAATGAATCGTTGCGGGAAACAAAAAAGCCCCGGCAGGACAATGCCGGGGCTCCAAATAATCGGTAGTATATATAGATGAAATTTTTGACAGGCTATTGGCTCTCTTTCAGGGTCTCCATAAGTTTCTTACGGGTAAAGAAGATCCTGCTTTTCACTGTTCCAATTGACAGATTGAGCTTTTCAGCGATCTCTTTATATTTATAGCCCTGGTTGTACATCTCAAAAGGCGTACGTTGCTCTTCGCTGATAGCACCAATGGCTTTTTGGATCTCTTTCACCGAGTAATTGCTGTCGGGCAATCCAAGGCCGCTTTCCTTCGGCAAATTCAGGTAGTACAGGTCGTCTGTCTTATCCAGGATAGTGTTGCTGCGAACACTCTGGCGGTAGTTGTTTATGAAGGTGTTTTTCATGATCGTGAAAGTCCATGCCTTAAGGTTGGTATTGTCTGTGAACTTTTCACGATTTGTAAGTGCCTTCAGAAAGGTTTCCTGCACAAGGTCCTGCGCATCTTCGTAGTTTGATGTAAGGGTGTATGCAAAGTATTTCAGGTTGTTTTGCAGCCCCATTAATTTGTGGTTAAATTCCATTGCTGTCATGACGGTTGTTTTTT
>PWRF01000204.1 GCA_003556325.1 Bacteroidales bacterium | reverse complement strand
TATATCCGGTCATTTTCCTCCTTGGTTTTTTGAGCAGCTGGCTCTGGTCGTTGTATCGCGATCGCCGGAAGAAGCGCGATGAGAAAAACAAGGAAAAAACCTATCAGCTGGAAGAATAGAGGTTTTTGATGTGGTTTTTCATGACGGGCTCTTAAGAAAGCTTGCCTTTGTAACCTTCGTAGCCAAACTCCCTGAGCAACTCGAACCGTCCGTCGTACCTTATTATGCCTATTGACGGGTGTTTTACGCCGTTAAAGAAGGTTGTTTTGACCATGGTATAGTGGATCATATCATCAAACACGACCTTATCCCCTGGTTGCAATGGTTTTTCGAAGGAATAATCGCCCATGCCCATAAAATCTCCTGCGAGGCAGGTTCCGCCGCCCATCCGGTATACATGTTTTCCCGGTTGTGCATCGGCGGCATCGAGGATCCGGGGTTTGTAGGGCATTTCAAGGCAGTCGGGCATATGGGCTGAAAAGCTCACATCCAGCATGGCGATCTTCACGCCTTTGTTTTCCACGATATCCTGAACGGCAGACACCAGGTATCCGGTTTGCCACCCTACGGCTTCACCGGGTTCCAGGATGACCCTTTCCAGGTTCGGGTATCTTTTTTTGAAGTCTTTGAGAAGCTGCACCAGGTGTTTTACATCGTAATCCTTGCGGGTGATGTGGTGCCCGCCGCCCATGTTGAACCACTTGCATTGCTTTATCAATGTCCCGAAAGACTCTTCCACACGCTGCAGGGTGCGTTCGAGCACGAAGCTGTCGTTTTCGCAAAGCACGTGAAAGTGCAGGCCGTCGACTTCTTCGGGAAGCGTGTCACCGAATTTGTCGCGCGTAATCCCCAGCCGCGAACCGGGCGTGGCCGGGTTGTAGAGATCTGTCTCCACTTCCGAATATTCCGGGTTGATGCGCAACCCCACCGACACTTCCTCCGGCCAGGCCTTTACCTTTTCAATAAAGCGGTTATACTGGGAAAGCGAATTAAAGGAGATGTGGCTGCTGTACCGGAGGATCTCGTCCATCTCATCGGAAAAGAACACGGGCGCGTAGGTGTGTGCCTTGCATCCCATCTCTTCATAGATCAGGCGGGCTTCGTGCAGCGAGCTCGCCGTGGCGCCCTTCAGGTATTTTTTGATATGCGGGAAGGTGCTCCACATGGCATAGCCCTTCAGTGCACAGATGATATCCACACCGGCCTCCTGCTGCACCAGGTCCAGTATCTGCAGGTTGATGTCGAGCAACTCCTCCTTCAGCACGAAGCAGGGGGAAGGGATCTGATCAGGGTTCATAAATTTGTTTAGTTTTCTAAATTAATATGCTAATGTGCCAATGTTAATGTGCTAATGTGTTAATGTGCTAATGTGCTAATGTTAATGTGCTAATGTGTTAATGTGTTAATGTGCTAATGTGCTAATGAAGGGTCCTTTGGGCGTGTTGAGTGCTGTTTCCTTCATCTTTGTTTTTGCGGTTGCATCATTTCGAATGCAAAGCGAAGGAGTCTCTTCAAAGCAACTCCCGATCGTGGCACGTGCCAATACCACCCATCAGCCGCAAACAAAGGGAAATCTCGTCTTATATCCAAAACCCTTCATTAGCACATTGGCACATTAGCACATTAAAATCATCTGTATTTCTCCACCGGCAGCGGTATATCCACCTTTTCATGCCATGGCAGGCCGTACTCCGGCAATTTTTCCATAAAGGGATCCGGGTCGAATTCTTCCACGTTGAATACTCCCTTGCCCGACCATTTCCCGGTGAGGGCCATCATGGCGCCGATCATGGCTGGCACGCCGGTGGTAAAGCTCACTGCCTGGGCTTCCACATCCCGGTAGGCAGCGGCGTGATCGCAATTGTTCCAGATGTAATACGTGCGCTCTTTGCCGTCTTTGATGCCTTTTATCTGGCAGCCGATGCTGGTCATGCCCTTATAGCCTTCACCCAGCGACGAGGGTTCGGGCAGGACGGCTTTCAGGAACTCCAGCGGCACGATGTCCACGCCTTTGAACGTGATGGGTTTGATGCTTGTCATTCCTACTTCCTGCAATACGTTGAGGAAGTTGATGTACTGATCGCCGAAAGTCATCCAGAAGCGTGCGCGCCTCAGGGAAGGGAAGTTTTTCACCAGGGATTCCAGTTCTTCGTGATAGAGCAGGTAGGATTCACGCTCCCCGATTTCCGGATATTCGATGGGCCTGTGTATCTCAAGGGGTTTGGTCTCTATCCATTTGCCGTTTTCCCAGTAGCGTCCGTCCTGGGTAATTTCGCGGATGTTGATCTCCGGGTTGAAATTGGTGGCGAAGGCCTTGCCATGATCGCCGGCGTTGCAGTCGACGATATCCAGGGTATGGATCTCATCGAAATAATGTTTGGCCGCATAAGCGGTAAACACGCCGGTTACACCGGGGTCAAAGCCGCAACCCAGCACCGCCATGATGCCGGCTTCCTTGTACCTGTCATGGTACGCCCACTGCCAGCTGTATTCGAACTTGGCCACATCACGGGGCTCGTAGTTGGCGGTGTCCAGGTAGTGTGTCCTGGTTTCCAGGCAGGCGTCCATGATGGTGAGATCCTGGTAAGGCAGGGCCACGTTTATCACCATGTCGGGTTTAAACTTGTTGATGAGATGCACCAGCTCCGGCACGTTGTCTGCATCCACGCGTGCGGTCTTGATGCGATCGCCTCCCACGGCACGGGCGATCTGTTCACATTTTTCCAGGGTGCGGCTGGCCAGCATGATGTCAGAAAACACCTCCGGTATGCGCGCACATTTGCGGGCAACCACATTCCCAACACCTCCGGCTCCGATGATCAATACTTTGCTCATGGCTGTATCTTTTTTATGGTACAATGAAATGACAAATTGACAAAAAGACAAAAAGACAAAAGGACGAAATGATAAAAACTCCAAACGACACTGGTCTTGCGTTGCATCTGGTTTTCTACAAACAGGATCACATAATCAACAGGTTAACACAATAAATATTAAAAATCATTTTCAAACCATTCTTTATGGCAAATCTCTAATCCACAGATGCATCGTGGCCTTTAGAATGACAGAAATCCAAACAACGCAACGCTATTGACCAAACGACTAAACAAAAATAATAAATTACGCAGATCTTCCGGGAAAACTTATCAGTGACTACAACCACCATTAAACGTTCCATACACCCCGACCTTTCGACTTTTCGACATTTTGACATTTCGACCTGTTCCCCCTTACTTTGTCCTTTTGTCTTTTTGTC
>PWRF01000035.1 GCA_003556325.1 Bacteroidales bacterium | reverse complement strand
TTGCATGCGGCGTTCATCGGCATTGGGCGCACGCACGTCGTAGGTGTTGTCGATATCCCGGATTTTGCTGTATTCTTTATAGGCATATTCATTGTTGACGATCATGCTGGCTAATCTCTCGGTATCGTGCCCGTCCAGCAGGTTTTGCATGGCCAGGTTCACCTCTGACGGAAAGTCGGCGATCAGCATATTAAGGCGTTCTGCAAAGATCGAAGGGGTGAGGGTTTGCTGGATAAAGAAGGCATGGGTGGCGTATGCCCAACGGTAGTTCATGACCACGCCGAAGAGGTCATCTCCTATAAAATCGAGGGCTGCGTCGTCCCATATCTCTGCCACGGTGAGTGCTTCTGGGTTGATGTCATAGACCAGTTCGTGCCAGTCGTACCAGAAGTCTTTTCCCAGTTCTTCCACTACGTCGAGTCGCCAGCCGTCGACACCCCGTGTTACATCTCCGTCGGGCGCCATCCACCGGCGGGTTACGTCGAAGATATGCTGTTTTACTTCCGGGTGGAGGTCTTCGTTGTGCTCGGCGAACTCCGGCAGGCCCAGGTAGCCCCACCATCCTTCGTATTCAAAGCCATCTTCCAGGTCTTCATCGAACCGTGTGATTTTATACCAGTCGCTGTAGGGGGAGTCTTCTCCATGCTCCCTGATATCCCGGAATGCCCAGAAGTCTCTGCCGGTATGGTTCCACACCCCGTCGATGATCACGCGGATACCTCTTTCCCTGGCTTTTTCAAGCAATTCAAGAAACAGCAGGTCTGCCGAGGTCCACTGCCAGGTATCCGGGTCGTTCGGGTCTTCCTGTTGCATGATCTCCCAGTCGCCTTCGGGGTCGGGGCCGAAGTGGCGGTCGATGTGGTGGTAGTGGCTGGCATCGTATTTATGCAGCGAAACGGCATCGAACACCGGGTTAAAGTAGATGGCAGTCACGCCAAGGTTTTCGATGTAGTCCAGTTTGTCGATAACCCCCTGCAGGTCGCCGCCGAAGCGTCTTGTATATACGAAGTCGTAAAACTCCGTTCCTACGCGCTGTTCCCATGCAGCCCGCTGGTACCAGTCGCCTGTCCATGGGGAGATCTCCCATCCTTCGGGTGCGCCGAGGTCCAGTCCGTGGGGGTCGCCCACGCGTTCTGCCACCGGGTCATTAGTGGGATCTGCGTTATGGAACCGCTCAGGAAAAATGTTATACCATACAGCGTTTTGTGCCCATTCGGGGATATTCGCGCCGGTTTGTCCCGGCCATTCACGGTTTTCCTCCTCCACAGGCGCTGCGCATCCATATGCCAGGAAGAGGCCGAGCACCAGGGGATAGGTGAAAATTTTTGTAAATCTGTACATGTTTTGTCTTTTTTGTGATGAATGATTTGGTGGGAATGGTTTCGTGTATAACAAATATACGAAACCCGGGGCATATACCATAGCCAACTGTTTCGTAATCTCAGATCCTGTTTTCCGATGATCCCTGTGTGGCAGTTGTTGTCATCCATGTCGGTCACCGGATCGCTGAAGTTTACAGTAGCCTTGTTTTTATTGGCCACTGCTTCCCTCGGGCTTTTCCACGAACTTGCTCCTATAGTATTCATAATCAGGCACAATGCGGTTATAGTGACTGTCCATCAGAGAAGACGATATCATAAAATCTGCAGATGAGCGGTTACAAGCAGTGGGAATGTTCCATACAACTGCCATTCTCAGCAATGCTTTCACATCAGGATCGTGAGGTTGGGGTTCAAGGGGATCCCAGAAAAAGATCAGGAAATCAATCCTGTTGTCCACAATAAGGGCGCCAATTTGCTGATCACCACCCAAAGGACCGCTCTGCAGTTTTTTTACAGTTATACCAAGCTCCTTTTCCAGGATGATCCCGGTTGTGCCTGTTGCATAGATCTCATGATGAGCCAATAGTTTTTTATTGAATTTTGTCCATTCTACCAGGTCGGCTTTCATGTTATCATGGGCAACAAGGGCAATTTTCTTATCAGGATGTATGGTGAGTGCCCTGGTTTTCTTATGCGTACTTTCTTTTTTATCCATTTTCTTGCGATTTATGGTTTCCCATACCTGTTAAGCCTGAAAACATATAAGCCTGAAAATATATGTTACCATTTGACCGGCAATGGGAATATTTCCGGATGCTTGAGTAAAATTAACAAATATGACAATAGAACAACTGGCAGGATGAATCAATTTTCCCCTGACAGGGAGGGAAGGCGGCTGGGGCTTGATTTTTTCCTCACTTTATTGCAAGTGGGCGCAAAGAATCGCATGCAGCAACTGGTATATCAGAAACAAGGTGACTATGTGGAAGCTATGAAATAACATATATGCACATAGAAAGGGTTAAAATAAAATAATATACGATATATTTGTAATTATAATAAATAAGTTTTTATAATTTTTTTATGGAAAGAAAAATGCAAAACAACCGGGGGCAACGTGGTGGAAAGCACGTGATTAAACTTTCACAGGGGAAACATGATGGGAGGGAGGTGATTTTCGTTCGTACGCCTGTGGACGCGGCCATTATTGAGGTATTAAAGCAAAAGTACCGGGCCAGGTGGAATCCCGTGGAAAAACTGTGGTACATACAGGTAAAAACGTTCGTGTTGAAACAATTCTTTCAGGATCTGCGGGCTTTAGCATATATTGACTATACCAGGATAAAGAGTATTGTTCCGCTGGTTAAGGGTGAGAAAAAGAGCAAGGCGAAGGGTACAGTACCGTCTGCCTTGCAGGAGAAGGAGCTTTCGTCCGGGGTGGAGCAGGAGTTGTCACAATTTCGTCAATGGTTGGCACATAAGCGATACAGTGCATCCACAATAAAAAACTACCTGGCTGTATTGAGGAACTTTCTCCTCTATATATCACCGAAGCGGTCTGTTGACATTACGAATGATAATGTAGTATCTTATGTGCATGATGTCATTGTGGCGAATGGATTGAGTTTTACGTATCAGAATCAGACCATCAACGCGGTGAAGCTTTTTTTCAGGGAAATTGTGAAGGGGAGGCTTTCGGTAAAAACAATCGGGCGGCCGCGAAAGGAGCACCGGTTGCCGAATGTTTTGAGCAAGGAGGAGGTAAGGAATATTTTGGATGCGTTGGTGAATCAGAAGCATCGTACGATATTGAGTTTGATCTATGCTTGCGGGTTGCGGCGCAGTGAGGCATTGGCTTTGCAGCCGCAGCACATCGACTCGAAGCGCAATTTGTTGTTGATTCGGAATGCGAAGGGGAGGAAGGACCGTTTTGTGCCTTTGTCTGC
>PWRF01000237.1 GCA_003556325.1 Bacteroidales bacterium | reverse complement strand
GCGCATGCTGAAAAACCATATCGGCTATTTGGGTAACTGGAATATCAGCACTTATATTTTTTATGGCAAACCGCGATGCTTCCAGATCGAGTTCACCGGGTACAAGTGCAAGCTGGTCTATTTCAATGGCAAAGACTGTTTCTCCGGCATCGGTATACAAAAAGCCTGCATCCTTGAACTCCAGGAGTGCAAGGCCCACTTCCGGTGGGCTGGGCGGCTCGTCCCTCGGGACGGGAGGACGGCCTCTTTCGGTTGCGTGATAAAACACCTCTCCCCCGGCTATCAGTGTTTCACCCAAAGCGTATCTGTCATCAAGCAAATCAAGTGTTTCCACCGAGGTATGGATGGTCTGCAAGTCGAAATGCAGGTCCACACCGGAAAACCAGTCTGCATATCTGAAACGGATGTTGTCAAGATGCACGCCTCCCACGTCAAACGTCCAGGGCTGAGGGCCTGTACCGTCAGCTGTTTCTGTTTCACCCTGGCCATTACCTGGTGAGAGGTTGAAGGTATTAGCAGAACCATTGGTAGCGGCAGCATGTATTTGATCCTTCCCGGCTGAAGGCAGTGAGCCCGCATCAGAGTTGCTGCCGATCGCCCTGATCACCATTTCATAATTAAACAAGGTGTCGGGATCAAAACGTAACATGTTAACGGTAGCATCTCTCAGAATAAGCTGCTTTACCTCCACGTGCTGCCTGAGCAGACCGGGCAAATGCACATCAATATTGATCTCACCTGCATACAACAAGGTGTCTGCCTGCATATCTTCCACATACACTCCTTTGAGGCTCACAGCCTTGGGCAGACGGATGCCGACCCGGTCTATGGATATTTCGGTTCCGGTTCGTTCCGCCAGGTGAGACGTCACCATCCCGGCCAGCCTTGTTTGTACGGCAGGGAACTGCAAGGCGATCAGAACGGCAATGATCAGAAGAAATAAGATTAACAGGCTGCGCAACACCCATTTGATCAGGCCACGGACAAATTTCATCATACCTCCTACCTGCAACATACTCATTTCTTGCAAAAGCTATTATTATGAAACCCAAGATACAAAAAAAAGCCGGAGCAACAACCCCGGCTTATTTTTGTTGAATCCACATCAGCCTGCATGATTCATAATACAGATCTGGTGATTTTTGGATAAATCGGTAGTACGATAACGCCCTGACATGGTAGTATATTATCTGGCTCAATACCACAGATCATCAGTGGTCACCACGCATCGCCATGATGTCCCGGTCAAATACGTACAAACCATGTCCTCCCAGTAATTCAAGCTTGTCGATGATAGCCTGAACGGAGTCTTCCTCTTCACGCTGTTCTTCTATAAACCACTGAATCCAGTTGTGTGTGGCAAAATCTTTTTCCTCAAAAGCAAGTGCAGCAATATCATTAATTGCTCCTGAAACCATTTTTTCATGATCCAGGGCTGCATCGAATGCCTCCTTTACACCGGGGAAATCTTTCGGGGGCTTTTCGACCACAGGCACCTCTGCATGGGCACCTCTTTCATTGATGTAACGGATAAACTTCATCATATGCTCACGCTCCTCTTCCGACTGGGCATAAAACCATTCGGCGATTCCTGCAAGCCCTTCATTCTCAGCCCATGAAGCCATTGCCATGTATAAATGAGATGCATACACCTCTTTTGCAACCTGCTCATTAAGGATCTTTACCATTTGTGTTGATAACATAGTATTAGGTTTTAAAAAGTTAATAGTTTTCCATGAACTGAAACAAAAAAAATGTCGACTTGTTCAATCTTTAACAAAACTAAAATAATGAATACTTAAACAGACAGCAGAAATTTTAATTACCTCAATAAAAATCAATACCTTTATCTTATTATTTGTGCAAAAAACATTCAACCGTTATGGGAATCACAGATGAAATCATTTGCACCTGCAACGAGATATCGCGACAGGAAATAGAAGAGGCCATTCGCGAAAAGGGTCTCAAAACCATCGAAGAGGTAGGTGACGAAACAACTGCCGGGACTGTTTGCGGCGGATGCGTAGATGAGATCTACCTTATCCTTGAAAAGATCAACGGCAGGGTTTCGCTTTAGAGGCCCAGGCTATTCAGGTCCAGCTCAAAAATAAGGCCTGCTATCACTTTGCATAATACATCCACAAACCAAACCCATTAGTTCCATGAGAGTTATTTATAAACACTTATTGAATCCGGCTATATGTGTTCTGTTGATAATGCTGATATTGAAATATTCCGGCGTTTATGCTGCAGGGTATGATTACACCAGGCAGGAAAAGGGTATCCCGCAGCTGCAGGATACTTTTGAGTTGGCGGCATACATGGACGGCATAATGCATACCATAATGGATGAACATCGCGCTGCAGGTGCGGTGATCAGTATCATACAGGACGGGTCGCTTTTGTTTCAGCGCGGATACGGATATGCAAATATTGCTGACAGTGTGGAGGCAGATCCGCAACAGACCCTCTTTCGCATCGGCTCTGTTTCCAAACTATTCACATGGATTGCTGTTCTTCAGCAGGTTGAAGCTGGCCGGCTGGACCTCGACAGGGATGTAAACGAGTATCTTGAGTCTTTTAAGATCCCTGATAGGTTTGAAAAACCTGTTACCTTGCGCAGTCTGCTTTCGCACACACCGGGCTTTGAGGATGTCTTGCTGAAGCTAATCATGCGGGAAGACGATGATATCCCATCGCTGGAAGAGTATCTGAAAAGGTATATGCCCAGGCGTGTGACACCCCCGCTTGAAATAGCTGCGTATAGCAATTATGGAAGCGGCCTCGCACAGTACCTGGTTGAAAAAGTCACCGGCCAGCCTTTTGAGACTTATGCAGACCAGCATATTCTTGAACCCCTTGGAATGGAGTCTACATCTTTCAGCCAGCCTTTGCCAGGGCCCCTGGCAAACCGGATGGCCACAGGCTACTCCTTTAGCGACGGAGCATTCCGTGAAGAGGGATTTGAAATCGTACCTATGACAGGTGCAGGAGGAGCCAGCACCACAGCCGCCGATATGGTCAGGTTCATGGACATGCTGCTGAATTACGGCCAACGGGATACTATCCGGATAATGGATTCTCTCTCAGTCGCAAAGATGAAAACCCCCGTTCTCACACACGCCCCGGGGATGAACCCGGCACTTCATGGCTTCATGGACACCAGTCCGGGACATGTGAAGGTGATCGGTCATGGCGGGAACACCTTTCTTTTCCACTCTCAGCTGGCTCTGCTCCCGGACCACAACACGGGTCTTTTCGTTTCGTTCAGCGGCAATGATGCCGGACTTGCATACAGTAAAGTCATGAAACATTTCATCAAAAGATATTATCCTGCAGAGGACCCGCCACCGCCGCTGATCGATCTTGA
Organism: Bacteroidales bacterium; assembly: GCA_003556325.1. GTDB lineage: Bacteria > Bacteroidota > Bacteroidia > Bacteroidales > UBA7960 > PUPG01. The sequence goes on along the minus strand of PWRF01000237.1, from coordinate 35,242 downwards.
CCGGGATTACCTTGAGGGCTTTGCCGGGACCTACCTGGTGAACCGAAGGCCACATTCTGATATTTTAAAAATCATCGGGCTGATGAGCCGAATGGATATCAGCGTTAAGGACAACAAGCTGCTCTACAAAGATTTTACAGGCGAGGGTTATCTGATGCCAGCCATTGACAGTACTACTTTCTGGATTGCAGAAACCAATACATTTGTGGGATTTGACCGTGAACCCGGAGAAAAGGCACAGCGTTTATATCTGAGCGACTTCCCCATAATGGCGGGAGAACGTCCCGGGTGGACATACAACCAGGGGCTACATATTTTTATTGTATTGATGACGCTGATCTGCATCCTCTACATCCTCATAGTATGGCCGTGGCTCTATTTTGCCCGCCGGCTTTACGACAAAAAGCCAAGGACCCGCAAGCCCCTGCCGCTTTTTTCAAGAACCGCAGCATGGATCGCCACGCTCTTTCTGACACTCTTCTACGTGTTGGTGTTTTCAGCAGCCGGGGGCGAAGAGATCATTTTCGGCATCCCCACAGGAATCAAAATAGGCCTGTTTTTTCCACTCGCTGCATTGCCGTTTATCCTGCTGATGATCTTCAACAGCGTTTACGTATGGAAACAACCCCAGGTAAAAAATCTCAGCAGAATTTTCTATAACCTGACCACCCTGGTATATATACTGGCCATTTGGCAATTGCAGTTTTTTAACATGCTGGGATGGCAGTATTGATTCTGAAACCAGCAAGTCCGGCACATTAATTGAGGGTTAAGATTGCCCTCAAACAGGTGAACCTGGCACTTGCGGGCCCGGCGAAGCCAACGCCCATGAACAGGGCTTTTTGACACACAGGAGTATGATTATTGGGACGCTTCGACATTTCGACATTTCGACGTTTTGACAGTTGCAACACAACCCCTTAAACTTTTGTCAAAAACATAAATAAGTCAACAACAAACAGTTACCAGCAAATAAACACATGAAAATCATTCTTGCATCCCTTCTTTTATTCATGCTGCACTCCTGCAAGCCGGCGGCCGACAGAAACGACTGGCCCGGCGAGCGGATTGGCATGTGGCTTGAATATTATGGCCTGGAATACGGCGGGTTTGAAAAAACCCATCGTTTTGAAAGGCAGTATCACGTAACCTATGACTACGAGGGGAAGGAAGATGATGTTTTTTCGGATTTTTATGTTTATGCAGCGGACTCTGTAAAAGCCATTGACCTTGACAGTTATCATCTGGCCATCGAAATACAGGATGACGGCACTCTTTACTCTGCAGGACGGGAGCCCGACATGGAAGTGGGCCTGATACGGTTTGAAGAAGGGAAACGATCACGCATGTTATTTTGTGGCACGCCCTGCATTTTTGAAGAGGCTGACTTTGATCCGGACGGCAATATTGTGGTGGCCGGACATGTGGAGAACGAAAGAGGTTACAAGCCGGTATTGTGGGTGATGTCTCCAGAAAAAGCCTATATTGAACAGCATGAATACCACAGGGAAAAAGACCTCGTCCATACTGCAGAAAAGATTCGTTACATTTCCGATATCAGACTCTCCGAAGTGGATTTCTGGCATGACGACAAAAAACCCATTGACAAGCTTGATATCCCCCTCTGATCAAATGTAAACACCCCTGTAAAAGGCCTTGAGAAACCGGTTTTTTTGCCGGTTTACCGCAACCTCATTTCGCTGAATCCCTTATATTTTGTACCTTTGCAGCGATTTTTGGTTCCACTGTTTTGTCTTTAACTGCCCTATGTATATAACACAAATTTTTCTATCCCGATTTATATTTCTGTTTTTTCTATTAACCCCTTTTTTAACGCTGGCAACGGAGGGGCGTAAAACTCTCAGGGCGATTCGCACCCAGGAGCCTCCGATAATAGATGGCACCATGCAGGATCCTGCCTGGGAAAACGCGCCGGCAGCCACGGATTTTCATCAGTATGAGCCGCATAATGACCGCCCGGCCAGCCTCGAAACAGAAGTGCGCGTTCTTTATGACGACAATGCCGTCTACATCGGAGCACGGATGTTCGACCCTGACCCGGAAAAGATACTGCGGGAATTGGGTCTGCGTAACTCCGGACATGACCTTAATGCAGATCGGTTTTATGTGGAGATCAACCCTTTTGACGACGGGATCAACGGCTTCCGTTTTCAGGTGTCAGCATCAGGCGTGCAGACCGATGCCAATCTTTCCAGCGGAGGCAGGCACGGGGACTTAAACTGGGACGCCGTATGGATCAGCGAAACTACTATCACCGACAACGGCTGGATCGTCGAAATGAAAATACCTTATTCTGCCCTGCGCTTTCCCAGGAACGACATGCAAGAGTGGGGCATCAATTTCTGGAGGGAAATCAGGAGAACACGGGAACTCTCCAGCTGGAATTTTGTAGATCGCAGGGTGGGAGATGAACTGACCCATATGGGCCGGCTGGAAGGCATCAACGGGGTCACACCGCCACTGCGACTGGCTTTCTATCCCTATATATCCAATTATGCCGAAAAGAATGGATTCGACAGAGGCTGGGCCAACTCCTTTAATGGCGGAATGGATGTAAAGTACGGAATCAGCCCAAGCTTTACGATGGACATGACCCTGATCCCCGATTTCGGACAGGTACAATCGGATGCGAAAGTGCTCAATCTTACCCCCTTTGAGATACGCTATGATGAAAACAGACAGTTTTTTACCGAAGGGACTGAACTGTTTCAGAAAGCCGACCTGTTTTATTCCCGGCGCGTTGGCGACAGGCCCAGGGGATATCACCTCGCAGCAAAAGACCTTAAAGATGATGAAAGGGTTATAGACAACCCGCTTGAGACCCCGATGATCAATGCCACAAAGATATCTGGCAGAACATCAGGTGGGCTGGGACTGGGTTTTTTCAATGCCATGACTAGCGCCAGTGTAGCTACCCTGGAAGATACAATCACAGGGAAAACCCGTGATATCACAACCCAACCCTTCACCAACTATAACCTGGTGGTGGTAGACCAGAGCCTGCGAAACAATTCTTATGTAAGCCTCATCAACACCAATGTGGCAGGTTCGGCAGAGGGATATACCGCAAATGTAACAGGAACAGAATTCCGTTTGCTGGACAATAGCAATATGTACCAGGTAAGTGGATCAGGAGCCCTGAGCCAGCAATATTACTCCGGCGAAGACAATCAATTCGGATATAAATACGATTTGCGCATTGGTAAAACCGGCGGCACCTGGCGTGCCTATTACGAACGGAACGTGCTTAGCGATAAGTACGACCAGAATGACATGGGCTTTTTGCGGCGCAACAACCAGGTAAGGGACGGCTTTACCGTCAGCCACCATGTTTTTGAGCCGTTCTGGCGTTTCTGGATGTTTACCAATACCTTTTCTTTCAGCCACTCCAGGCTCTATGAGCCAGGAAATTTTACCGGGATGGAGTTCAGCCACCATATCATGATGCTGTTCGACACCCGCTTCCATATCAGCCTGAACACCACATACCAGCCCAGGGGCGAGCGTGATTATTACGAGCCACGCGTACCCGGCAGATACTATAGAACGGATGAATCGCTGAGTATGCATATGAGCTACTCGTCCGATTACAGGAGAAGGCTCTTCTTTGACGGCAGTTTTAACTATAGCCAGGTGAATGCGGCTGAACAGACTGATGAATTCGGGTTTATGCTCAGACCGACCTTCCGGGTCAGCGACCGCCTGAATATGTCGTACGGCTTCCAATACAATGAACTGGCCAATGACCTGGGTTATGTTATGCACCCGGACCCGGACTCCGTATTCTTCGGACGCCGCCAGTCGCCAACTGTCACAAATACCCTGAGATCCACATTGATCTTCACCAATAACCTGTCCCTGAATTTTGACCTTCGACACTACTGGTCAAGGGTTGAATACGACGGGCAATATTACCACCTGGAACATGATGGCCGCCTGACGCCGATAGACGATGATCTGCAGGTTGCCAATATAAACTACAATGCTTTCACGATTGACATGCTTTTTACATGGCATTTTGCCCCGGGCAGCCAGATGACCCTTGCATGGAAAAATGTCATCGACCACCGGGACTCTGCACTGCCTCCGGGCTACATAGATAATTTCCGGGACATGCTGGACCACCCGCAAATCAACAGCCTTTCCATCAAAGTTCTGTATTACCTGGATTTTCAGTCGATTCAAAACCTGAACCAGAGATTGCGCCATGGCTAAGTAAGACAGCTTCTCCGGCATTCCTCATAAAGACCTGTTGTGCCGTCCGGGAATTATTTCGGGAAATATTATCTTTACAATAGCTGTTGGCTGTTGGCTGTTGGCTGTTGGCATTTTCCAAAAACATAAGCGCTTCAAAAACAACTAGTTACCAACAAACAAAACATGAAGATACTCATTAAAAACGGCACCATAGTGAATGCCTCCGGCGAAATGCAAGGGGATATACTCATTGGCGACGGATTGATTCAGCAGATCGCAAAAGAGATCAACGCGGAGCGTATCAAGCCGGATCGGGTGATTGACGCCAGTCAGCGGTTAGTCATACCAGGCGGCATCGACCCCCACGTGCACATGCATTTGCCCACCGGAGCAGGATACTCCTCCGACGATTTCTTCAGCGGCAGCAAAGCTGCCCTGGCCGGGGGCACGACCACCCTGATCGATTTTGTGACACCCAAAAGAGGAGAGTCGCTGACCGGCGCCCTGAAGTCGAGACAAAAAGAAGCAGCTTCGTGCCGTACGGATTACAGCTTCCACGTGAGCCCTGTGGAATGGCGCGATACCACTGCCGAAGAGATGCATGCCGTTATCAAAGAGGGGATGACCTCATTTAAGATATATATGGCATACAAAGATGCGATCGGAATTGATGTCCCTGTCATGGAGCGGGTCATGCAAAACGCAGCCAAAAGAAATGCTTTGGTTACCGTGCATGCCGAAACCGGCGAAGAGGTAGATCGCTTGCGCCGGCAATTGGCAGAAAGCGGACAAACAAGCCCGGCGGCGCATCCGAAAAGCAGGCCACCCCACACCGAAAGCGATGCGGTAAAAACAGCCATTGAGACAGCAAAAAAAACCGGATGCAAATTATATGTCGTGCATGTGTCTGCTGCCAGCTCGGTGAAACATATTCGCGAGGCACAACAGGATGGCCAGGAAGTTTTTGGCGAAGCCTGTATACATCATCTCCTTTTAGAGGACAGTGTTTATGAGGCACCGTTTTCAGAGGCTGCACCCTATGTGCTAAGCCCTCCGTTGCGTAAGGAAAAGGACCGTGAGGCGCTGATGGGGGGACTTGAGGATGGAACCTTGCAGGTCGTTGCCACCGACCATTGCCCGTTTTTTATGTCACAAAAGAAACAGGGGCTGGAAGATTTCCGCAAGATCGCCAATGGCGCAGGTGGCGTTGAGCACAGGATGGCCCTGTTATACACGTTTGGCGTGCAAAAAGGCCACCTGAGTGGCAGTGATTTTGTGAATCTGAGCGCAACCAATGCGGCCAGAATATTTGGCCTGTATCCACGCAAGGGGGTTGTTGCTGAAGGCAGCGATGCCGACCTGGTGATCTGGGATCCCCGCAAAACAGGCGTGATCTCTGCCAGGACGCATTTTCAGCACAGTGATTTTAACATCTATGAGGGCATGAAAACCACCGGAAAAGCAGAGATCGTGATCAAGGGCGGGCGGATTGCCTTCCGGGATGGGCACTTTCACGATATCCCGCCAGGTGAGCTATTGCGGCGTTCCTGCCCATGATGCCGGCATGGTGGAACCCGGTAGGCTTAATCAAAGAACCCATAAAGTAAAAAGCAGGTAGCAGGCAGTTTAACCCATTAACCCAGCAACACCTCAACACACACAGCCCTTCAGAAGCACCTCGGGCAACATCAAATCCCGAATCAAAAATTCCCGGGAATTCGCTGCCGCTCAGCTTCAAACATTAAACTTTAAACATCTTTATCCCCATATCTCCTTAACACGCTTACCAGTTATATTTGGTGCAGACAACAGATTCCTCGCGGAGCCAGTTCTGAGCAAAACGTGTGAGCAAAGCGAATGGATTTGGAATGACGAATGTCAACAAAATTAACCCCTTAAACCAGGTTGGCAAATCCCATGAATGCCAGGGCGAGTATACCTGCTACTACGAGTGCTGCCGGTGCTCCGCGCATGCCTTTGGGTACGTCGACAAGGTCGAGGTGCTCACGAATACCTGCAAAGAGGATGATGGTAAGGGCGAAGCCCAGGGCGTGACCAATGGAAAACACCACAGCTTCAAGCAGGTGAAAACCATAGTCTTCTCTCACGGCCAGGATCGTCACACCAAGGATGGCACAGTTGGTAACGATAAGCGGCAAAAAGATACCGAGAGCCTGATAGAGTGCCGGGCTGACTTTTTTCAGGATGATCTCTACCATCTGCACCAGCGAGGCCACTACCAGAATGTAAGAAATGGTTTGCAGATAGGTGATCTCGAACGGGGTGAGGATATAGTTATAGATAAGGAAGGTAACCAATGTGGCGAGGGTCATCACAAACATAACGGCTCCCGACATACCAATGGACGTAGACACCCTGGCAGAGACCCCAAGGTAGGGGCATATCCCAAGGAACTGGGCAAGCACGATGTTGTTTACAAAAACGGCTCCTATGATAATGATGATATATTCCATGGTGTGAAGCTTTAATAGAGTTTCTTTTTCACAATATTATTGAGGGCCACCAGGTAGCCTAATCCGATGAAGGCACCGGGTGCGAGCACGAATACCAGCATCCCATCGCCTGCATATAGTGAGAGCCCGAAGATCTCACCGGTGCCGAGAACCTCTCTCAGTCCGCCGAGCATTGTCAGCGCAAAGGCAAAGCCCAGCCCCATGCCAAGGCCATCAATAATGGAGCTGAAGGTATTGTTTTTGCTGGCAAAAGCTTCGGCACGGCCCATCACGAGACAGTTTACAACAATAAGCGGAATAAACAGTCCCAGCGATTCGAACAGTGCCGGTATAAAGGCTTCCATTACCAGTTCGGTGATGGTAACAAATGATGCTATCACCACAATATACGAGGGGATACGCACCTTAGAGGGGATAAAATTTTTGATCAGGGATACCACAATGTTGGAGGACACCAGCACAAAAGTGGTGGCAAGGCCCATTCCAAGGCCGTTAAAAGCAGATGTGGTAACACCGAGGGCGGGACACAAGCCCAGTAGTAGCACGAATACCGGGTTGTCCTTTACAAAGCCTTTGGTAAAATTCTGTAATTGTCCCATACTTTATTCCTTTTCCGTGTTTATGATGGCGGAGTGGTTTTCCTTAAAGGTCTGGTAAGCCCTGTCGATGGCATCGCAGTATGCACGTGCCGTGATGGTGGCAGCTGTAATGTTGTCAACATCTCCATTATCGACATCTACTTTAAGGGTTTTTTCCCGTGGGTCAAAACCCTGGAACTGGTCACTCCAGTCGGATTTGTCTTTTTCGATTTTGTCGCCCAGGCCGGGCGTCTCAGCATGCTCAAGATGAACGACATCGATAATCGTTCCGTCGGGTTCAAATCCGACCATTGCCCGGATCACACCGCTATAGCCCATTCCTGTATATGTGGCAACGGCAACACCAACCAGTTCACCGTCTTTGTAGCCAATATTAAATTGCAGGGAGTCCCTTCCCGTGGGAGGCATGAATTTTTTTTCGACCAATTCGTCAAATTCGGGCAATACCCGGCTGATGGCAGCCTGCCGTGCTGCTTCCCGGGCCCTTTCAATAGGCTCTTTAGTAAGGTTATAAACGGTTGCAAGTGTAAAGGATGCTGCCGCAGCTACGATGATCAGGGTCAGCACCATATTGGCGAATGTAGATTCTTTTTTAGCCATTGTTTACCTCCTCCCCGAATCTTTTGGGTTTGAGCCCACGATTAATAAGTGGTACGAATGCGTTCATAATCAAAATGGAAAATGCCACCCCTTCCGGGTAAGCTCCGAAGAACCGTATGATCATAGTCAGCAGTCCGCACCCCACACCAAAGATGATCATACCCCAGGGCGCCATTGGGCTGGTGGTATAATCCGTTGCCATATAGATGGCACCCAGCATCAGGCCACCGGTAAGTATCTGGAATACAGGATCCGGATATACTTCCGGATTGATCAGCCAGAAAAGCGCAGCGAAAAGAGCTGCAGACCCGATGAAAGCCACAGGGATATGCCAGCTGATGATCTTTTTTATCAACATGTATATTCCTCCTAAAAGGATGGCGATAGCAGAAACCTCACCGACTGATCCCCCCATATTGCCCAGAAGCAGCCGGCCGTAGTCAGGCAGTTGAGCCATTATCTCGGATACCGGCACGCCCTGTGTAACTCCGTCTTTTAGCGCAGTAAGGGGGGTGGGTCCGGTAAGAACATCTGTGAGTTGTGTTGTAAAAGCAGAGGGCTCGGGATACATTGTCATCTGCACCGGGAAAGAGATCATAAGAAACACCCTTCCAACCAAAGCCGGATTAAAAGGGTTTTTGCCCAGTCCTCCAAATGTCATCTTGCCCATTCCGATCGCAACAGCTGAGCCAATCACCATCAAACCCAGTGGCAAATTGGCCGGCACATTAAAAGCCAGCAGCACACCGGTGATGATGGCAGAGCCGTCAAATATGGTAATGGGCCCTTTAATCAGGTACTTCTGAATGATAAATTCAAAGAACATGCAGGAAACAACCGCTGTCAGCGTAATCAGTATGGCCGGAAGTCCAAAAAAGTAAAACGACACCAGCATGGCGGGTATCAGCGAGAAAATCACGCCATACATCAGACTGCTTACCGATTCCTTTGCATGGTAATGGGGTGATCCCGATACGGTTAATACTTTCATCTGTTTATCTTTGTTCAACTAATTGTTATTGAGGTATTTATGTTCTTGTCAAAAGTTCAGGGGTTGTGTTGCAACTGTCAAAATGTCGAAATGTCGAAATGTCATAATATCCTTAACCTCAAAACCTCTTACCGTTTAGGCGCTTCGTTCCCGTATCATCTTGCCAACACGTGTTTTCCCAACCCGTATATGATCCAGCAGCGGCTTGGCCGACGGACAAATATACAGGCATGAACCGCATTCCATGCAATCCATGATACGTTCATCCTCGCACTCTTCCAGGCGTTGCTTTTCGGCAAGCGGGGCAAGCAAATAAGGTTCCAGCCCCATCGGGCAGATGGTCACACACCTGGCACACCGGATGCAGTTTTGTTCCACAGGCCTGGAAGCTTCATTTTCGGTAAAGATCAGGATACCGGAAGTCCCTTTTGTAACAGGTACTTCCAGGTCATTTAAGGCTTTGCCCATCATCGGCCCCCCGTTGATCACCTTACCGGTGTCTTCCGGCAAGCCTCCCGCAGCTTCTATCAGTGCAGAAACAGGTGTGCCGATGCGTACCATAAAATTGGACGGCTTTTTTACTGAGCTGCCCGACACCGTTACCACGCGGTCAATGAGTGGCTTATTTTTCTGTACAGCTTCGTAGACAGCAAATGCAGTTCCGACATTGTGCACCACACAACCCACCTCTATGGGCAGCTTTCCGGAGGGCACTTCCCTGTTGATCAATGCCTTGATCAGCTGTTTTTCTGCACCCTGCGGGTATTTTACCTCAAGGGCCTGCACACTGATTCCCTCGTAATCCTTTGCAAGTTTGGTGAAATGTTGTATGGCATCCGGCTTGTTTTGCTCAATTCCGACAATGGCTTTTTTCACACCCAGCGCTTTCATCTGCAGTTGTACGCCTACCAGGATCTCTTCGCCTTTCTCGAGCATCAGGCGGTGGTCGGCCGTAAGACAAGGCTCGCACTCAACACCGTTTATGATCAGGTATTCGGCCTTTTTCCCTCTGGGCACATTGAGTTTTACGTGGGAAGGGAAGGTGGCGCCACCCAGGCCAACAATCCCGGCATTATGGATCTTCTCAAGTATTTCTTTGGCATCCAGGTCGCATTGCTTCTGCAAGCCTTCATCCCTGTCAATACCCTCTTCCCACTCATCTCCCTCCACATCGATAATGATGGCCTTTTTACGATACCCGGAGGCATCAGTCACCGCATCGATCTTTTTAACCTTTCCGGAAACAGATGAATGGATATGGGCAGAGATAAAGGCTTCCCCTTTAGCTATCAGCTGACCGGTTTTCACCTGGTCTCCCCTGGATACGACGGGCTCTGCAGGCACACCCAGGTGCTGCGCCAAAGGTATGGCAACGCTTTTGGGCGGTTCAAGCCGCTCAATGGCCTGTTTTTCCGCTAATTTGTTCTCCGGAGGGTGAACACCCCCCATGGTAAAAGTTTTCAATGCTCGCATCGAATATCGGATCTTCAGGTTTACAAATTATTCGGTTTTTGCTTCTTTTTCCACTTTCTTTTTCCTCTCCGGGAAATTCAGTTCATGGATAGCATTCGTTGGGCATACAGGCGGGCATTTGCGACATAGGGTACATTTTTCAAAGTCGATATATGCCAGGTTATTTTCCAGGGTGATGGCGTCAAATTTGCACTCTTTTACGCATTTCCCGCAGCCGATGCATGCCACTTTACAGTTTTTACGGGCTACCCCACCCTTTTCCTTATTGATGCAGGATACGAATATGCGCCGGTTCTTTTTCCCTTTTTTCCGCATTTCGATTATGTCTCTCGGGCATTCCTTCACACAGGCTTCGCAGGCTACACACTTATCATCAAGTATTACAGGAAGGTTGGTATCCTTATCCATGTACATGGCATCAAAGTCACATGCTTCCACACAGTCGCCGCAACCCAGGCACCCGAACGGGCAGCCTCCTTCACCTGCAAACAGGTTATGTGCAAAGGCACAGGTCATCGCTCCTTCATATTTTACTTTGGGCGGCGCAAACTCCCGGGTGCCGTTGCACCGAAGGACCGCAATCATAGGGGTTGACTCACTTGCCTCCCAGCCCATGGCCTCTGCGATATCCTGCATCACCTCACTGCCGCCCGGCGGGCAATTGAACCCTTCAAGGCTTTCTGCTCTAACAATAGCCTCAGCAAGAGCACGGCAACCTGCCAATCCGCATCCCCCGCAGTTGGCTCCGGGGAGCAGATCTTCCACTTCATCAATACGGGGATCTTCAATAACTTTAAACTTCTGTGCCACCAGGAATAGGACAATGGCTGCCACACCACCAATAGCACCTAGCGAAACGACGGAAAGGACTGTGATCTCATTGAATAGTTCGTTCACTGCTATATATTTTGTTAGTGAATGAATATTTTTCTCATCCTCATTTCTGAGTGTTGTTAAGTGAATATCACCCAACAATGGGCAAAAATAGAAAACTAAATGAAAACCAAGGTGTCTGAAAAGCCATTTTTACACCATTCAAGTACACTGATTACCTGCATCTTACAAAATCCAAGACGATGCATGACGAAAACGCATACTGATAATCAGACATATAGAAACTTGTTTAGAATTGCTCTAAATTTCTTTTCTATAATAATGATGCAGCAACAACCAGCACACGGGAGCAATGCAGGAGACACCGGACGATGCCAGCAGGAAATAAGAAGTGTGCAGGATTTGGCAGGAAGAATGCAGTCAGGAGGTTTTAAGGCTGCGGGGTAAAGGCTAAGGTTAAGGCTAAGGTTAAGATTAAGATTAAGGTTAAGGATACTTCGACATTTTGTCCTTTTGTCCTTTTGTCCTTTTGTCCTTTCGTCATTCCCGTATGGGCCTGACAGAAAAACGGAAGGTTTGCCGGAGTTTGTGCCGGTAACGATAAAGCAGGCCATAATAAGGCGCCATCAACAATACGGCCACCAAGGCAGACAGCCCCTCATTGCCGGTTGTATAAAACATAAGGATAAGGCTTGCCACAAGAATCAGGAATGGAAGCAGGTAACCCATGAAAAGGGCCCTGTAACCGAGGGCACGCGAGAGAATTACCTCGACAGGCTGACCGGGATAAAAATCCTGAGGGCGCCAACCGGAAGAATTATCACGAAGATCAACACCGATAGCCTTTTCTGCGGATTCACCCATGCCGCAATAACTCTTCGCCTGACATTTTCCACAGGCTGCCTGTGACTCAATCTTTACGAGCAATTCACTGCCCTCTATCCGCTCAACCACACCGGGATGACATATCTGCTGCGCGTGTCTTCTTTCCATACGACAAAGATACAAAAAGTTGGGTGCAGCCTCGCAGAGGATTAGAATGGCAAGATTCTGTGTGAATGTGTGGGTATATAATATGAAAATACCTACATTTGTATAATCTATTGTGAATACTGAGAGGTAACCACAAGAAGGCTATTGGCTATTGGCTATTGGCTATTGGCTATTGGCTATTGGCTATCCGAGCACTTGCGGGCCCGGCGAAGCCAAACCCCCATTTCAGGATTTTTGACACACAGGAGGATAATTATTGGGACGTTTCGACATTTCGACATTTCGACAGTTGCAACACAACTCCTGAACTTTTGACAAGAACATAAACACCTCAATAACAATTAGCTGAAAAAATATAAACCCATGAAAAAAAAGATTTTTAAAACAACGATGTGGATGTCCGTGTTGCTGATCCTGGCTATGAGCGGTTGCAGCCTGCAAGGCAGCCAGCAGGACGAGAGGCAATACCTGATCATGCTTTCGATGGATGGATTCCGCTGGGACTATGCAGAACGCACACATACCCCAAACCTGGATTATATTGCCACCAATGGTGTGAGCACCGAATACGTTATACCGGCATTCCCCAGCAACACCTTTCCCAACCACTATACCATGGCTACGGGGCTGTATCCGGACAACCATGGCATCGTAAACAACAATTTTTACTGTCCTGAACTGGACATGACCTACAGAATGCGTGACCGGGATGCCGTGGAAGACGGAAGGTTTTACGGAGGTGAGCCCATATGGGTGACCGCAGAAAAACAGGGCATGACTTCCGCATCTTATTTCTGGGTGGGATCAGAAGCCCCGGTAAAAGGTGTGCAACCCACATACTGGAAGACATACGACACGGGACATCCTTTTGCTGACCGGATCGACACCGTGGCTTACTGGCTGCAATTGCCCATCGAAAAGCGGCCTCAGCTGATCACCTTCTACTTCCATGAGCCTGATTCCCAGGGCCACCGAACAGGGCCGGAAAGTACAGAAATCGATGAGCTGGTTACCGAATTAGACAGCCTCGTGGGAGTTCTTATAGAGCGCATCAGGGAACTGCCTGTCGCCGATCGCGTGAACCTGATCGTTACCTCTGACCACGGTATGACCGAAAGAAGCCAGGAGCGCTATGTGGATGTCGGGCAGTATGTTGACCGTGATTGGCTGGATATCTCATTCGGACATAACCCCGTTATGTTCTGGCGTCCGGCTGAGGGAATGAAAGACAGTATCTACAACATCATGAAAGACGTTGAGAACCTATATATATGGCGATCAGGGGAACTCCCGGAGCGTCTGAATTTTGGAGAAAATCCACGCGCGCTGGATCTGGTTGTGCTGGCAGACTCCACATACAATATCGGATGGGGAGAGCCCGAAGAACGCTTTTATACCGGTGGGGGACATGGCTGGGACAACGCGAAGAAAGACATGCACACCATTTTTTATGCCATGGGGCCTGCTTTCAGGAAAGGACATGTGCACGATCCTTTTGAACTGGTTGACCTGTATCCGCTGATCGCAGAGATCCTAGGCCTGGATCCTGCTCCCGTTGACGGCAAACTGGAACGGGTGCAAGGCATGCTCAAGTAGTATATCATCACAAAACACAGTCACATTCCAACACCACAGATCTGCCCGCAAGCGTAGAGCTCTGCCAGGCATGCAACCTGCCCCCCTGGCACCATCCAAACCGGGAAAATATGACCCTTTCATTAAACAGAGAACGCAACAGCCGGGAAGTGGTTGTGGGAAACACTCCGCTGGGCGGAGCGCATCCCATTCGTATACAATCAATGGCAAAAACAGACACACGTGATGTGCCGGCCACAGTTCAACAATGCCAGCAGGCTTTCGATACAGGTGCTCATTATATGCGAATCAGCATACCGGATACCCATTCGCTTAAAGCGCTTGAGAAAATAAAAAACAAACTCGTAGTTTCCGGTTACCCCCAGCCATTGATAGCAGATATTCATTACAGCAGTGATCTCGCCGAAAAAGCTGCAGGCGTCGCAGAAAAGATCAGGATCAATCCGGCCAATTTCGGATCGTCTCCCGTAAGACACGCACACTATTCAAAACAAAACTTATCCTCCCAATATGCATCAGGAAGGGCTAATGAACAGCTTATGGATAACCTCGCTGCTGTTACGCGGGCCTGCAAAAAACACGGAACAGCAATTCGACTGGGGGGCAATACAGGCTCGCTCAGGACTGACCAGCGCGAAGGCCATTCCCAAAGGGGATCCATACATTTGATCAATAAGATGTCCAAATACATTGATATCATGGAAGAGCTGGACTTCCGTGACATTGTGATCTCCATCAAGGCAAGCCACCCTGCCGAAACAGTTGAAGCAAGCAGATTAATGTATCGCACGCTGCAGCAAAGCGAAAAAAATTATCCGCTGCATATTGGGGTCACGGAATCAGGAATGGGTCTCAGCGGCCGCATAAGTTCAGCCCTGGGCATACTGCCCCTGCTTCAGGACGGCATCGCCGATACCATCCGGGTAAGCCTCACGGAAAAGCCTGTTCATGAAATTGCGTTTGCAAAACATCTGTTACAAAGTGCCGGCACAAGATTTCTAAAAACCTGTAAATCAGAGGTCTGCAATAACATATTGGAAATGTCCACCCAGGCTCGCGATACGGATGCTTTGGTTTCGGAGGCAGTCAGCACCTTCCTGGCAATGGCCGGCAAACCAAACATACACCACATCACCATAGAGGCTCCGAACATTACCGATCAGCGGGTTGCGGAGGAGGTGGCCCTGCTCCTCATGGAGCACACAGGCATCAGTAGTGCCGGAACGCGTTTCATCAGCTGCCCGGCATGTGCACGGACTTCCACCGACATGGAGGAGTTGTGCCGGGTATTCAGGAAGGAACTGGCTGGTTTTCCCGGCATTACGATTGCGATCATGGGATGCATGGTTAACGGGCCCGGCGAGATGGCTGTTGCTGACTACGGGGTAATTGCATCTTCAAAAGGAAAGGTAAATGTTTTTAAGTCCGGCAGGTCCATCAGAAACAACGCCACAGCAGAGGAGGCTGTGGACCTGATCAAGCTATCGCTTTCAGAAAAGAGCAGATAAGCCACAAGAGCCTCTTTCCGGAGTAAAAGCAGGTTGTTATTTTGTATTCTATAATACAGGTGAGGCTCATTGTAATGCGAAAGGTCGTATATTTGCTAATTCATCAGCCTGGGTACAGGAGTTCAGGGTTACATCTAACACAATCATAATCAAATGAATATTCTTATTGCAGGAGACAGTCAGGTAGCCCTTCATCTGGCCGAATTGCTGTCGGGCGAGAACCACGACGTCACCCTGGTGGCACCAAGCAAGGAGTTTCTAAAGTTCATTGAGTCACATTCCGATTTGCTGACCATTGTGGGTGATTCCACTTCTATCCCGGTACTAAAGCAGGCCGACATTCGGCGTACAGACCTGGTCATTAGTGCCCATAACGACGGCAGGCTTAATCTTCTCACAGCTTTGCTGGCAAAACGACTGGGTGCAAAAAAGTGTATTGCAAAGGTCAGTGAGCCTGAGGCCCTTACCAAAGAGTGCAAGCGCCATTATAACGATCTGGGCATAGATTACCTGGTTTCTCCTGAGCTGATTGCAGCCAAGGAGGTGGCCAACCTTCTTACCAACACAGCAGCGGCAGAGATCTTCGATTTTTCTGACCACAAGCTGTCTCTTATGCTGGTCAAGCTCGAAAAAGGAGCCCCCGTCATCGGAAAGACATTGCGCGAAGTGGCAAAAGAATATGAACAGCTCAACTTCAGGGCTGTCTCGATACACCGTCGAGCGAGAACAATCATTCCGAGAGGCGAGGACGTATTTCAGGAAAATGACCTCGCATATGTGGTGACCAAACCGAAAGGCATTGATCACCTCCTTGAACTAAGCGGGAAGAAACGCTTCGACATCAACAATGTAATGATAGTAGGGGGAGGTGCTGTGGGCAGCCAGGCAGCAGCAGCCCTTGAAAAAGATTTCAGCATAAAGCTTTTTGACAAAGACCCGGAGCGTGCCAATGAACTATCGGACAAGTTACGCTCAACATTGGTGATCAACGGGGATGCACGCGACATCAACCTGCTTGAAAGCGAAAGCATATCTTCCATGGACGCTATAATCGCTGCCACCAACAACTCTGAAACAAACATCCTGGTATGCCTGCTGGCGAAGCGTTATGGCGTTAAGAAAACAATAGCCCTCGTCGAAAACATCGATTTTATTGAAATATCCCAGAGTATTGGTATCGATACACTTATCAACAAAAAACTAGCTACTGCAAGTTATATTATCAGGTTTACCATGACAGCCGATGTAGTATCTACCAAATGCCTTACCAGCGTAGATGCAGAAGTCTTCGAGTTCCTGGCAAAAGAAGGTTCACCAGTTACAAAGAAACCAATCCGGAAACTAAATTTTCCCAGGGAAGCAATTATCGGGGGAGTGATCCGGCAGAACGAAGGATTAATTGCCCAGGGCGATATGCAGATACAACCAGACGATAAAGTGGTAGTATTTGCGCTACCTGACGCCTTCGACGGTGTTGACAAATTATTTAAAAGCAAAAAAAACAAATCCTGACCCAATGCCCCAACGGTAGTCCAACATGCTTAGCGTCTGCATCCCAATATACAACCATGATGTTCGGGCACTGGGAAAAACTCTTTCCCGGCAAGCCGGAAAGCTAACCCAGGAAGTCGAGATCCTGCTGCTCGACGATGCCTCTGAACCGGCGATCAGGCAAAAAAACAGAGAGCTCCTCAAAAATGACAGCATCCGGTACGAAGAATTAAGCAGCAATGTGGGCCGAAGCAAGATAAGGAATGTCCTGGCCGATAAGGCAAAAGGCTCACATGTTCTTTTCATGGACTGCGACACACAGATCAAAACAGAACACTTCCTGGAATATTACATACCGGAGATGAAGACCCAAACCGTTGTATGCGGTGGTCACGTTTATGGAGAAAAGCCTGAAGACGCCAAATACCTCCTGCATTGGAAAGTTGGCACCAGCAGGGAGGTGAAAAATGCTGCCACCAGGCAAAAAAGGCCTTATCATTCCTTTATGACAGGTAACTTTATGATAGACAAGAGCATCATGAAAGAGATCCGTTTTCGTGAAGACCTGAAAGGATATGGCCATGAGGATACAATGTTTGGCTATGAGCTGAAAAAAAACCGGATCCCTGTAAAACACATCGACAACCCTTTGTTGCACGAAGGCCTGGAAGACGCCGACAGCTTCCTTTTTAAAAGCAGGGAAAGCATAATTAACCTGATGAAATCGTGGGAAATGACCGGTTATGACCCGGAATATGCCCGCATGATAACCATCCTGGAAAATTATATCCGTTATAAGAAATACAAGCTTTTCTGGCCACTGAAATATGCAGCCCCAAGAGTACGGATGATTACCGAAAGAAACCTGAAAGGAGAAAATCCGAAAATGTGGATTTTCGACGTTTACAAACTATGCCACCTGCACTGGTATGAAACGAAATGATCACCAGGTTCAATCCAAACCGGATATTTTTCTCAGCCAGCTCAACAACAGCCAATTACTTCATTTGCTTAATGGCTGATGTATGTTTCGAGGAGGAAGCTGTTTTTTTCTGGGATCAGTCTGATGTTGTTCCTGTCAGCCGGTATCAGAACCGTTTCGCCTGCAATTACATTCTCCGAACCGTTTTGATGCTGTATTGTAAAAGCCCCTTCAAGGCACATATACACTACAAAGGAGTCAACAAATACATAATCAAGACTCAGCTCGCGGTCAAACGAAAGGGCACGAACCGTGAATTTCGGTGATTTTTTCAGCAAAACAGGCTCATTTCTCCGGATTTCATACTTCACTTTATTGTCTCTGGCAGCATAATCAATTGCCTTTAATCCTTCTTCTATATGAAGTTTCCGGGGATTGCCGTCGGTATCAGGCCGGTCCCAGTCATACACCCTGTAAGTAATGTCGGAAGCCTGTTGTACCTCACAGAGCCTTATCCCTTTGCCGATAGCATGAATTTGTCCCGGCGGGATATAAAAGAAATCCCCCTTTTTAACTTTATAGCTTTTCAGGATCTCCTTCAACGACTTATTTTCCAGGTGTTTTCGAAAAATCTCCGGGGTTACATCTTTTTTGAATCCCAGTATCAGCCTGGCTCCAGGATCTGCATCAAGAACATACCACATCTCCGGCTTCCCCAGGCTCTGATGCTTCTCAAAAGCCATCTGATCGTCCGGATGCACCTGGATGGACAGGTCGTCTGAGGTATCTATAAATTTAAACAGCAGTGGGAAAGACTTACCATATGTTGTGAATACGTTATCCCCGACAAGCTCTTCCATATATATTTCAATGAGCTCATCAAGCTGATTTCCCTCAAGAAAACCATTCCTTACCACCGAAACATTTCCGGAGAGCCCCGATAGCTCCCAGGACTCCCCGCAGTTTGGTAATGGTTTGAAATCCTTTCCCAGCAAGCTCTTTAACGCAACGCCTCCCCAAACTTTCTCTTTAAAGATGGGATAAAACTTCATCGGATAGAGTGTATGCATACTTCCATGGGAATATTATGGCCACTGAATATTTTCTTCATCATCCATCGCAACAGCCCAACTAACCAGCACAGGCTTTTCTTTCTCAAAGACAACCTGTAAATGCGCATCGTTAAAAAAAAGGATCCGCTCTTCAAGATCTTCGTCATCTTCAATTTCAAATTGCTCATAGCCATTCTTTCTCATCAGCTCAATGATCAGATCCTGGTTCAATTCGAAGACCCGCTTGCCAAAAATGGTTGCCTCAAGATTGTCCGTTTCAAAGTTTGTGCACACGTTATCCAGTTCTTTCTCAAAATAAACCGCATGCCCTTGTTCCCAGTAGCTCCATACTTCAACCTCGTGGATCTCACCTTCCACATCAATGGTTTCAGTCTCCTGGGGAGGTCCAAGAACTTTTTCAACTTCTTTCTGACCCGAACCAAACTTCAGGGGCCCAAACCCCTGCAAAGGTTTAATTTCCGTAACTTTCTTCATGTGTTTGTGTTTTCGTTAGCAGATTATGATCAATGTATTGAGTTGCCTGTGTTTAAGCTGTTTTACCGGTCCGCAATAACCCCTTCCTGGTTTGTGACTCATTTCGCACAACACAAAGATATTTAATTATTTGAGCTATCCTGTTCAGCGGTTGTTATCTGTTTGTGACTCATCAATATGATAACCCGGGAAATTATTTCATACATGGCCCGGATTGTTTGTTGCCGGGAGAGTCAGGTAAAAGGCGAATCCGGCTCTTTGGCCATATGCGAATACACCAGTTTGTCGGTTAAACCGGGGAAAAGCTTATTAAGAAACACGGTGAGTTTTCCCTGCCGGGTGAGCACAAGTGTCCTTTTTCTTTTAGTTATCGCTTTGATGATGTGGTGTGCAACCCTTTCGGCAGACATCATCTTTTCTTCTTTCCTGGGCGACTCACCCTGTGTGGAGCCATCTTTTGAAAGGGCGGTCTTACGTATGTTGGAAGCCGTAAAACCCGGACAGGCGATCAAAACATGCAAACCTTTCCTAAGGTTCTCCACACGAACGCTTTCCAGGAAGCCCTGAAGTGCGAACTTGGATGCACTATATCCGGTGCGCGCCGGTAAACCTTTGTATCCGGCAATCGATGAAACACCCACGAGGCTTCCCCCGGATTTAAGCAGCCATGGAAGCGCATATTTACTGCAATATACCGACCCCCAAAAGTTAATACGCATAAGGTCTTCAATTACCTCAAGCCTGACATCGGCAAAAAGTGCCCGCATGGAAATGCCTGCATTGTTTATCAGCACATCAACGCCACCGAACGACTCCACCGTTTTGTCAATTAAATGTTCACAATCCTCAGGGTTTGACACATCGGTGCGAACAACAAGGCACCTCCCGGGCGGCCAGCCTTTTACAACCTCCTCCATAGCTTCCTGATTCCTTGCAGCCAGTACAACACGGCAGCCCTGGTCAAACGCTTTAACTGCAAGGGCCCTGCCTATCCCTGAAGAAGCCCCCGTAATAACAACTACCTTGTCCTTCAATCGCATATTATCACCATTTATTGCAAAAATGACCCGGGCAATCCAAAACTTAACCTTAATCTTATTCCCGAATCGCTTCGCTCCCGGGACCTGCAGCCCGGAACCTCACTCTTTAAACCTTAACCTAAACCTTAACCTTAATCTTAACCTTAACCTTAGCCTGTTCAGGAAAGAGGATCACATTCGCTTCCTTTAATTGGTAGTAAAGATAAGTAAAATGTATATTTTTGTTTTGACACAAATGCTCATTACCGGGCAATATGTTTCACATTCATGAAAATCATTGAAGTAAACGACAAAAAGACAGCCGCTGCATTTTTGAATCTGACGGGGAAAATATACGAAGGGGATCCAAACTGGATCCCCCATCTCGACAAAGACATAGAAGCAGTATTTGATCCGGCAGTCAATAAGTATTTTGAAGCAGGAGAAGCATGCAGGTGGTTGTTGCTGGATGAAGGCGGCAACCCGGTAGGTCGTGTGGCGGCATTTATTAACCGCAACCTGGCCTGGACCTTTAAGCAACCTACCGGCGGCATGGGTTTTTTCGAGTGCATCGACGATCAGAAAGCAGCCGGCCTGCTTTTTGACACCTGCAAAAACTGGCTCCGGCAAAGAGGTATGGAGGCCATGGATGGACCCATTAACTTTGGCGAAAAGGAGAGGTTCTGGGGTCTCCTGGTGGATGGCTTTGAAAAGCGGCCGCCGTACCTTTTAAACTACAACCCAGCCTATTACAAAGATCTTTTCGAGAATTATGGATTCCGGAACTACTATGAACAATATGTTTACCAGATAGATCCCAACACGGAACTTCCCGCCATTCTCAAAAAAAAATTTCAGCGACTGACAGAAACACAAGGTTATCATTTTGAAACGATGCAGAAGAAGCATATTGAAAAATATGCAGAAGACTTTATGTCCATTTACAACAAGGCATGGGGCCAGGCACATAAGAGTTTCAAGCCGATGACCAAAGATCAGGCACTGAAATCCTTTGCCTCGATGAAAAGCATCATCGACGAAGACCTGATTGTCTTTGGGTACCACCATGGCCAGCCGGTTGCATTCTTCATCAGCATACCCGAATTAAACGAATTATTCCGCTATGTAAATGGCAGACTGAATATGCGGGGGAAGCTCCTGTTTTTGTATCATCGCTGGAGGCGCAAATTCACTACGATATATGGCCTTGTGTTTGGGATCGTTCCCGAATATCAGAACCGGGGGCTGGAAAGCGCTCTTATTATGTCATTACAGCGTAAAGTAGCAGAAAAGCCTCACTATACAAACATGTATATAACCTGGCTGGGCGATTTTAACCCCAAGATGATACGCATAGTGGAACATATTGGCGCACAAAAGGCGTTCACCCTGGTCACATACCGGTATCTGTTTGACCCCGGGGCTGCCTTTGAGAGGCATCCCGTCCTGGATTGATTGATAAGCACACCAATATTTGTTTTTTCAAAAAAATCCGGCATTAATTTGCTAATTCAATTTTTGGCTGTATCTTTGCAACCGCAAAAAAACAATGGGTAACCGTTGTTTTTGCTAATTCTGATCAAAGGATGACTTGGTAGCTCAGCTGGTAGAGCACGTCCCTTTTAAGGATGGGGTCCTGGGTTCGAGCCCCAGCCAAGTCACGAAAAAGCCCGCTTCCTGATGATGGCGGGCTTTTTTTACACCTATCCGTTTTAATATCCTTTACGTTTCCTGATTCTGATCGTATTGTGCTTCTGATAATTTCAAATCATGATGCCCTGGTTGTTTCGTTGCCGGCATGCACCTTCTTTTGAAATGCTTTGGGACCGACTGAGTCACGGGTCCTTCCCGGATCATAAAACAGGCTGGTCGCTATAAGGCCTGTAAAAGCGGGCAGATGCGGTTAAAAAGCCGCCATCAGCAGGTCAATATCCTGGTGAGGGAGCCGGAAAAACTCACCAATATATTGATTGGTAACAGTTCCGTTAAAAAGATATACGCCTTGCCGGACACCGGGATCGCGTTTAAGCATATTTTCTGCACCTCCTTCTTCACCAATGGTTAAAAGGACGGGAGCAAAAAAGTTGCTGAATGCGTAAGAAGCTGTATTGGGGACACGGGAGGCAATATTGGGAACACAATAGTGAGTTACTCCGTACTTCTTATAAACGGGGTCGGAGTGAGTGGTTATGGTGCTGGTTTCAAAGCATCCTCCCTGGTCGATACTCACATCTACGATGACGCTTCCTTTTTTCATCCGGCTTACCATTTCTTCATTGACAACGACCGGTGTCCGGCCCCAGGAAGAATGAACGGCGCCTATAGCCACATCGGCAGTTTTCAAGGCCTTGGACAGCACTTTTGGCTGAATGATGGAAGTAAATACCCGGGCGTTCAGATTGTTTTGCATACGCCGCAGCTTGTAGACCGATGGGTCAAACACTTTTACAAAAGCACCAAGACCGCTTGCTGCCTTAACGGCGTATTCACCCACGGTACCGGCCCCGATGATCACCACCTCGGTTGGGGTGATGCCCGACAAGCCACCAAACATTCGCCCCATGCCATAGGCCTTATGACTCAGGTATTCGGAGGCTATCAGAATGGCCGTATTGCCAGCGATCTCGCTCATGCTGCGCACCAAAGGAAACGTATTGGCTTTATCCTTAATAAATTCAAAAGCGACGGCAGTGACCTTTTTGCTCATCAGCTTTCTGAAATAGTTTTCCTTTTGCATGGGAAGCGCCAGGGTGGAAAACAGGACGTGTCCCTGGCGCAGATACTCTAGCTCTTTGTCGCTGACTGGAGATACTTTCAGAATAATATCGGCCTGGTAAACCTCTTTGGCATCGTATACGATCTGGCATCCGGCTTCACTGTATTCATTGTCAAAAAAGAACGCACTCTCACCTGCTTTTGACTCAAAAAGGATGGTATGTCCATTACGTGTCAGCAGAGAGGCAGCCTCCGGGCAAAGCGCAATTCTGTTTTCGTCGGGGGTGTTCTCTTTAGGAATACCTATTACAAGGCTGTTTTTCTTTTTCTGAACCTCGAGCATTTCCTCCTGGGGGCGAAAATGCCACTCTTTTGAGAAGCTTATGTAATCTCTGCCGGTTCCTTCCATATTGTTGATACATTAATATAACGCAATGCGCGTAAGCTTTCCGGCTATCGCAGTGGCCGGCCCTTGTCAGGGGATGCAGGCAGGGTGAGGCTTTTTTATGGTGGCAACACTTCAGGCATACCTGCAATCATATCAAAGTTAGTGATTAAATCGAACATATGCTACCTTTTGCATGCAATATATTCCCTGCAGGTATGACCTCATTGTTGCCGTGCACATTTCTGTAAGGTCCAATGGCCTGATAATACAGGTTAAAAACGTATGATCCGGTGTTCATTTTTCATATTCATATACACCGGGACGGCATTGTCAGGCATTACATGTTCTATCTTTTCCGGCCATTCAATAAAACAATAATTACCTGAATAAAAATAATCCTCATAACCCAGGTCATAGACCTCTTCGTGGTTTTCGATCCTGTAAAAATCAAAATGATATATGTCATCTCCTTCGTCAGCAACGTAATGGTTTACTATGGGAAAGCTGGGACTGCTTACCAGGTCGGAAACCCCCAGGGAACGACAGAGGTGTTTGATAAAAGTTGTCTTTCCCACACCCATAGGACCGTAAAAAGCAAAAATACGGGTGTCGGGGTATGCCTTTAATAATATACCGGCAAGCTGATCCAGTTCATCAGCCTGCCGGATCGTGTATACCTGATTATCTTTCATCTGTTAATAATTTTTCACCCAATTGGTTGTCTGGTGTTTATGTTTTCAGCAGAACTGCTTTTGGCTGTTGGCTTTTAGCTATTGGCTTTCTTGCCAATAGCCAATAGCTAATAGCCAAAAGCCTACTTAGTCTGAACACCCCCCTGACAATAACCATCCTCCAGTGTGTCAAAAATCCTGTCATGGACGTTTGGCTTCGCCGGGCTCGCAGGTGACCGGTTCATGTGTTATAAAATTTTGAAAATTCGTGGTTATATGATGTTTGTGTTTTGTCTCCAGAGCTGCTTTTAGCTGTTGGCTTTTAGCAATTGGCTTTGTTTGATAACACAATGGTAACGGATGGGAACGGATCCGCGGGGTGGTGTTTTCACATGACCCTACCCGTTGTTATCTTGGTTGAAGGTATATCATGGGGATCATCATCTCTTCAAGGGATACCCCGCCATGCTGAAATGTGTTCCTGTAGTAATTCACGTAATAATTATAATTGTTGGGATACGCAAAAAAGTTGTTTTCCTGTGCAAAGATAAAGTTTGCACTCACATTGTCCTTTGGCAGAAAGGCATCAGCCGGATTCTTCACTTCAAACACTTCGTCCGGGTCGTATTGCAGGTTTTTGCCTGTTTTGTAACGCAGGTTGGTGTTTGTGTTTTTGTCTCCCACCACTTTCGTGGGATGATTTACCCGGATCGATCCGTGGTCAGTGGTCAATATGACGGGGATCTGTTTTTCGGCAAGCTGGCGGATGATCTCAAGAAGCGGTGAGTGATCAAACCAGCTTTGGGTCAGCGACCGGTAGGCTGCTTCTGTTTCTGCCAGCTCTTTAATGACTTCCATCTCGGTGCGCGAATGCGACAACATATCTACAAAGTTATAGACCAGCACATTAAGCTTCTTGTTCAGATAGTCACTGAGGGTTGCTGAAAGCTTTTTGCCTGCAGTGAGATTCAGGATCTTGTGATAATGAAACGGGATTCCTCCTCCGAATCTTTTTATCTGTTCTTCCAGCAACTCTGCTTCATATTGATTCCTGGTGCCTTCATCCGACTCACGGGTCCAGTAGCCGGGATAGCGCTTCTGGATCTCTCCTGGCAAGAGTCCGGCAAAGAACGAGTTGCGTGCATATTGAGTGGCTGTTGGCAGGATGCTGCAGTACACATCTTCGGTTATGACCCTGTAGTATTCTTCCAGCTTGGGTTGAATCATTTTCCACTGGTCGTAGCGGAGGTTGTCGATCAGGATCAGGAAGACGCTCTTTTCTTCTTTGATCCTGGGGAGGCATTTTTCGCGAAAAGCTGTGTGCGACAGTACAGGCTTGCTCTCTGAGACACCCTTAAGCCAATCTCTGTAGTTTTCACGGATAAAACGGCAAAAAACCGTGTTCGCTTCTGCTTTTTGCTGCAGGAATATTTCACGGAGGCTCTCGTCTTGAGACTTTCCGAGCTGCAATTCCCAATATATCAGCTTCTTGTATATATCCTCCCATTCATCAAAATCAAGCGAAGGCGACAAGCTCATCCCGATCTGGCGGAACTGCTGCTGATAGGTCATAGAGGTCTTCTCGCTGACCAGCTTGCGGTTTTCCAGGTTCTTTTTCAGGGCGAGGAGGATCTGGTTAGGGTTAACCGGCTTAATAAGATAGTCGGATATGTTGCTGCCTATTGCCTCGTTCATGATGGCCTCCTCCTCGCTCTTGGTGATCATGACGACAGGCAGCCCGGGATATTTTCCTTTGATTCTCTCCAGGGTTTCTACGCCGGTAAGACCGGGCATGTTTTCGTCAAGAAATATAATATCGAAGTGGTTGTCTTCGATGAGGTCGAGGGCCTCTGAACCGCTGTTTGTTGTAGTTACATCGTATCCTTTTTCCCTGAGGAAAAGTATGTGGGGTTTTAAAAGATCTATTTCATCATCTGCCCAAAGAATTTTTGTGTTTGTCATATCGTTGTTTTTCCGTTTTACAACAAAAGTAACCAAAAAGGAAGGAAGTTTATTTTGTTGGTTGCCAAAAAATCTGAAATACGCACCGGGGCAAAATTTACTTAGAAAAATCTTTTTGGTCATATAGGCAAATATTGGTAACTTGCGGGCGCATTTAACCCAAGCAATAAGTGAATTGAGTATTCAGCCAGACAAATTGCCGACTTCCTTCAGGGAAAGCTAGAGGGAGACGCGGATGCGAAGGTGTCGCAACTTGCTAAAATTGAAGAAGCGACGGAGGGTACCATGACTTTTTTGGCCAATCCGGCTTATACCCCCCACATTTACACCACCAAAGCTTCCATCGTTCTCGTCCGCGAAGATTTCAAACCGGAAAAACCCATAAACAGCACTCTAATACGCGTAAAGGACCCTTACGGGGCACTTGCCCGGCTGCTGGAATTGTATAAGAACAGCCTTCCGCAAAAACAAGGTGTCTCTGACCTGGCCTGTATTGCAGAAAGTGCAACGGTTGGTGCTGACGCTTACATCGGGGAATTTGCCTCAATTGGCGAACATGCTGTTTTGGGCAAGAATGTCAAAATATATCCGCACGTGACGATCGGCGATAATGTCGTTGTAGGAGACAATACGATCCTATACAGCGGTGTGCGTATTTATGAAAGTTCGCGCATTGGCGATGAATGCACCATACATGCCAATGCAGTGATCGGGGCCGACGGCTTCGGGTTTGCACCGCAAACCGATAACAACTACAGGAAGGTAGCTCAGATCGGCAATGTCGTCATTGAAGACAGGGTTGAGATCGGCGCCGGAACTACCATCGACAGGGCCACGCTGGGCTCCACTGTGATCAAAAGGGGTGTTAAGCTGGATAACCTGATACAGATCGGACACAACGTAGTGATAGACGAAAACACAGTGATGGCAGCGCAATGCGGTGTAGCCGGTTCAAGCAAGATTGGCAAAAACTGCATGATAGGCGGTCAGGCGGGTATCAGCGGGCATCTTACCATCGGAAACGATGTAAAGATGGCCGCACAAACAGGAGTCCCCTCCAACATCAAAGACGGACAGATCGTTATGGGATCTCCGGCGATGGAGGCTTCGCAATACAGAAAGGCATTTATTTATTTCCGGAACTTTGAAAAACTGGTAAAACGCATAGATGAACTGGAGAAAACCATTAAGGACCTTCGCTCCAGGTAATTCAATTCTCTGACCATGAATGAAAAACAAAAGACCATCCGGCAGGCTGCCACGGTAGAGGGACATGGCCTGCACACCGGTCATAAAGTAACGCTTACCATTAAACCTGCGCCCGTGAATTCGGGCATTCGTTTTTTACGTAAAGACATTGGCGAAGATGCATTCATCGAGGCTGATGCGAGACTGGTTGCTGACACAGCACGGGGAACATCGCTCGAAAAGAACGGAATGCGCATTGCCACGGTTGAACATGCGCTGGCAGCCCTCACCGGGATGGGCATCGACAACGCAGTAATAGAAGTAGACTGTCCTGAAACCCCCATACTCGACGGCAGCAGCAGGTATTATACCGAAGCGATAGAAAAAGCAGGCGTGGTTGAACAAGACGCCTTCCGTGAATATTTTGATATCCGGGAGCCGATCCGCTTTTACCACGAAGAAAAAGACTGCGAAATCATCGCGTTGCCGGCTGCCAACTATCGCATTACCTGCCTGATAGATTATCAGTCAAAAGTCCTCGGTCATCAATATGCAAGCATAAACAGCATTGATGAGTTTAAAGACGGGGTGGCAGGATGCCGCACCTTTGTTTTCCTGCATGAGCTCGAGTATCTGCTCAACCAAAATCTCATTAAAGGAGGAGATCTGAGCAACGCCATTGTGTTTGTCGACAGACCCGTAAAGCAGGAAGAGCTGGACAGGCTTGCCAACGTGTTTAACAAGCCCCGGGTTGATGTCCGTAAGGAAGGCATCCTGAACAACCTGGAACTTGCCTTTCGCAATGAACCCGCCAGGCATAAGCTGCTCGACATTGTTGGCGACCTTACCCTTACCGGAAAACCAATTAAAGGGCATATCATTGCCAAAAAACCAGGACATGCATCGAATGTCTTGTTTGCCAAAGAACTGCAGAAACATATCAAAAAAAGGATAGAACTGGAACAGATACCGGTATACGATCCAAAGGAAAAGCCTGCACACGACATTAACGACATACGCCGGATGCTTCCACACCGGCCACCGTTTTTGCTGGTCGACAAGATCATTGAGGTCACCGACTCCTCCGTCGTGGCAGTGAAGAATGTCACCATGAACGAGCCCTTCTTCGTAGGCCACTTCCCCGACGAACCCATTATGCCGGGAGTGCTCCAGGTGGAAGCCATGGCCCAGGCCGGGGGAATACTTGTATTGTCAACCGTTGAAGACCCCGAGAATTATTCGACATACTTCCTGAAAATCGACAACGTACGTTTTAAGCAAAAAGTAGTCCCCGGAGATACCCTCATCTTTAAAATGAGCCTGATAAGCCCTGTGCGAAGAGGCATCTGCCACATGCGGGGAATCGCCTACGTTGGAGGCAAAGTTGTAATGGAAGCAGAGATGATGGCCCAGATCGGGAAAAACAAATAAAACGAAAAGCAGATGAATCAACCTTTAGCTTACGTTCACCCACAGGCAAAAATTGCAAGGAATGTGGTCGTAGAACCCTTTGTCACCATTCATAAAAATGTTGAAGTAGGAGAAGGTACCTGGATAGGTTCCAATGTAACGATCATGGAGGGTGCCAAAATTGGCAAAAATTGCCGTATCTTCCCGGGGGCAGTGATCAGTGCCATACCCCAGGACCTGAAGTTTGCCGGCGAAGAAACAACGGTTGAAATTGGCGACAACACCACGATCCGTGAATTTGTAACTATCAACCGGGGCACCAGGGAAAGCAACAAAACAGTTATTGGCAACAATTGCCTGCTGATGGCCTACGTGCATGTAGCCCACGACTGCTTTATCGGGAACAACTGCATCCTGGCGAATGCTGCCAACCTGGCCGGACATATCAACATAGACGATTATGCCATCCTGGGAGGACTGTCAGCTGTTCACCAGTTCGTAAACATAGGGGCACACGTGATGATCTCCGGGGGATCCCTCGTAAGAAAAGACGTGCCCCCCTTTACCAAAGCCGCACGGGACCCCCTGTCTTTCGTGGGGATCAACTCCATCGGATTGCGGCGCAGGGGCTTTACCAGCGAAAAGATCAACCAAATACAGGACATATACCGCATCATCTACCTGAAAAACTTTAATGTAAGCCAGGCATTGACATACATTGAAACGGAATTGCCGTCGTCGCCCGAGCGCGACGAGGTCATCAGTTTTATATCCAAATCAAGCAGGGGGATTATGAAAGGCTATTCCTACCATGAAAAATAACCGCCCCGATGATTACGGTAAGCTGCACTGATGTTGGAAAACAGTATCAGTACAAATGGATACTCCAGGGATTTAACCATAGATTCCATGCAGGCGGAAAATATGTTATAGCAGGCAAAAACGGCAGCGGAAAAACCACTCTGCTCAAATTGCTCTCCTCTTATCTCACACCCAGCAAAGGAAGGATATCCTGGCAAAAAGATCATGAAGATCTCGACCTGGAAAAAGTGTACCTGCACACCTCCCTTACCGGCCCTTACGTCGAACTGCCTGAAGAATTTACTTTTCCCGAGCTGATAGCCTTTGTCAGGCGTTTCAAACCTTTTCCCGGTGACCTTTCCGCCGAAGAAATACTTGGGTTAAGCGGACTGGAAAATTCTGCAAAAAAGCCTGTAAAGACCTTTTCCTCAGGGATGAAGCAGAAGGCAAAACTGGCTTCCACCATCATTCCCGAAGCCGGCCTGCTGTTGCTTGACGAGCCCTGCACCAACCTGGATGCAGACGCCAGAAGCTGGTATCGCGAGATGCTTGAAAAATTTGGCCGGAACAAAACGGTTATTGTTGCATCAAACCATTTTCCTGAAGAATACCCGGAAAACTACACCCTTTTAACCCTGTAAGCGATCATTAAAGACTGCTTGTCGCCGGGAAATATCATTTTTTTATTACTTTTGTGCAAATTTTACCAAACTATTGATTAATACTTTAATATGGCAACCACAGCAGATTTTCGCAACGGCCTGTGCCTGGAATTGAATAACGAGCTTTACACGATCGTCGAATTCCAGCATGTAAAGCCAGGCAAAGGAGGTGCTTTTGTGCGCACAAAACTAAAAAACCTGAAAACCGGCAAAGTGCTTCAGCACACCTTTAATGCCGGCCATAAGATAAACCTGGCAAGAGTGGAAAGAAGACCTTATCAGTTTCTTTATAAAGACGATGTTGGCTATCATTTTATGCATGCCACCACTTTTGAACAGATCAGCATAGAAGAACACCTTATCAATGCCCCGGAACTGCTGAAAGAAGGGCAGGATGTGGAGGTGGTTTATCATGCGGATACAGATACTCCCCTGAATTGCGAGCTGCCCCCGTTTGTGGAAATGGAGATCACATATACCGAACCCGGTGTCAAGGGAGACACAGCCACCAATACCCTTAAGCCTGCTACGGTTGAAACGGGCGCAACCGTTAACGTTCCCCTGTTTATCAACTCCGGAGAAAAGATAAAAATTGACACCCGCACTAAATCTTACGCTGAACGCGTAAAATAAGCCAGCCACATGGAACTTACGCCACACAAAACGCTCAGGGAAATTGCCGGATATATGAATGCCGAATACGACGGCAACCCGGATTTCAAAATAACCGGCATCAATGAGATACACAGGGTGGAAAAGGGGGATATCACCTTTGTGGACCATCCCAAATACTACAGAAAAGCCCTTCAGTCTGCAGCATCTACAATTATCATCAACAAAAAAATGGCCTCTCCGAATGGGAAGGCCCTTATTTTTTCCGACGACCCCTTTCGTGATTTTGTTTTGCTGATACAAAAATTCAGTCCGTTCCGGCCCTCCGAAGCCATGATCAGCCCCACTGCCAAAATTGGACAAAACACCGTCGTTCAGCCGGGTGTATTTATCGGGAATAACGTGCTTATTGGCGACAATTGTGTCATCCATGCCAATGTAACCATAAATGACCATTGCGTTATTGGCAACAATGTGATCATCCACTCAGGTGCGGTTATTGGTGCGGATGCATTTTATTTCAAACGCAGGCCATCGCATTATGACAAACTGGAATCCTGCGGCCATGTTGAGATTGGAGACCATGCCGAAATAGGCGCCAACACAACCATTGACCGTGGCGTATCCGGCATCACCACCATTGGCGAAGGCACCAAGCTTGACAACCTAATCCAGATAGGACATGATACAATAATCGGTAAAAACTGCCTGTTTGCAGCCCAGGTTGGAGTGGCAGGATGCGTCAATATTGAAGACGATGTGATCCTTTGGGGGCAGGTCGGCGTGCAGAAAGATCTTACTATCGGCAAAGGAGCGGTGGTTCTGGGGCAGTCCGGGATCGCCAAGTCACTTGAAGGGGATAAGACCTATTTTGGCTCACCGGTGCTGGAAGCAAAAGAAAAAATGAAAGAGCTGGCCCTGATGAAACGCCTCCCGGCAATCGTAGAAAAACTATCCTCCTGACCGGCACAAATATCACTTTTATTGAATCTCACTCGTAAAGGTACTCTGAGGTATCTGCCTCGGGGGGTTTGTATTTTGACGGGCATTTTAACAGAATACTGCTGGCCAGAAATACCTCATCCTCATAGCTGCCAATGAGAACGACCTGGTCGGAGCGTTCGAAGTCGACAGGCTTGCCCCCAAAATAAAGTACTTCGGCTGTGCCTCCGTGCCCATCGCTTAGATGAAAACGAAGCGTTAATGTATTGTCAACCACCTCCTCCTCGATGGGCTGACCGGGTACAAGCTCCCCTATGATATGAAACTCACGTTCCGGATTATCGCGGGCATCAGCAAAGCTTGCATATGTATCTGACTGATAAACAGTACTTACTATTGCGCCAAGTGCTACTGCAATGAACACCAGGCCCACGATCTGATTTCTTTTCATTTCTCTGCTGCTTTTTTCTCCTCCGCGTCTTTTAATGACTTGAGTTCCTTTTCGGCATGAGCCAGCCGCTTTTCCAGGTAGAACAGGAATGCCGCTATTCCCATAAAAATGATCAATAACAGCAGTACCACCACCAGCATTTTTGTTTCTCCCATTATCCTTCTGTTTTTTTGTTTTCCGATAATTCTTTGGTCATTTCTGCAAGAACCGATACCCTGAACATTATCCTGTACAGCCAGTATGACATAATAAACCACCCTATCATAGCCGGATAGAAGACCGGGCGCATCTCTGCAGCGAGATCTCCCGGAACAAGTGCCGGGTTGCTCTCGATACCCGGATGGATGGAAAATGTTGCTGTCCGGGGCAATATCATGATAAATACAATGAACAGGACAAAAGCAAATATGCTGTAAACCGCCGCGAGTTTTGCCCTCTTCTCCCTGTCATCCACAGACGACCTCAGCACCATGTAGGCAAGATAGATGAAAACACCCACGACAGCACCATTCAGCTTGGGATCATTAAGCCAGAAAGCACCCCAGGTAAACTTTGCCCAGATCATGCCGGTCAGCAGGCCCAGAAACCCGAACAGGAGGCCCGTCTTTACAGCCGACAACGCGCGAAGATCGTCCTTTGGGTCGGAAGTTGACAGGTATCTTATGCTGAACACCAGCCCGACACCCAGGATAAATATCATACCAAACCACATTCCCACATGAAAGTAGATACTGCGGATACTCTGCAGGAGGTTATCCAGCTGGGGCACATCAAAAAGCAAACCGCCCACGATAACATAAAGCAGCAAAACGATTCCGGTTAGCTTCCACCAATTTTTTTTCACCTGGTCCATAGACAAGAAATGTCAGCGTTGCTATTCTCTCCAAATATAAGGAAATAAAAGTACCGATAAGACAACCGCAATTGAAATTATCAGGAGTATGATAAGAACGTCGCCCGCTGCTGCAGCGAAGGATCCCCCTGATAAGCCAAGCTCAGACACCCTGATGGTCATAAGGAGCAGGGGCAGCACAAGAGGGAAGCCCAGTATTGCCATCAGGGTAAAATTGTTTTTTGCCCGTGCTGCAATCGCAGATACAAGGGTGAGCACCGAGGCGAGGCCAACTGTGCCCAGCAACATATTGGCCAGGAACACCGGAGTATTTTGCAAGGGATTTCCCATGAAGGCAATAAAAACGAGCAAGCCTGCCAGGCTAAGTACAATCATCAGGGCACTGTTATAAATGATCTTGGCACCAATCACTTCCCGTGCATTTGTCAATGGATAATAAAACAACTGCCGGTTTTCTCCTTCCTGTATAAAGCTTTTCAGAATGGCATTTGTCGCAGCAAATAACAGTATCAACCAGAATAGGGCATTCCAGGTCCGCATTTCGATAACGCCGTCGAAAGCAAGATACGTAACAAAAACCGTGGATATCAAATAAAGGATCACCCCGCCCAGGGCAAACTTATTTCGCCATTCCAGGCGAAAGTCCTTATAAATGAGAGTTATCAGATTGCTTTTATGCATAAACCTCTTCATTCACCGTGCTGGCTTTATGTATGCTCCTACACAGGTACCTGGCGGCAAAGATATATTTTCTGCTTAAAAGAGGCTTTGAAATGTAGTTTCCAAAGCCTTTCGCCAATGTCAAAAAGCCCAGCCAACATTAATATAGCCAATCACCCTGTCGGTTTCCGGGCTGTAGGAAAAGCTGAGTTCCACAGGACCCAGCAACCCGTCATAGCCTATTGAGGCAGCTCCGCCAAACATAAAGTTCTCTCTTGATATTTCTTCCGGCATATCCAGCTTAAAGTCAAACAGGGCTGCATTTCCAAAAAGAGTTGCATACAAATTCCTGCCGATGTGGTAGCGGTATCCTATGCCGCCAGCGATAACCGACTCTGTCAGCAGCTCATATTCATTCAGCCCGGCAAAAGTCACCTGTTTATCGAGAAACAGATTCGTTCCTCCCACATTAAAACTATTTACAAAACCTTGTTCTCTCAGGAAGTTGTAGCCGAACTGCACACGTGAGATCTGCGTAACACGGTCTCTTATGGTTATATAGTTTTCATACAAAAGCTGCGCCTGTATGAAGTTCTGTAAATACAAACCCATTTCTTCAGGAGTGGTTTCCTCGCCATTCATGGTGATTTCTTTGAAAGAAGGGCTTTGGTTAAAGATAAAGCTGCCTCTGAGCTGGATACGTTGGCCCCTGTGGGGAAAGGAGTTGCTGTTAAGTGTATGATATTTCCATTGTAAATTGCTCTCAAGGGCTGTGTTATGACCTTCAAGATGTATGGGAGATCGCATGGTGGGAGAAAGGCTCTGATAAAAATAGGCCATCCCGGCCGAGGCAAAAGAGTTTTGACCGGTAAGCCAGTTAAACGATAATTCACTCCTGATGATGCCTTGCCTGTATTCAGATACGGTTTCAAAGTTTTCATACAACGGAAAGTTCAGCCGGCGTGCTTTGTTTTTCCACTGCAGCCAAATATTTCTCCTGTCGTTGGTGAAATATACGGCATTGCTCCTGATCGCCGGTTGCTCGCCAAGCAACACGGTGGCTGAAGCATGTGCATTATACAGAAAAAACCGGTTGGTACCTAAACGCCCGGTTATCCCGGCTCCCGTAAAGGAATTGAAATGAATGGCAGCCGACAGGTTAGCTACAGGGCGTTCAGCCATATCAAGCTCCAGGATGAGGTAGCCTGTGTCTTCAGATCTTTTCAGCTGATAGTGCACCCTGTCAAAATAATTTGTTGCATACAGCCTGTTAATGGCACTTGTTAAGGTAGCAGCGGTAATTGTGTCACCCGGAGATATGTTGATTGTGTTCCGCACGAACCAGGGCCTTACGTCGTAAAGGCCCATGAGCGCCAGAGAGTCAATAACCAGTTTAATATCTTCCCTTTCCGGGATCCGCTCTTTTTCATCAACAGGAAGTTTTCTTGACGGCAGAGCTATGAGTGCCGGAACAGCCTTCCGGGCGGCAGCTTTCCCTCGCTCTATGATGTCGGATGTATGGAAAAAACTGGCAGCTGTATATCCTTCCAGGTCGGGTTCAATAAACAGATCAGTGGCCTCCCTGTTTCTTACAAAGCTCCTTGCATCACTGTAAAAACCCATCTGGTAAATTATATCAATAGGGGTTACAAGCTCTTCGGC
>PWRF01000085.1 GCA_003556325.1 Bacteroidales bacterium | reverse complement strand
GTCGTAATCCTTGCTCTTGTCATCGGCAGTAACGGTAAGTTCTACCTTATTAATGGTCAGTTCACCATTTGCCGGGGCAAACGTATAGTTTGTAGCGCTCAAGCCTGTCACATCAGGGGTGATGGTGTAGCTGCCAGCGTTGACTGCCGTAGTGGCATCGCCAGTATAGGTAATATCTCCTGATACAACGGCTACGGTTTCTTCATTTACAAAACCGGTAATGGTTGAAGTAAAGGCCGTGAAAGTGCTTCCGTCGTAATCCTTGCTCTTGTCATCGGCAGTAACGGTAAGTTCTACCTTATTAATGGTCAGTTCACCATTTGCCGGGGCAAAGGTGTAGTTTGTTGCACTCAGATCGGTTACCACAGGTGTGATAGTGTAGCTGCCGGCATTGATGGCTGTAATAGCATCTCCGGTATAGGTAATATCTCCTGATACAACGGCTACTGTTTCATCATTTACAAAACCGGAGATGGTTGAAGTGAACGGGCTGAAGACCGAACCATCGTAATCCTTGCTCTGGTTATCAGCAGTTACGGTAAGCTCTACCTTATTAATTGTAAGTGTGCCATTGGCCGGAGCAAACGTATAGTTTGTGGCTGACAAGCCTGTTACCACCGGAGTGATGGTGTATGTTCCAGCATTGATCTCAGTTGTTGCATCGCCGGTGTAGGTTACAGGAAGTCCTGTTATTACACTTTCGTCCTCATTATTTACAAAACCTGTAATGGTTGAGGTGAACGGGCTGAAGACCGAACCATCGTAATCCTTGCTCTTGTTATCGGCAGTTACGGTCAGTTCTACCTTATTAATCGTCAACGTCACCTCCGTCCTCTCTGCGCTCACGCATCCGGTCGCAGTAACCCGTGCTTCAGCCCAGGCAGTGTAAGTGCCTGCATTGGTTGCAGTTGGGGCTGTTGTGGTTTCACTGCCTGTTTCGGTGGTGTACCAGTCAACCTCTTCTCCATCTCCTACGCTTGCTGATGCCGATTTGGGCGTGCCGTCATAAGTAACTGTTACATCATTGGCTGTCGGTGCCGCTGGCAACGCATTCACCACAACTGTTGTAATGGCTTCATCCTGGCAGCCGTTGTTGTCGGTAACCGTCAGTGTGTATTCTCCTGCGTTGGCTGTAGTAACACTGCTTATAATTGGGTTTTGAAGGTCAGATGTAAATCCATCAGGACCACTCCAGCTGTAGGATTCCATATCACCAGGACCTCCTGTAAGTTGTAGTTCCTCACCCACGCAAAGCGGGCCGTTGTCTGAAGCTGTGGCCACCGGGTTAGTGTAAGTGTCAATGTCAACAGCATTGCTGGTTGACGTGCACGAATTCGCATCAGTGCCTATAACATAGTAGCCTGTGCCGGCAGCTAAGTCTGACCAGGTTAAGCCAGAGCCTGTGCCTTCTTTTGCAGCCTGAACGGCGTTGTCATCACCATCGTATAATTGATAGGTCACACCCGTTGCAGATGTGCCTGAGGTAATGGTCCCATTGCCGCCGGGGCTTTCGCAAATGGTACTTCCAACAAGTACCAGTGCATCGGGCAACGCATTCACCACAACCGTTGTAGTAGCTACATCCTGGCAGCCGTTGTCGTCGGTAACCGTCAGGGTGTATTCACCCGCATTGGCTATTTCAACACTGCTTATGGTAGGGCTTTGCTGGTCAGATGTAAATCCATCAGGACCAGTCCAGCTGTAGGATTCCATATCATCAGGACCTCCTGTAAGTTGTAGTTCTTCACCCACGCAAAGCGGGCCGTTGTTTGAAGCTGTGGCTGAAGGATTTACATTAAATGTAATGGTCACCTCATCAAATGATGGGTCACACGGATCATTTGAAATTGTCCAGCGCAGCACGTATGTCTCGCCTGCCGTTCCCGAGAAGGTGGAATTTGGGCTTGATGCATCACCGAATGTGCCACCCGTGCCAGAAACAATGCTCCAGGCTCCGGTGCCAACCGTTGGGGTGTTGGCGGCCAGGGTAACCTCTGTCAAACCGCAGGTTTCTGAACCAGTCTGGTCTGGGCCTGCATCGGCTGTGGTTGGTTCTGCTACAACCACTATCGTCCCTTCCGCCTCACCTTCTTCACAATCTCCCGGCGTACCAGTTGTAGTCACCGTATAATCAAACGTACCGCTCTCTGTCGGTGTACCGCTAATGGTGAAAACACCATCGCTAAAGCTTCCGGTTACGCCATTTGGCAAACCGGTTACGTTTGCGCCCGTGGCATCGCCGCCTACGTCATAAGTTATGTTGGTTATGGCTGTGTTGATGCAAACAGTCTGGTTGTCGGTGCCTACGGCTGAGGTTAACTCGAGGGTGCCGTCAAGACAATCAGCTACCTCATAGGTAATAATAACCTGCCCATCAGCACCAGCGCCAGAATCATTAGGTCCCCCGGCTGCTCCAATTTTCAACTGTCCGCTACCGCCTCCTCCGGGGGCAAATCCGGAATTACCATCAGCACTTGTGGTTGGTCCGTCTGCTCCATTGCCTTCACCTGTACCTCCTGTGCTTTCGGTAGCATCGCCACCGTTTGCTGTTGCGGTAGCTGAACCGCCACCGCCACCGCCGAAATTGTCGTTTGAACCGGCTGCTCCGGCTCCTCCGTTGAATGTTACTTGGCCTGTACCTCCGCTGCCACCAACACCTCCGGCTCCATTGAATGCAGATGATCCTCCAAGGCCACCGGGTGCTATTACAAGGGTTCCAAAACTGGATTCGCCTCCAGTGATTCCATCTCCTTCTTCTTCAAGTGCTGCTCCTCCTAACCCAACAACAACAGTATATTCTTGCCCAGGTTCAACGCTAATTACAGAACTGGCATAAGCTCCTCCACCGCCTCCTCCGGTTCCTCTATTATTACCGGTTCCTCCGGAACCGCCTGCACCCCAGGCTTGTACGGTAATACTCGTAACTCCTGCGGGTACTTCAAAGGTGTAAGTACCTGCAGCTGTGCGTTCCCAGGTCTCGGTCTGCGTCTGCGCCGCCGCCCAATGGCTGCCTCCCGTCAGCAGGGCCAGGGCCATTAAAAACATAAACAGGCTGCGCAGGGCAGGGGCG
Source organism: Bacteroidales bacterium (assembly GCA_003556325.1). Taxonomy (GTDB): domain Bacteria; phylum Bacteroidota; class Bacteroidia; order Bacteroidales; family UBA7960; genus PUPG01. The sequence goes on along the minus strand of PWRF01000085.1, from coordinate 206 downwards.
TAGTTGCTGTTGCACCGGGCCCCGGCCGGGTGGCCCGAACCGGTAATGCCGGGTTTGCCTGCGGTGCTGGTTTCTGAACGATTGGCCCCGGCAATGTGCGAAGCGCTGTTGAAATGTGTCGGAAGGGTAAAGGTTTCCATGTCCTTGTTGTTTTGGTATGTGTATATTGTTATCTTCTTTGCCTGTTGCCGGAAACAAAATCTGCC
>PWRF01000256.1 GCA_003556325.1 Bacteroidales bacterium | reverse complement strand
GGCGCAGGACTTCCAGGTCACATTCCAAGCACAGCCCGTTATGACAGCAAACCATCGCGCCGCACTTAGGACATTCCCACTGGGCGCCTTGCTTGTTTAAAAAGGCTTCAATCCCGTTTTCATGGATGAAGGTCAGGTTTTCGATCATGCTCATGTGGTACTTGGTGCGATAACGTTTGTCCAGTGACTTCAACCGCTTACAGGGGAAGTGATCGCATTCGAAACAGAAGCGGACCAATCCTTTTGCCAGCAGTTCGCATTGATCTCCCATGTGCAGGCAGTTTTCCCCCCTCGGGATACAACCAGGGCAGTACTTGCGGTTAAAACCCCGCTTGTCTAAATCATATTGCCTGGCCTGGTAGCTGATGCACAGGCTGCAGTTCATCCCGCACGGTGCGATCAGGTTTTCGTCGATATTGTTCATTGTTGATCCTGAATCAAAATCTATTCAGTGGTAGGGGTATTCACCTGATAGATATTGTAATCGGAATTCCAATTTAACGAACCATCCTTCAGCGATTCTTGAGGGAAGTGATGATGGCTTCTGCTTCAGGGTTTTGTTTCTTCAGCTCGTTTCTAAGGGCATGTTTGATGATCCAGTGGGTGTTTTTGTTGCTTGACCTGCTCCACCTATTAATGACATCCATAGCAATCGTATTATTATCCTTCAAGATATCGTTCACACAGTTGGCGACCGATTTTTGCACGAACCGGGACTCATCTTGTTTGAGGTTTTCCAAAATCGGCAGGATCAGCTGTGGTGCTTCGATAAACACGTCCAGCTTTTTTGCCCAGGGCAATCGGGGTCTGACACCTTCGCAGGACAGCCGCCGCACGTGAAAGTTTTCATCCTGCGACCATATTTTCATGATGGCTAGCATGTCTGCCTGGTATCCCTGGATAAAGGGCCTGACAGCAAATTCACCGGTATGCCGTTTGGTGATTTCATAGATCAATGCGATTGACTCATCAAAATGATTAAGACCGTATTTTTCTACGAAATAGGCCACGGGCATCAGCCAGTAACCTTCGGTGAACATGCCGGTTTCATTCGGGTTCTCGGGGCCGAGGATTGTGTGAAGAATGGAAGCTGCCTGGGGAAAATTCTCAGGTAAACAGGTATGCAGGGCATCCGCAAACACATTCACACGTGCTTTTAGTTCTAAATCTTCAACCTTGTCCGCAATCCTACGGATAAAGGCTGCTTGATCAAAGGCTGGATAATGCGGTTGGATTTTTTCTGCTAAATCCCGCGCCAGGTCGGCATCATAATAGTATTTGACTTTTTTATACTCAGCCATTTATCACCTGCCACTTTAAGGAATCAGTGGGTTTCATTACCGATTGTTTTTGCAATGTCTCTCAAAACCAATGGCCAATAGTCAACCTTTCCTTCATGAAAGCCGTTCCCCACAATGACCACTTCGTTTTCCGGAGAGATATATAGATACTGTCCATATTTCCCTGTGGCGAAAAAAACATAGCCACCCGCTTTGTGCCGTAAATTTACAAACGAAATTAATCCGGTCGGTCACTCCGCTAGCGTGGTGTGTTGTTTTATGCCGCTGATGACAATTAGCGCAAGATCATTATTGGTGTCAGCATTTAATAATTCCTCATCGTTGAATCCGAGATTAACCTTGGCCCATTTTGCCCACGGTTGCCAGATTTCTTTAGGGTCTTCTATTTCATAACAGGCGGTGATTTCAACAATTTCGGTCTTTTCCCAAAGGCGCTGCCACCATTGCTTGCTGTGAAAGCTGAACATGTCCGCGTCCCAGCATTCTTTAAGCGTATCGGGATAGCCTTTTGGAAATTCTCGTGTCAAACCCGGAACCACGATGCCAAATTGACCACCAGTCTTTACCAACTTTGAGTAGGTGGTGGGGAAATACGTTTCATCCGTGCCAAAGTATTGGTAGCTGTCGATGGATATTGCCGCGTCGAAGAATCCCTCGGCATAAGGCAGGGCATGGGCTTCTGCATGGATCGGAAACACCAAATCGGCTACGCCGGCTTCCTCAAAGCGTTTGAGGTTCTCTGTCGCGCTGATCCACAAGTCGTTGGCAAATACCGTTACACCAAATTCTTTCGCCAGGAATACGGACGTAATGCCCTTTCCGCAACCCATGTCAAGCACCTTCATACCCGGCTTTAATGCCATGTGTTCGCACAATTCCTCAAGCAGCCACAGCGGATGAGGTCCCATCCAATTTTCACTGATCCATCTGAGGTCGTATTTTTCTGTTCTTGGATATTTTCTCATTCTATTATCCTGCCTAACTTTTTTATCATCAGCATCTCATCACGAAGACAAAACAAAAGGTGCCCAGCTCTTTTAGATGTTTGCGTTTAAAGACTGTATCATATTTTGCAGTTTTTACACATTGAATATTTGCTCTCAAACCTCGAAAAGTTTAATTTACTGGATTTTCGCTCCCTGACTCTTTTATCCTGGACATCAATACGATCGTTTCAACGTGCGCAGTGTGTGGGAACAGGTCAAAGGGGGTGATTGTTTCCAGATGGTAGCCGTTCCCGAGGAGGCGCTTTGTATCGCGGGCCAATGTAGCCGGGTCACAGGAGATATAGGCGATTTGTTTGGGCTGCAGCTTCGCAATCGCATCATGCACAGCTGGGGAGAGGCCGGAACGCGGCGGGTCCATCACCAGCAAGTCTGCCGGCATGTTGAGTGTGGGGAGCACGTCTTCGGCTTCAGCTTCGTACAGGACGACATTGTCACAGGTATCCAGGTTGACGACAAAATCATGGCAGGCAGACCCCGAGCTCTCGATGGCCGTCAGGTGGCCGACCCGGGGTGCCAAGAAGGCGCTGAATAGACCCACCCCGGCATACAGCTCTACAACACGGGTACTTTCTTCCAACTGCAGGTTTTCGAGCAGATAGGTGATCATCTGCTCTACCATGGCTGTGTGTACCTGGAAGAACGAGCGTGCCGAGACCTGGAAGTGCAGGTCATGCAGGGTATAGACCAGGTGATCGTCCCCGGCCAGGACGGTCAGGCGGGCATCGGGCGGGGTGTAGACGGCTGAGACAGGCATGTCCTCGCTGAAATCGGGCGGTTTGGGGTCATCCCCTTCCATGATCAGCATCAGGTTGTCGTAGGTGTCCTGGCGGATACCGAGGCGAAACACCCCGGATTCTGTACCTAACTCAAGCTGCGGCCAGAGGGCGTTGATCTCGGGTTGGGGCAGGTGGCATTCTTCGATGATCAGCAGGTGTTCACCATCGGCGTGGATGAAGCCCAGTTCACCAG
>PWRF01000276.1 GCA_003556325.1 Bacteroidales bacterium | reverse complement strand
GCAAAAAAAGTGCGCAATGACAAGCGAAACATCCTCCAATCATACGATCAAAATCGGGATCAGCCAGGGCGATGTGAACGGTATCAGTTACGAGATCATCATGAAGTCGTTCTTTGATTCCCGGCTGCTCGACTTTTTTATTCCTGTTATTTACGGTTCGTCGAAGGTGGCGTCTTATCATAAGAAAATTCTGGGTATCCATGACTTTAACTTTCATGTGATACGAAGTGTTGACCAGGCGGTAGCCGGCAAGGCAAACCTCTTAAACATTTTCCATGAGGAGATCAAGATTGATATCGGGCAAACTACTGACATAGCGGGGCGTGCCGCCTTCCGATCGCTGGAGCATGCCACAGACGACCTTAAGAAAGGCCATATCGATGCGCTGGTCACTGCACCCATCAACAAGCAGAACATTCAGAGCAAAGATTTTGATTTCCCGGGCCATACCGAATACCTTACCAGCAAGTTTGGTGCTTCCGACAGTCTGATGCTTATGGTAAGCAATCAAACGCGCATAGGGGTAATAACCGGCCACATCCCTTTGCGCGACGTGCCGTCGTGTATCAGTAAAGAACGGATTATCAACAAGCTGAAGATCCTGAACACCTCGCTGGAGCGTGATTTTGGTATCGTCAAGCCCAGGATCGCCATTCTTGGCCTGAACCCCCATGCCGGCGACAAAGGGGTCATAGGCGTCGAAGAGCAGGAGGTGATCATCCCGGCCATCAAGGAGGCTTTTGACGAAGGCATTCTGGCCTTTGGGCCCTATCCGGCCGATGGCTTTTTCGGTTCTGCTTCATTCAATAATTTCGACGGCATCCTGACCATGTACCATGACCAGGGCCTCATCCCTTTCAAAACCCTGGCCTTCAAGAGCGGTGTCAATTACACTGCGGGGCTGCCTGTGATCCGTACCTCTCCGGCTCACGGAACGGCTTTCGACATGGCCGGCAAAAACATGGCTTCGCCGGATGCTTTCCGCGAGGCGATCTACCTGGCCATCGATATTGTGAAAAACCGCAAGATGCACGAAGAGATCTCGGTGAACCCGCTGGATGTGGGCCAGGAGAATGAGGATGCCGATCATTAAGAGAATTTTGAGCATATGAGCAAAGCGCACGTGCCGGATAATCATACCACCAGCTATTCTGTATCTGATGTGGCGCGCATTACCGGGGGCAGCCTGACAGGGCCGGGCCGGCATGTGATCCGGTTTCTTCTTATCGACAGCAGGAAGCTCCTTCTTCCCGGACAAAGCTTGTTTTTTGCCCTCAGGACCAACCAGAACGACGGCCACCGGTATATCGCCGGGCTGCTCGATAAAGGGGTGCGTTGTTTTGTGGTGGACCATGTGCCCGAAATCCCCGGCACCCTCCCCGAAGATGTCTGTTTTATCGTCGTCGGCAATGTGCTGGACGCCCTTCAAAAGCTTGCTTCAGCCCACCGCAGGCACTACTCATACCCCGTATTGGCCATTACAGGCAGCAACGGCAAAACGGTGGTAAAAGAGTGGATCTTCCAGGCCCTGTATGACCAGTACAACATTGTAAGAAACCCCAAAAGCTATAACTCCCAGATAGGCGTCCCGCTTTCGGCGTGGCTGATGTCAGGCATGCACGACATGGGCGTGTTTGAAGCAGGCATCTCCCGGCCCGGTGAGATGAAAAAACTTGCCGGGGTGCTGAGGCCCGATATCGGACTCTTTACCAATATTGGCCCGGCACACGACGAGGGCTTTTCCAGCCGGGAAGAGAAAATCCGTGAAAAGCTGAAGCTGTTTGAAGGGTGCAAAGCCCTTATCTATTGCAGCGACTCCGGGGAAGTGGCGAGCCAGGTCAAAAAGTGGCACCGCACCCACCAGGAGGTCAGGCTTTTCAGCTGGGGCAGCCATCCCGGTGACGACATGCAGGTGGTTCAGAAAGAAAGGACAGAAGACAGCACCGTGGTATCGGTGATTTATAATGACGATATGATGATGCTGTCGTTGCCGTTCGTCGACGGGGCCTCCGTTGAGAACGCGCTGCATACGGCTGCATTTATGAACTACCTGGGCTGCGACGATGCAACCATCATACGGAAAACCAGCGCACTGCAACCCGTTTCTATGAGGCTGGAAATGAAAGAAGGGCTCAATAACAGCATTATTATCAACGACAGCTATAATTCAGACCTCCACAGCCTGGCGATAGCGCTTGACTTCATGCAGAGCCAGACACCCCACCGGAGAAAGAAACTGATCCTGTCGGATATCCTGCAGAGCGGTATGCCTCAACGCGAATTGTACCAGGAGGTGTCGGCGCTGGTAAAATCAAAAAACATAGATCACCTGACAGGGATCGGCCCCAACATCTGCGAACACGCGCCGGTGTTCGATATGCCTGCAAACTTCTTTCCGAGCACGGATGCCTTCATCGAACAGACCAGCTTCCACGACTACCGTAACGATGCCATATTGCTTAAGGGCGCCAGGGCCTTTGAATTTGAACGCATAAGCAACATCCTGCAGCAAAAAGACCATCAAACCATCCTTGAAATTGACCTCGACGCCCTGGTTCATAACCTCAACATTTACAGGTCACTGCTAAATCCGGATGCCAGGCTTATGGGGATTGTAAAAGCGTTCTCTTATGGCAGCGGCAGTGTGGAGATCGCCCGCATGCTGCAATATCACAATGCCGATTACCTGGCTGTAGCCTATGCCGATGAAGGGAAAGAGCTGCGCAGGGGAGGAGTCCGCATCCCGGTCGTGGTGATGAACCCGGAGGTAAGGACCTTCGATACACTTTTTTCCTATGATCTGGAGCCGGAGATATATGGCCTGCCATTGCTGGAGAGGTATAGCGAAGCCACGCGCCAGTATATTGCCGACCATAATGGCAGCGATGCGCCGGATCAATTCCCGGTACACATCAAACTTGACACAGGGATGCATCGCCTGGGCTTTCAGGCCGCTGACATTGAAGGCCTCTTGTCGCTCCTGGGGGAGAACAGCCGTATCCGGGTGGCTTCTGTGTTCAGCCATCTTGCCGCAAGCGAAGATCCCGCCCATGATGCTTTTACCCGGCAGCAGATCGCCCTTTTTGATGACATTACCACGTATCTGCAAAAAGAACTCGGGTATCCCTTTCTGCGACACATTTGCAACACTGCGGCAGTGTCGCGCTTTCCCGGGGCTCATTACGATATGGTGCGCATAGGGATCGGCCTCTACGGTGTAAGCGGCGACCAGGCCATTGCGCACCTGCTTCGGCATGTGAGCAGCTTCCGTTCGGTGGT
>PWRF01000286.1 GCA_003556325.1 Bacteroidales bacterium | reverse complement strand
CCGGGAACTTCAGGATCAATTTTTTTTATCAAAAGAATACAGTTTTAGACGGCCCCCGTTGCAGAATACAGGGCCACGTGTTTATCGAAATCAGGAATAAAAACGTTATCCGGACCTTACAGAAGACTTTCGATCTTGCCAGCCAGGACAGATTTCGGGACCGCGCCGACCTGCTTATCGGCCACCTCACCATCCTTAAAAAACAAAATTGTCGGGATGTTGCGGATGCCATACTTCATAGCTACATCCGGATTGCTGTCAACGTCAACCTTCCCTATAACAACTTTGTCCTTATATTCCTCGGCCAACTCTGATACGATGGGACCAACCATCCGGCAGGGACCACACCATTCGGCCCAAAAGTCCAGAACTACGGGTTTGTTTGTCTTTAAAACTTTCTCTTCAAAGTTGGAATCAGTGATTTCAAGTTCCATACATCTGTCTTTTAAGTGTTTCTGTCAATACAAAGATATAAATTGTCAGGTATCCATTTTCGTAAAAAAACCAAATTAAAGCCTTCGGCTGCCTGCCCCAGGAAATACATTGCAATCAGCAGGAAAGAAAACCAGGACATGCTGCCGGCACAAAAGAAAGCTTAGTTTAAACGGTAATTGACCTCATAATGTTTTAACAATTCCTGCAGAAAACCTACAGGGTCTACTTTTACCGTCCTGGAAAGCAACTCAATGGAATTGTTGTCCACCGGATCCATGAGGTATACTTTGAGCCGCGACTTTCCCTTGTGTTTTTTGGCCGTACGATGCAACCGCTCTACAAAGGGCTTATCTATATCGGCCACAGGCAGCTGAAGCAACAGATCAGAACGGTCCATCTCGACAAGGTCACTGAGCAGGCTCATGCTTTTCACCTTGATGTCAAGCTGACCCGGATTTCTTCGGTTGGGCTGTACCCGCGCTTTGACAAGTACAGTGTTCTGAACCTCCATAAAATGCTTTACTTTCAGGTAGTCTTCTGCAAACAGGAAAATCTGATGCGAATCCGAATAATCTTCAATTTGAATAGTTCCGTAGGGATTGCCGTTTTTCGTGTGCTTATGTGCAGATGCCGTTATGATGCCAGCGAAACTGATCTCCTTGCCCTTTAACGCGTGGATATTTTTCAGGTCTCCCACGTTATGGCTGCAATAACTCTTCATGTGGATTTTAAAATTGTCCAGCGGGTGACCGGAAATATACATCCCCGTAACCTCCTTTTCCTGTTTCAGCATCTCCAGTTTGCTCCATGGTTCACAATCCGGCAGATCGGGGTCAGGAAAATACACCTCGCTGGTTTCTTCAAAGAGATTCATCTGCGATGTATTTTCTCTTTGCTGGATGTTGTTCGCATGTCTTATGATCTTATCTATATATATACTTGCACCATTGTCTTCGGTATAGAAGAACTGTGCGCGGTGGACGCCTTCAAAGCGATCAAAGGCTCCTGCCCTGGCCAGTGATTCAAAGACCCTTTTGTTGACGTTTCTGAGGCTTACCCTTTTGGCAAAATCAAAAATATTTTTGTACGGGCCATTTATCTCCCGCTCTCTGACGATGTTTTCGACAGCTCCCTCCCCTACTCCTTTGATGGCCCCCAGACCAAACCTGATCTCTCCCTTGTCATTCACCACGAAGTTGAAGGTACTTTCGTTTATGTCGGGGCCAAGGACAGGGATCTTCTGTCGCTGGCATTCTTCCATGATGAATGTGATCTTTTTGATGTCGCTGAAATTGTTTGTAAGGACTGCGGCCATATATTCGGCCGTATAATTTGCTTTCAGATAGCCGGTCCGGTATGCCACCACCGAGTATGCTGCTGAATGCGAGCGGTTGAAGCCGTATTCCGCAAATCGCGCCATCACTTCAAAGATCTGCTCTGCTTTTGCTTTTTCCACTCCTTTTTTCATGGCTCCTTCGATGAAAAACACCTTCTGGCGTTCCATCTCCTCTATCTTCTTCTTACCCATAGCTCGTCTGAGAATGTCCGCATTTGCCAGAGTAAATCCTGCCATGATCTGTGCTGCCTGCATGATCTGTTCCTGGTAAACCATGATCCCGAAGGTCGGTTTCAGGATATCTTCGAGCCAGGGGTGCGGATATTCTACCTTTTGCTGCCCGTGTTTCCTTTTAATGAACATGGGGATGAAATCCATCGGACCCGGGCGGTACAAGGCGTTCATGGCAATGAGATCTTCAATGTTCGTGGGCTTCAGCTCCTTGAGGTATTCGCGCATTCCCTGTGACTCGAACTGGAAGGTGCCGATGGTATCTCCGCGCTGATACAGCTCATAGGTTTTCTCGTCGTCGAGCGGAATGGTCTCCAGGTCAATCATTGTTCCGTATCGTTTTTCGATGTTCCTGGCAGCTTCTTTCATGATGGAAAGAGTCTTCAGTCCGAGAAAATCCATCTTTAGCATGCCGACCGATTCCACATGTTTACCTTCGTATTGTGTGACGGGCAGATCGGTATCTTTCTGGGTACTCAATGGCAGGCAATCAATAAGGTCAGTGGGCCCGATTATGACGCCGCAGGCGTGTACACCTGTCTGGCGGTTGGAGCCCTCCAGGTCCCTGGCGTACCTGAGGGTCTCCCGGACCAGGGGCGGAGCCTCTTTAAGGGCTTTTGCCAGCTCCGGAACTTCCTTGTATGCATTGGTAAGACTTGTACCCTGGCGCTCCGGTACGAGCTTGGCCAGCCTGTCGGCTTCGGCTAACGGAAGCTTCAGAACACGGGCAACGTCGCGGATCGAGGAGCGTGCAGCCATGGTGCCGAAGGTTACGATCTGGGCGACCTTCTCCCGCCCGTATTTTTCTATCACATAATTCAGCACCTTTTCCATTCCCTCGTCATCAAAATCGATATCGATATCTGGCATGGAGATCCTCTCGGGATTAAGGAAACGCTCAAAAAGGAGGTTGTATTTAATCGGGTCAATGGCGGTGATACCTGTGCAATAAGCTACGGCAGAGCCGGCAGCACTTCCCCTGCCCGGGCCTACAGCGACTTCGAGTTCGCGCGCCTTGTTTATAAAATCCTGCACGATCAGAAAATATCCTGCAAACCCCATATCTTTAATTACCTGAAGTTCAAAGTCAAGGCGATCTTTGATCTCTTTTGTGATTTCGGGATACAGTTTTTTTGCCCCCTCATAGGTAAGATGTCGCAGATAATCGTCTTCGGTATCAAATCCTTCGGCCAGCGGGAAAACAGGAAGCATCACCTTTTGTATGATATCGTAATCTTCAACCTTATTGGTGATTTCTACGGTGCCATCAAGGGCTTCCGGAACATCCGAAAACAATTCCGCCATTTCCTGCCGGGTTTTCAGATACTCCTCACCCGAATATTTCATTCGTGTATCGTCTTCCAGGTCTCTGCCGGTCTGCAGGCAAACCAGGATATCGTGCGCGCGGGCATCTTCCCTGTCAATAAAATGGCAATCATTGGTGGCAATCAGCTGTACGCCATGCTTGCCGGCAAGCCTGACAAGAACATCGTTAACGGTTTTCTGTTCTTCAAGTCCATGACGCTGCAATTCCAGGTAGAAATCCTCTCCAAAAACATCCAGGTACTGAAGCAGGATGCTTTCCGCAGCATCTTCGCCTTTATTGAGTATAGCCTGGGGTATTTCCCCCCCAATACAGGCAGAAGTGGCAATTAAACCCTCGTGGTATGCAAACAAGACCTCCTTGTCTATTCTGGGAGTGTAGTAAAAGCCCTCCAGGTATCCAATGGAGCAAAGCTTTGAAAGGTTTTTGTAGCCCTGGTAGTTTTTTGCAAGGAGGATCATATGGTGCCCGCTGCGATCCTTTTTACCCTCCCGCTCACGGCGGCTGCCTTCTGTCACATACATCTCACAGCCAATGATAGGCTTTACATTGTATTTTTTGGCCAGCCGGGTGAATTCCAGAACCCCGTACATGTTTCCATGATCGGTTATAGCCAGTGCCTGCATGCCATCCTCAGCCGCTTTTTTCAACAACGGGTCGATGGAAGCTGCCCCATCTAAAATTGAGTATTGTGTATGTACGTGTAAATGAGTGAATTGTTTTTCCGACATTTTTTTCCCTTTCCGCTTTTAAAATTATACAAAATTTGGCGTGTGAAAACCCAAAAAGAGCATTATGACATTTTTTTTATTTGGAAAAAACTACGATATTTGCACCTTCTTAAAAATCAATATTTTTAACTCTTAAAAACACAAAAATGCCAACAAGAATCAGACTACAGAGAAAAGGTAAAAAGAAACAACCTTTTTATCATCTTGTAGTAGCGGATGGTCGTGCACCCCGGGACGGTAAATTTATTGAGAGACTTGGCACTTACAACCCCATGACCCATCCTGCTACCATTGAAATTGACTTTGATCGTGCCCTGCACTGGGTACAGGTGGGAGCGTCACCTTCTGACACGGCTCGCAGCATCTTATCAACAAAAGGTGTGATGATGAAGCATCACCTGCTGAAAGGAGTTGCAAAAGGAGCACATACAGAGGAAGAAGCTGAAGAAAAGTTCCAGGAATGGCTTAGGGAGAAGGAAGCTAAAATTGAGCAAGCCCGCAAAGACGCCGAACTTTCAGAGAAGGATAAGAAGAAAAAACGCCTTGATGAAGAAAGGAAGATCAACGAGACAAGGGCTGCTGAGCTTTCCAAAAAATTAGCGAAGGAAAACCTGAAGGTTGAAGAGGCAGCCGCCGAGTCAGCGGAGGCAGAGGCAGAAGCTAAAGAAGAAGCTCCGGCCGCAGATGCAACGCAGGAGAAGAAAGAGGAAGAAACAAAGCCCGCCCAAGAAAAGAAAGCCGAAGCCGGCGGGAAAGCTGAAGCAAAAGCAGAAAAAGAAGAAGTAAAGGCGGAGAAGAAAGAGGAAGAAACAAAGCCCGCCGAAGAGAAGAAAGCCGAAGCAAAAGCAGAAAAAGAAGAAGTAAAGGCTGAGAAGGCGGAGAAGAAAGAAGAAGCCAAAGAAGAAGAGGCAAAAGAGAAAAAGGCTGAAGAAAAGGAAGACAAAAAGACAGACGATAAATCATAAGGTCGTATCCGGCAATAGCTGAACCCCCGACCAAGATCACCTGCTACAAAGAGAGCCGTTACCCCTGGTTACCGTTTGACATCAAAGCGATATACCGGTTGTACCGGCTCTTTTTTTCATCATATTCCCCCGTCCTGAAATGCCCATGGCAGGACTTAAACACACCGGGGATTGTTTTTTTGACCTCTCGATCTATCGACATTAATTAAACACATGAAATGCCCATGGCAAGACTTAAAAACACAGGGGGATGTTTTTCTTGACATTTCAACCTCTCGACCTCTCAACATTACTTTTTAAAAATGTAACGCCCATGACAGGATTTTAGACATACAGGAGTATGATTATTGTCACGAGGGCGTTCAGACAAAGCAGGCTTTTGGCTATTGGCTAGAAAGCTAAAAGCCAATGGCAGTCCTGTTAAAAACATAAACATCAGATAACCAATATGTTGAAATAGTATAAGCTGATGAAAAAAGAAGACGCGTATTACCTGGGTTATATAGTGAAGGCGGTCGGTACGGAAGGCGGGTTGCTGGCCGGTTTTGACACCAGTGATATGGAAAGATATGAAGACCTGGAGACGGTATTCATACTGATCGAAGGAAAGCTGGTGCCTTTTTTTATTGAGGATATCAATATACGGCCTGCTGCCAGGGAGGCTGTCATTTTCTTTGAAGACGTGGATACAGTGGAAAAGGCCAGGGAGTTATGTGCACGGGAAATTTATTTGGCCCCTGATGTATTGCCCCCTTCCGACAGAAAAACTTTTCAAAATCAGCACGTAATCGGATACCAGGCCTACCAGTCCACCGGAGAGCACATTGGCGAAATAGCCAAAATTATGGATTTTCCGGGAAATCCCGTTTTCAGCATTGAGAAAAAAGGGAAAGAGATACTCATTCCCGCAGCAGATGAACTGATCGATACCATTAACCACGAAGAGAAAAAGATCATACTCACCCCCCCGCCCGGCTTGCTCGACCTGTACCAATAGGGTGTGTGGATCCCATCAACCTGATTGCTCTTCTGATCTCTCTTTTTCTCCCGGATGCCTGGGGTTATTCAGCGTATGTCTCCTGTTCCTGTTTTCCATTCTTCTGATATTGCACCTTTAAGGTTTCTCCTTCCGAGCGGGCAATGATCACAGCTCCGCAGGTATCGCTCCAGATATTGACTGAGGTACGGAACATGTCGAGGATCCGCTCAACGGCAAGGATCAGTCCGATAGCTTCCAGGGGCATTCCTAACACCGACATGATGATGGTTATCACAACCAGTCCTGCCATCGGCACACCAGCGGCACCGATCGAGGCGAGCAGTGCCGTGATGACAACGATCAGCTGCTGCACGATGCTTAACTCCATCCCAATCACCTGGGCAATAAAAAGGACGGAAACACACTCGTAAAGCGCCGTGCCGTCCATGTTGATGGTTGCACCCAAGGGCAGGACAAAGCTCGATGTTTTTTTGGATACACCCGCCCGTTGCTCAACTGCTTCCATGGTAAGAGGCAGCGTTGCACTGCTGCTTGAAGTGGTAAATGCGGTAAGAAGCGGGACAGTCATGGCCTGGAAATGCTTTCGCGGGTTGATCCCCCCGAGAAAATACATTAGCAAAGGCAAAACAACCATAGAATGCACCATCAGCGCCAGGATCACCGTAAGCATGTATACACCCATGCTGGAAAAGATATTTATCAGGTCATCCGCCTGCTCAGCCACGATGCCCGAAACAATTCCAAAAATTCCCAAAGGTGCAAAGCGGATAACAAACATGGTAATGCGCATCATCACCTCAAAAATGGCATTAAAAGTCTTCTCAATAGGCGCTCTGTACTTGTCGCTCAGCCGGGAAGCAAAAAAGCCAAAAAGAATGGCAAAGAAAATTATAGACAACATGTCTGTTTCAGCAAGTGCCTGAAAAATATTGGTAGGGACAATCTCCAGGAGGGTCTGCCCCAGGGTGGCAGGATCGGCGTCGAGAACGAACTCTTCCTGCAAACGAATATCCGCGGTGTGTCCCGGACGTACGATATTTACCGCGGTAATACCCACAATGGCTGCAATAAGGCCTGTAACCATATAATAGCCAATGGTCTTTGCACCCATTCGACCCAGGTTTTTTGAACTTCCCAGGTTCAGGACTCCGGATATGATCGAGGAGAGGATCAGCGGAGCGATGATCATCTGAAGCGCACGCAGGAAGAGATCGCCCATCCAGGTAACATAGTGCACGTTGTCCCTGAAATAATATCCAAAAAATATGCTGATCACCAATGCAATCAGAATTTGCCAGTGCAGTTTTATTTTCTTCATAGTAAAAAACGTCAAAAGGTCAAGATGTCGAAACGTCAAAAGGTCCCTGCTCACTACTTAAGCTCAGCGGCACAAATGCTGTACAGCCTGAGTGTCGGAAAGCTTAAGTGCTGCGGTTTGGCCCGTCCTGATTTTTGTTTACAAAAAGTGTAAACCTATTTCAGGACGAGACAGGGTTTCTAAATTTTTCATTTTTCATTCTTCATTTTTATGCAGCAATAATACAAAATCCTTTCAAAATCAGCTGCTGAAACACTGTCAGTTTTCAACAAAAAAACCTGTCATTTTGGCTTGCAGGTGGTTGAATTTCTCTTGTGGCGTGCAATTTGATTCAATAGATCGTGACAATACTTTTAGTTTGAAAATAATTAATTTAGGAGATAATATGCATTTTGATCGTTTAACAGTTAAATCACAGGAAGCTATACAGAAAGCGCAGGAGATCGCCATGGGATACGAGCAGCAGGCGATTGAGAGTGCCCATCTTTTAAAAGGCATTCTTTCCGTTGATGACAACGTAGCTCCTCATTTGCTGAAAAAGAACAATGTATCGCTTGCCGTCATTCAGCAGGCACTGGAGCGTATCATTGGGCGTTACCCAAAGGTAGCCGGCGGGGATCCTTATCTTGCTGATTCTGCTAAAAGGGCCCTTCAGGCAGCCAACGGCATGCTGAAGGAGTTCGGCGATGAGTATATTTCGGTTGAGCACCTGATGCTTGGTATTCTTTCGGGGACTGACGATGCCGCGCAATTATTGAAAGACAGCGGGGTAACGGTGAAGGGCCTGAAGGAGGCTGTTAAAAGCTTGCGCCAGGGCGCCACTGTCGACAGCCAGACGGCAGAAGATCGTCTGAATGCCCTGAGCAGATATGCGAACAATCTCAATGACATGGCACAGAGCGGAAAGCTGGACCCGGTGATTGGGCGCGACGACGAGATACGCCGGATCCTTCAGATCCTCTCGCGGCGCACCAAGAACAACCCGATCCTTATAGGTGAGCCGGGGGTTGGTAAGACAGCCATTGCGGAGGGACTTGCCCACCGTATTATCAATGGCGATGTACCCGAAAACCTGAAATCCAAAAAGATCTTTTCACTGGATATGGGCTCGCTGGTTGCCGGTGCCAAATACAAAGGTGAGTTTGAGGAACGCGTAAAAGCCGTTGTTAAGGAAGTAGTGTCCTCAGACGGCGAATATGTTTTGTTTATTGATGAGATACATACACTTGTTGGAGCCGGTGCAGCCGGAGAAGGGGCCATGGATGCAGCCAACATCCTGAAACCTGCTCTGGCCAAAGGAGAGTTGCGTGCTGTCGGTGCCACTACATTGAAAGAGTATCAGCGCTATTTCGAGAAAGACAAAGCCCTGGAGCGCCGATTTCAGACCGTTATCGTGGATGAGCCCTCCAAGCCTGATGCCATCAGTATATTGCGCGGGTTGAAGGAACGCTACGAAACCCATCACCAGGTTCGTATTAAGGACGAGTCCATCATTGCCGCGGTTGAACTCTCACACCGGTATATTTCTGACCGTTTTCTCCCCGACAAGGCTATTGACCTTATTGACGAGGCTGCATCGAAATTACGCCTGGAAATGAACTCGGTGCCGGAAGAACTTGACGAAGCCGAACGAAAAATCCGGCAGCTGGAAATCGAAAGGGAGGCAATAAAACGCGAGAAAGACGAAGCCAAACTGAAAATCCTGACCGAAGAACTTGCCAACCTGCAGGAAGAGAAGAACAGGCTGAAAGCCAAATGGGAAAACGAAAAGGCCGTGGTGGACGAGATCCAGAAACACAAAGCGTCAATCGAACAGTATCGTTTTGAGGCAGAACAGGCTGAGCGCAGCGGGGATTTTGGCAAGGTGGCAGAATTGCGGTACGGCCGGATCAAGGAATCGGAAGAAAAGCTTCAGGAGCTTCATCAGAAGCTGCGTGACATGCAGTCAGAATCCGCATTGATAAAAGAAGAGGTAAGTGCAGAGGATATTGCAGACGTGGTTTCGCGCTGGACCGGGATCCCTGTGAGCAGGATGCTGCAAAGCGAAAGGGAGAAGCTGCTTAAGCTGGAAGACGAATTGCACAAAAGAGTAGTTGGCCAGGACGAAGCTATTGAAGCTGTTTCAGATGCAATACGCAGAAGCCGCGCAGGGCTGCAGGATCCCAAACGCCCGGTTGGCTCTTTTATATTCCTGGGAACCACCGGGGTTGGGAAGACCGAACTGGCAAAAGCCCTGGCAGAGTTTCTTTTTGACGATGAAAATTCCATGGTGCGAATAGACATGTCGGAATACCAGGAACGCCATGCCGTTAGCCGACTCATTGGAGCACCCCCCGGATATGTCGGATACGAGGAAAGTGGCCAGCTTACAGAGTCTGTCAGGCGAAAGCCCTATTCTGTCATTCTGCTCGATGAGATCGAAAAGGCTCATCCCGACGTGTTCAACATCCTTCTGCAGGTGCTTGAAGACGGCCGGCTCACAGATAACAAAGGCCGCACAGCAGACTTTAAAAATACCATCATAATCATGACCTCCAACATCGGTTCCGGGCTCATCCAGGAAAAAATGGAAAGCATGACGGATGAAAACCGGGAAAAAGTAATCGATCAGTGCCGCCAGGAGGCTTTCACATTGCTCAAACGAAGCATCAGGCCCGAATTTCTGAACCGCATCGACGAGACGATCATGTTCAAACCCCTGACGCAAGAGGAGATCCGGGGAATCGTTACACTGCAGATGGAATACGTCCGGACACTTCTGCGCGAAAACGACATGCAAATCCAAATTAGTGATTCTGCCGCAGATTGGATTGCTGCAGCCGGGTTTGATCCGCAATTTGGTGCCAGGCCGCTCAAACGGATCATCCAGCGAAAAGTGCTTAACAAACTGTCGGTAGAGATCCTGGCCGGAACATTCAAGGCCGGTGATACTATAATGGTTGATAAAGTTGACGATGAGCTTGTTTTCAAAGTCAGTTAAAAATACTACTTTTGAAAAAAGCAACTCCGTGAACACCCCGTTTTTCATAGCCAAACGCCTGGGCGGTACAAAGGAAGGCAAAAGCTATATCGATCTGATAAAAAAGATCGCAATTATCAGTATCGCCCTTGGTTTGGCAGTGATGATCGTCGCCATGGCAGTGGTCACCGGATTTCAGAACGAGATCCGGGAAAAGGCCATTGGTTTTGGCTCGCACATCCAGATAACCAATTACGACTACAACGTTTCATTTGAACCCAGGCCGATACGCAGCGAACAGGCTTTCCTTGATGAACTCAAAAACACGGAAGGGATCCGGCACATCCAGCAGTTTGCCACCAAACCCGGAATTATTAAAACAGACGACGACATCCATGGTGTTATTCTCAAAGGCATAGGGCCTGATTTTGACTGGTCCTTTTTTCGCAACAGGCTTATTGATGGCGATACACTGAAACTGGAACACAGCATCCGTTCCGACGGCGTCATCATATCAGACTGGATCGCCCGCAGGCTCATCCTCGAAACCGGTGACGACCTGTTTCTTTACTTTATCCAGGATCCGCCACGTATACGAAGGCTTCATATCACGGGGGTCTATGATACCGGATTGGAAGAGCTGGACAGGGTATTTATACTGGGGGACATCCGGCACATCCAGCGACTTAACGACTGGGATGATGACCAGATCGGGGGGTTCGAAGTATTGGTGGATGACTTTGACATGATACCCCAGCTTACAGACAAAACCCTTGATATGATCCCCTACCACCTCGAAGCAAGGAGTATCAAACAACTGTATCCGCAAATCTTCGACTGGCTTGCCATGCTTGACATGAATGTGTATGTTATCATAGTTTTGATGCTCCTGGTGGCAGGCATCAATATGATCACAACCCTGCTTATTACCGTGCTGGAAAAAACAAATGCCATTGGCATACTAAAAGCCATCGGAGCCAGAAACACGCTGATACGGCGGGTATTTCTCTATCATGCGGGGATGCTTATCTCAAGAGGCTTGTTATGGGGCAACATTATCGGAATAGGATTAGCAGTTATTCAAGCCTCAACAGGTTTTTTAACCTTATCTCCCGAATCATATTACGTAGCTGAGGTGCCGGTAAATATAGTTCTTAACCACATTTTGCTGCTGAACCTGGGAACCTTTTTGGTTTCCATGGCCATGCTTATTATCCCTTCTTACATTATTTCCCGCATATCCCCTGTAAAAGCGATTATATTCAGATAACCGCCGGCATATGTATTCCTGCCGGGTCGTATTACCAAAGCTTTACATTTCAGGTACTATTAAAATACGACAATTCCCAGGCTGATAACATGCTGATTTTGTCTTATAGAGAAGTCATAAGGTGATCCATTGACATCAAAACAATCGCCCAGACGCGATATAGAACCCTCAAATCTGTAATCAAGGCTGATATTACCAATTTTAATACCTGCCATTACCTGATAGCCCATTCTGGATTCATTATAATGGAAAACCAATGTGTCATCAGTATCAAAGAAACTCACAAAACTCCGGGTATTGTCTAACAGGTAGGCATAATAGGGTCCGGCCCCAACGCGCAGGATACCAAGCTGAATACCAGCGGTAACAGGGATCTTCAGGTTACTGAACCTGGGTTTAAACCTGTTAATATCCCTGTGATCAATCGTCTGGTCTTCTCTTACCAGCTGAAGCTCCTGCTTTGTTTCTTCAAAGATTAATTCGGGCTGAATGAAGACATTCGCAAAGGAAAAGCCAGCAAAAACACCAAAATGAAAGCCACTGTGGCTGCTCCTGGAAACTTCCAGCCTGTGATCAAGCAATCCGGAGCTGAAGAATGGAAATTGATCAGATGAAGGGACTGATGAATAATTAATCCCTGCACGTATGCCAAAATCTGCAGCCTGAACGGGTAAAAAGCCGGCAAAAACACAAACCACGCACGTCAGGAACGCTTTGTTAAGCATTTTCAGCAATTTTTTGTATTGTCGTTACCTGACAAATATACAAAACCTGACAAATTAGCTGTCGGAAAGTATCCTCATTTTTTCTTTGAGAACGGAGATCTCATTGCGGGCTTTATCGATCTTTTCCTCAAACTCTGCTTTCAGAACATCTGCCTTTTTGGAAGAGGCAAAAAAGCCTATATTGTTTTCCAGGACCTTGATATCGCCTTCAAGGGTTTTAATCCTGCTGGACAGAAAGTTGCGTTCTTTCTGAATAATATTTCCGGCATTGGGTGCACTTTTCAGGCTTTCGATCTTAGACCTGAATGAAAGGGTACTTTTGGCTTTTTTACTGATGTTAAGCTTCTCGAATTGCTCGTCGATGGCTTTCCGGAATTCCCCCTGTATCTTGTCTTTGTGTTTAATCGGCACATGTCCTATTTCCATCCACTGCCGCTGAAAGTCTTTTAAAATGTCAAGGTTTTCTTTGTTGTCGTCGCCGTACGCAGCGTTTTTTATCTTCGCGATGAGGTCTTGCTTTTTACTAAGGTTTTCTTCCTGTTTTTCACCAATATTGG
>PWRF01000058.1 GCA_003556325.1 Bacteroidales bacterium | reverse complement strand
TCATTGCAACTGCAATCCTGGACAGACTGCTTTACCATTGTGAGGTTGTTAAACTCGAAGAGAAAAGTTACCGCTTGTTGAATCGAAAAAAGATTTTTTAATCTTCTTAAAAGTCGATTTTTTTCTTTATTTTTGAGTGACCCGAAAATGAAAAAATGTACATCCTTATTTGCTAAAATCTGTACATCGCTATTTGCGAAAAAATGTACATTGTAATTTACCGTTTACAATTAGTTGATATTTTTTGTTGCTTAATGATTATAAACTTACTTTAAAAAACAATTGCCATGAAATATTTTTTTAAAACCATTACCGCTTTAACACTTATCATTCTTTTTGCTGGTCAATTTAATCTTTTCGCTGGAGAGATTATGTTAAGGCCCTCAAAGTATGAAGCTCCGCACAAAGACTTGGATATTCGGCCAGACGAGCCCGGGGTGCCAGAAGGATGGGGACCCTGGTATGTAGTCGTCATTAATGATGGTGCCCAAACAACTAAAACACCCGGTGGAAGTCAGCCACACTCTGAACTGGGTTTTGGAGAACATTTTTGGGTAATTGAGGAAGATGGACTTTTCTTGAGAATAGTCCGCGATCCCCGGCCTACCGATACACGATTTAGCCCTGAAGCTGAAGAAATGGGATGGATCAGCAAACACGATTTGTTAATGTGGGATGTTGCCTTGGAAAAACCTGAAACAGGAATAGGTTTAAAGGGTTTTATTGTGAATGCAGAAAGATCGCAGCAGCGTCAAACGGACATCGATTTTACTCTTGTCGGTGCATATAAGGATCCAGAGCTTACTCGGCCTGCTGATTACGAAGCAAGGGTTTTTGAGCTCTTGCACATATATCAATATTCCAGTGAAAGAGATGCCGTTTTACTGGGGCGACGGCCATATTTTAATGTTGGCCGTTTGCGCACTGAAGGAACCTATGGTGGCCTGGTGGGATGGGTAGACCGTAGCCGAATTCTGGAATGGGATCACCGCGTTGCCATAGAACCCAACTTCGATGCACGGGCAGTAAATGAACGAATGCAGCAAAACATTCGCGCCAGCGTCATGTCAATGTCAGCAGATCAGGATAAAAAATGGGCATGTGCTGAAGATTTCAACCTTGGAAGAGAAATCACCCAAGGTTGTGAGTTATTATGGGATACTGATATTTATGAGGATGATGGTTCTTTTGCTCGCCCGGGCGGACAGTGGATGAGGTTCCCTGTGATTGGAGATTACGATGAAGAGATTCTCAAAGTAATGGTAATGGGCAAAATGGCAGGTTCTTTTGGCGTTATTGATGACCACGTTAGTCAGGAGGTGAGAACCCAACTAAACGGTTTGACGGATAAATACAGAAACGTCAACATTGTATTTGTCCTGGAGGGTACAAGCAGGATGCAGCCTTTTCAACAGGTAACTAATTCTATTGACAACATTGTCAACACAATGGAGCGAGAAGTAGCTGATAAAAAGACCCTTCGCTTTGGATACGTTGTTTATAGAGACTATCTTGAGGGGGACAGAATCTTCGAATACATGCCACTAACAACAAAATCTCGTGAGATGATGGCTGAAATCAGAGATGTTGAAGCCAGTGATTACTACGATAGATATGCTCACGAATCTATGAATTATGGTTTGTCCAAAGCCTTTGAAAAAGTTTTTACCGATCCCGATGAAACCAATATTCTTATTCATGTGGCTGGCGTAGGAAGCCATGAAAGAGATGACCCCAGTTATGTACCTCAGGAGGTTATTGTTGACCTGATGGCTGAATACGGCTGTTTTTACATCGCATATCAATCTCATCACACTCAAAATCACCAGGCATACAGGGATTTCCCCATCCAGGTAAGGGAGATCATGAAAAGTGCCAGCCAAGCCATGTTCGAAGAATGGGCTTTGGTGGGTGGCCATGAATTGTTTGATGAAAAACCGGTTCTCGTAACAGAGGATAACATCAGCAGGATAAAGAACGGGATACCTATGATGCTTATCGAAAAGCCATATGGAGAGCGTTTCGACCCTGATTTATTGACTGAAGAAATCACTCGGGCCATATCTCAAATCGACCAATATAATGATACGGTCATTGAAGTATTAATGAAGATGCTGGAAAAGGGAAGTAGTTTTGAAGTTGCCATTGGAGAAATGAACGAGAAGAATACTGGTACGTTTGCACCAGGCGTTCTGAATGCACTTGGAAGGATGGATGTCGGGCATGAGGATCTTAAGCATTTCTATGGTGAAAACGTGGAGTTAACTGTTACAGGGTATGCGCCGCGTTACCATCATAAGATAAACAGTCCGCTATTTAGGCCAGTGGTGTTGCTTAATGCCAGGGAGTTTAATTCCATTTACAACCAAGTTAGCCGCCTGCAAAAGGCAACAAAGGGTTCTGGCGAAGTTAGGGCCAGGCTTCATGATGCATGGTTAGAGATACTAAGGCGGCATGTTGGCGCTGGCTCCGAAATAGATGACCATATATCTCTTGAGGAAGCATCGGCCACGGTTTTCGGGATTCCCATGCGTGCAGGCATGTTCACACAAATTATGTTGAAAGACATCAAAGACCCATCCATTTTTACTGATGAAGATCTTCGGAGATATGTTCAACAAATCCAGCGCAGAGCAAATGTACTGGAACGCATCTTGAATGAAAGAGATTATGAGTACTCATTTATGTCAAATGACATCAAATATTATTGGATAGGTATTGACAAACTGCCCTGATTGTTTGAAATGAGATAGAATGCAAGGCAGCAAAGTTTTTTGGTTCTACTCTAACGATGGAAAATCAGCATCAGGCCCCGTATACTTATGTGGATTGTTGCTGATTTTTTCGAGTATAACCGTATCAATGCAAGTAGTGTCAAAAAAGGCGTAACGCCCCCTACCATCGTGCCACCTGCTCTCAATTATATCATCACGGAGAAAGCGAATAATTCCTTTGTCAATAATTTTGGTGTCATTTTTTTCCCCATTTTTGTATACATCAATAAATAAGTCTAGCCACATAGGCTTTTTTGATTCATCAAGGCTGTATTGCATGCTTACCGAGGATGACGAGTATAGTTCGGGATGGATGGGTATGTTGTTTGCAACAAGGAAGTCATGAATGGCTTCAGTGGTCATTTGCCCTCCCAAAACTTGATTGTCCAAACCCAAATAATATAAGCCCCTCCTGTCAAAAGCAATAAATCCGGTTGCGTCACGACCACGATTTTCCAGTATTTTCCACGTGCCAATTATTTTCTCAAATTTGACACTGTCTTCAGGCTTCTCCTCTTCAACCTGTTCTTTACAG
>PWRF01000031.1 GCA_003556325.1 Bacteroidales bacterium | reverse complement strand
CCGGGAGAAAGCCAAAGCTTTACGGCTACCTATGACATCACCCAGGCCGACCTGGATAACGGCCAGGTGCTGAACACCGCCACGGCTGAAGGAGAAGATCCAGGCGGGGAGCCTGTCAGCGACGACGATGATGAAACCGTCACAGGCGACCAGATGCCTGAGCTGGCAATAACAAAGACAATCTACAGTATCAATGGTGATCCGGAAATAACGGAATACAGCTTGGTGGACGACGAACTCGTATATGTCATCCTGGTTGAAAACACAGGCAACGTAACATTAGAAGATATCGAAGTAACAGATGATCTGACAGGAGATAGCTGGAATATAGCAATCCTTGCACCCAATGAGAGTGAAAGTTTCACAACCAGCGTCTATGTGATTTCCCAAAATGATATAGATGAGGGTACAGTCATTAATACCGCAACAGCTGAAACGACCTTCGATGAGGAGGATTATGCTGATGAAGATACCGAAGAGGTTTTATACGCCCCACCAATACCAATTGGAGTATGGAGTGTATTTGTGACCCTGATGCTCGCAGTGGCGCTTGTCTTTTTTCGCAGGCGCCACCTGCGGGCCTGATCCGCACAAATTTTCTTAAAAAATCCAAACATCCCACCTGCTGTGTTGTTTTCCTCTTGACAAATGGGTAATTTTGCACCGGAATTATCACCCCATGAAGAAAAAAGACTGGCAAAAACTGCAGCACCTATGGATCTATGTCGCCATACCGGCGGTAATGCTGCTGTACTACAACCAGTCGGCCAACTGGCACTACCACATCACCGAAGACGGCATCGTGGTTGAACATGCACACCCCTTTTCCAATAGCATGATTCCGGGCACACCCTTCCAGGACCACGAACACAGCGATTTTGAATACTTGGTGCTGGCAGAGATATCCACTGCCCTGGGCCTCATCGCTGTAGTGCTCATGTTCCTGGGTTTCCTTCTCCATAAGAAGAAAACGGTCAGATTTTCCCCCCTGCCGGTATGCCTTACCGGTTATGGCCACAGTCCCAACCCTACCCGCGGACCGCCTTTCCGCAGCAGGTAAGCCACCCGCTGCAAGCATTTACTGCAAAGCTTAAAGGCATTGGTCCAAAACATATGGTTACATGCACACACCTCACTGTTTGTAAACAAATCCAAAAGGCATTGTTAAACAAGCCATGGATCCTGAAGCGCGAGACAATTATATTAGGGCCTGACACTGCAAACTACTATATTAGGATGGGCGTAGACCATATATTTCGGGCATGGGATGTGACAAAAACCTAATAAACTTTCTGATTAATTCCACGCAAAGGCAGCAAAAAAAGATGGCACACGAAAAGCGCAAAGAAGAAGAACAAGACGCGCAGGTGCGAAAGAGGTTTGTGGGCGAAATGCCCAAAAGCCAGGTTGCCGGGGGAAGCAGATGTCTGTCGGTTGTTTGCTTTTATCAGTTGGCTTTTGGCCAGATAAGTGGTTCAACAGAAAGACTCAGGCTGCATACGGAATCGGGCTTACCAAAAACAGCCCCCCCCATATCATCATTCAACAAGTTTTAACCGTACAATTTTTCAATGACTTATGACTAAAACAAAAATATTCTCCTTTTTTTTGATGCTGTTGTTTCCTGCGATGTTGTTTTCTGCGGAGCAGCAGCGTCCGGCCACCGATGCAAACATCTTTGGCCACGTGATCAACGCCGAAACGGGCGAACACGTGCCCTTCATCAACCTGCTGGTCGAAGGAACCCGCATCGGTACCATCACGGATGCCTCCGGCCATTACCTGTTGACCAACCTGCCTGAGGGCGAGCACACCCTGGTCGTTCAGGGAATGGGATTTGCCACCGCCAGGAAGGAATTTACCGCTGAAGCTGATCGCACCATCGAAGTAGACGTGGTCGTACATCCCACGGCAGTGGACCTTGACGAGGTAGTCTTTACCGCCTCTCCCACACGCAGTGGCTTCCGCTACCAGCCCGACCAGGCTTTTTCAGGCGAGGCCCTTCAGCGACGCAGCGAAGCGTCCTTCGGTGAGATGCTCCAGGCAGAGCCCGGCCTCACCATGCGTTCCTTTGGCTCGGCACCGTCTCGTCCGGTGATCCGCGGACTCGACGGCGACCGCATCCTGATCCTCCAGAACGGCGAACGGATGGGCGACATCAGCGAGACCGCCGCCGACCACAGCATCTCAATGGACCCCCTGGCAGCAAGCCGCGTGGAAGTCGTGCGTGGTCCGGCCAGCCTCCTGTACGGTTCCAGCGCCCTGGGAGGCGTGATCAACCTGATGACCACCGACATCCCGGATGACTGGGACATCGGAACCACCGGGGTCCTCTCCGGACAAGGCGCTACGGTCAACAACATGGGGGCGGGCTTCGGGCGCATCACCCACGGAACGGCCAGCAACGCCTTTACCGGAAGGCTCTCCTACCGCCAGGCAGGTGACATCGATACGCCTGCGGGTACCATTCCCAGCACCTCCATGCAAAATTATGACGGTGCCATCGGAGCAAGCTTTCGCCGCGAAAACACCACCGGCGGCATCAGTGCCAACTTCGTAAACCAGGTCTTTGGCATCCCGGAAATCCTTGACGACGATGACGAAGAAGTGGAGATCCGTATGAACCGCCAGGGTTTGCAAGGGACCTTCTTTCACCAGCGCGACGGCCTTTTCGACGAAGCCCAGCTGCGCTTCAACGCCAACCGGATGTTCCAGCAGGAGATCGAACTCGAGCTTGAAGAAGATGGAACCTGGGACGAAGACGTGGAGCTGGAATTCCTCAAATATACCTTTAGCTCCTCATTGACACTGCAACACAAGCCCATTAGCGTCTTTGCCCGGGGGGCCCTGGGGATGAATATTTACGGGCACGAAATTGATGTGGGCGGCGACGAAGCCTATACCCCGGGCGAACGCCGGCTCAGCATGGCAGTATTTACCTTCCAGGAAATGCCACTCACCAACAGGTTAAGACTCCAGGCCGGCATCCGGCTGGACTTCCAGCATACGGGTACCCTGACCAACGAACTCTTTCCCGACATCGATGAATCGCGCAACGCCTTTAACTACTCCGGCTCCTTCGGGCTCAACTACCGCCCCGCAGAAGGTTGGGAGATCGGCGGACAGTTTGCCCGCTCACACCGCAACCCCATTATCGAAGAACTGTATGCCGATGGACCGCATATCGGTGCCGGGGTGTATGAGATCGGTGATCCCGACCTGAAAGATGAGATCGGACACGGCGGCGACCTGTTTGTCAACTACAAAACCAACAGGTGGCGTGTCGAACTGGCAGGTTATGTCAACCATT
>PWRF01000283.1 GCA_003556325.1 Bacteroidales bacterium | reverse complement strand
GCCAATCCGAAAATGAAGAACCTGGACTATTCCAATACGCATAGCCTGGGCAATTTAATTTTCGATGAGATGGAAAAACGCAACCTCCGGTATGCCTGCGGGGGTTATATGGAAGACAGGGAGGTATATCGCCGGAGTCCATTGTTTGCAGGGAAGGCAGAGGAAGCCCGGAGCATACATCTCGGCATCGACATATGGACAGACGCGGACACTCCCGTGTATCTTCCGGTGGATGGCGTGGTGCACAGTTTTCAGGATAACAAACGCTTCGGTGACTATGGCCCAACAATTATCATGGAACACCGACTGGAAGGGCAACCCTTTTTTACCCTTTACGGACACCTTTCCCTGGAGTCGATCCGGGGCCTTGAGGAAGGCATGCATGTCAAGGCAGGAGAGATCCTCTGCCGCCTGGGTAAAGCCCCGGTGAACGGCGACTGGCCCCCTCACCTGCACTTCCAGGTAATAACAGATATGCAAGGCATGAAAGGGGATTATCCCGGCGTAGCATTCGTCAGTGAAAAAGAAAAATACAGGAGGATCTGCCCCAACCCGGGGGTATTCTTCCCAAAACTGCATAAGAATTTGAAATTTGAGGCTTAACAGTTGTCCGGGTCAAAACACCGGGAAAACCTTGTCTGGCTGAGCAAGAATGTTGGGTGAAACCAAAAGGAAGTTGGTTTCCAACGGATATTCTGTTATTTTTGTTGCAAATATTGATAACACAAACGTTTTATTTGGTATGACTGATATTTTTACTAAGGTAACAAGCAAGTTGGGGCCTCTTGGCCAGTATGCCGACCAGGTCCATGGGTATTTCACTTTCCCCAAGTTAGAAGGAGAGATCTCCAATCGCATGATGTTCCGGGGTAAGGAGAAGCTTGTCTGGAGCCTGAACAATTATCTCGGGCTGGCTAATCACCCTGAGATCCGTGAGGTGGATGCCAGGGCTGCTAAAGAGTATGGGATGGCCCTGCCTATGGGCGCCCGCATGATGTCTGGCCAGACAGATCATCATGAGAAGCTGGAACAGGAACTTGCTGATTTTGTTGGAAAAGAGTCTGCCTATCTGCTCAATTACGGATACCAGGGCATGGTTTCGGTGATCGACTCCTTGCTGGATCGCCAGGACGTGGTGGTATATGACTCGGAATCGCATGCCTGCATCATTGACGGGTTGCGTATGCATCTTGGCAAACGCTATGTATATCCGCACAACGACATGGATAGCCTGCGCAAGCAACTGGAAAGGGCTACCAGGCTGGCAGAAAAGACCTGTGGAGGAGTTTTGGTCATCACGGAAGGAGTCTTTGGTATGTCGGGCGACCTTGGCAAACTCGATGAGATCGTGGCCATGAAGAAGGACTTTGATTTCCGGCTGCTGGTAGATGATGCGCACGGTGTGGGCATCATGGGCGAAACCGGTGCCGGTACCGGAGAACACTTCGGCGTGCAGGACGGCATCGACGTCTTCTTCGGAACCTTTGCCAAAGCCTTTGCCTCCATCGGTGCTTTTGTGGCTGGCCCCAAAGAACTCATTACCTACCTGATGTACAACATGCGCAGCCAGATCTATGCCAAGTCATTGCCCATGCCTTTGGTCATCGGTGGATTAAAGCGCCTGGAAATGATCCGCAACAAACCGGAACTCCGGGAAAAACTCCGGACCATAGCCAGCGCCCTGCAGGAAGGACTAAAAAAGCGCGGGTTCAATATTGGAAACACCGAATCTCCCGTTACCCCGGTGGTGCTCAGCGGAGACACACCCGAAGGTACAAACCTTACGCATGATCTCAGGGAAAACTTCAATATATTCTGCTCTGTGGTTGCCTATCCCGTGATCCCCAAAGGGATGATCATCCTGCGGCTTATCCCAACGGCAGTGCATACTCTCGAAGATGTCGAATATACGCTGGATGCCTTCTCACAGGTGAAAAGCAAACTCGATAAAGGGGCCTACGCTACCGGTAAGATCGTGGATGTCCTCTAAAATCAAACTTCAGGTCTTAGAAGGACTTTGACTGTTTGACAAGCATCGGCATCAGGGATTCTTACAGCCAATGTTGAATTTCTCTATCCTTTGGCTTAATAGCTTAGTAAAGCTTTGACTGTTTGACAAGCATGGACATCAGGGGATTCTTACAACCAATGTTGATTTTCTCTATCCTCTGGCTTCAGAGCTTAGTAGAGCTTTGACCGTTTGACAAGCATGGACATCAGGATATCCTCGTAGCCTTTATTGATGTCAGAGGGAACAAAGTCGATTTTGTATTGCATGCATTTGAGGCGGAGGTTATTGAAATACTGCTGCATGCGTTGCACATAATCCCCTTTAATATCTCCCGGGTTTAGCCTTACCGTTTCCCCGGTTTCCATGTCTACGAAGCGATAGGGCCTGCTCTGAAAATCAAAGCCAAGCTCCTGCTGTCCTTCGTATACATGAAAAAGGATCACCTCATGTTTGTTATGCTTGAGATGCTGCAATGCGGAAAACATATTATCCGGATCTGCCTTGTTATCCATCATATCAGAAAAAATGATCACGAGCGACCTTTTATGGATCTTTTCGGCCAGCAAATGAAGCATGTCAGCCGTATTGGTTCGTTTCTGCTCCCGTTCGCCGGATTCCCGGTAAAGCCTGTCCAGGTGTCCGTACAACATTTTATGGTGCACGCTGCTCGACCTGGCATGGGTATGCAGCTCCGTTTTGTCTGATACTATGCTTAATCCGACTGCATCGCGCTGTTTTCTCAACAGATACATGATAGCTGCGGCTGATTCTACTGAGAAATCGAGTTTTGTCTGGCTGCGTTCGCTTTTGTTTTTGCTGCCGAAATGCATTGACGAGGAGTTGTCAATTACGATCTGGCAACGCAGGTTGGTTTCTTCCTCGAAACGTTTTACAAACAGTTTTTCGGTACGGGCATAGAGCTTCCAGTCGATATGCCGGGTGCTTTCTCCGGCATTGTATATCCTGTGCTCGGCAAATTCAACGGAAAAGCCATGAAAAGGGCTCTTGTGCATGCCGGTGATGAAACCCTCCACCACCTGGCGGGCCAAAAGCTCCAAACTGCCGAAACGTCCGGGAACTTCAGGATCAATTTTTTTTATCAAAAGAATACAGTTTTAGACGGCCCCCGTTGCAGTAGACAGGGCCCCGTGTTTATCGAAATCAGAAATAAAAATGTTTTCCGGACCCTACAGAAGACTTTCGATCTTGCCGGCCAGGACAGATTTCGGGACCGCGCCGACCTGCTTATCAGCCACCTCACCATCCTTAAAAAACAAAATTGTCGGGATGTTGCGGATGC
>PWRF01000028.1 GCA_003556325.1 Bacteroidales bacterium | reverse complement strand
TAAGCGGACAATCCACCTCGTTTTTCGAGGATTTCAACGGTGTGTCGACACCTGATCTTCCCGAGGGCTGGTCGGCGATAGAGGAGACCACGTCGACGGGTTTTGTTCAGACCACGACCTTGTACGGTCCTGTATCGCCGCCCAACCAGATTCGTTTCTACAATTTCCTTGACGCAGGGGCCACGCTGGTATTGGTCACCCCGGAGGTGACCCACTTTGGCTCGAACTGGCTGACCTTTTACACAAAGATGTCGTCAGCGGCCCACAGCGGGGATCTGATCGTAGGGGTTCTGAGCGACCCGGATGATTACGACACGTTTGTTCCCGTGGATACCATAGCGGTATCGGGGGATCAGCACACGCGCTACCCTGTGTTTTTCCCGGACTACGGCGATGACGACACCTACCATATCGGTTTGAGCTTTGAGTCGTCCTCTTCTCTGCGCAACCTGGCCCTTGACAATGTCACCTGGGAGGAAGCGCCCGCCGGTCCGGTATTGAGTTTTACTCCGGAGGACGGGGATTTGTCGTGGATTGATGTCAACGGCACACGTTCGCGCTCCTACGACATTTTGAATGCGGGTATTGGCGTGCTGACCATCGATGAATCGGATGTGGTGTTTACGGGCGCGGATGCGGACGCATTTTCAGTGGATGCTGATTTTCCCATTGAGCTGACGGCCAACGCCTCGGAGTCGATAGACATTTTGTTTTCGCCGGTAGAGGTAGGGGATCACGAGGCTGTTCTTGAGATCACCCACAACGGTGCTAACTCGCCGTTTACGCTGGATGTGAGCGGCACTTCTTTGGGTGCGGTGAGCGAGTTTTTCGAGGATTTCGATGAGTCGTTGTCGTTCCCACAGGGCTGGACGGGCATACCTGCGGTTTTCACGCAGTTTGACCCGAGTGTGCAGGTATATGCCGGCAACGCCTATTCGCCACCCAACGTAGTGCGTTTCCGCAACCAGAGCGTTATGGATGCCGATATGATATTGGTGGGTCCGCTGGTGAGCGATTTTGAGGACAACTGGCTTACCTTCTATGCGCGTGCCAACATCGCTGCCCATGAGGAGCCGGTTGCCGTGGGAGTGATGACCGACCGCTTTGATGCAGACAGCTTCATAGGCTTGGATACCCTCACGGTAAGCGGCAATGTGCATATGCTGTACAACTATGTTTTCCCTGAAGAGTACAGCAACGATGATGCCTATGTTGTGGCGCTGAAGTTTGTGCCGGAGGCTACCACACGCGTGTTGTACGTAGACGATATTTTCTGGGGTCCCAGGCCCGATGTTGCGGAGTTTATGATTACCCCTGAGGAGGGCGATTTCGGACAGGTTTACCTGGACGAGACCTCTTCGCCGATCTCCTTTGTGATGTCGAACGTTGGCGTGGGTGATCTGACCATCGCCACGGCCGATGATATTTTCATCGGGGGAGCGGACTCGGACTATTTTGAGCTTATCCTTCCCGAGGAGACGAGCTTCCCGGTGGTACTGGCAACGGGCGATCAGTTTGTCGTTGATGTGACTTTCAGTCCTGCCGCTGAGCGGGATTACACGGCCACGCTTACCATCATAGACGATCTTGACGCGAAGGCCACGCGTGAGGTTCCGCTTACGGGCGAAGGGTTTGACCCGACGGTCACCCCGGATATCATGTATGATTTCATTGGTGACTTTCCTCCTGCCGACTGGCAGCGCTACGAAGGTCTCGGTACTGTTTTCGGTCCTGTGAGTCCTTCTACTGCGGGCTGGGTTCACGGAGTTTTCGGCCACGACGGCGATGAGAACAACAGCGCACGGATCAACCGCCTGTGGGGCGGGAACAAGTATTTCTGGCTGGTAAGCCCGCCGATCGATCTTTCAGACGGGGGCGTTGAATACATGCTGGAGTTCGACCTTGCCCTGACAGGCCCCGGGTCGTCCACGCCGGCAGACCTTGGTGATGAACAGCGCTTTTTGGTTGCCATATCGACCGACGGGGGAGAGACCTGGTCGGAAGACGACATTTTGCAGGAGTGGGGCAGCGAGGACGAGATCTCCCATACGGGCGACCATGCGAGCATCGACCTGACGGGTTACGAGGGTGTGGTGAAACTTGGTTTCTACGCCGAATCGCTGTCAGGTGGCTTCTTCGATGGTGTCGATGTGTTCTTCACCAACGTGGAAGTAAAAGAGAAAGTGACCTTTGATGCAGAATTTGTCGTGGAAGACGAATCGGGTAATCCCATCGAAAATGCCATCATTACACTTAACGACACAGAGTATCCTGCCGGTCAGTATCTTTTTGAAGATCTGCTCACAGGCACCTATGATTATACCGTGTCAAAAGGAGGTTACGTGGATGTCTCCGGTGACTTTTCCATTGTTGACCAGGACGTTACCATAAACGTTACGATGATACTGGATACACCTGTTTATACCCTGACTTTCGTTGTGGAGGATGAAGACGGTGTCGCAGTTACAGATGCTGTAATTGCCCTGAACGGCATGGAGAACGACCCGGGAGACTACGTATTTGAAGATCTGGAATCAGATACTTATACCTATACCGTGAACAGAGTGGGCTACGAAGAGGCCAGCGGCTCGGTAACCATTACCGATGAGGACCTGACCGTCGAGGTAGTCCTGGAGGCTTCTCCCACTTATACACTGACCTTCGTGATTGAAAATGTTGACGGTGAGTCACTTGATGATGCTGTTATCACACTGGACGGTACAACTTATGATGCCGGCGTGTATGTGTTTGAGGACTTGTTGGCCGGAGTTTATGCTTACCAGGTCTCTCTTGAGGGTTACATTGATGAGAGCGGAGATGCAGAGATCATCGATGAAGATGTGACGGTCACGGTTGTACTTGAAGAAGAACCGTATACCCTCAATCTTTTGGTGAATCCTGCCAACGCCGGAACCGTTACCGGCGCCGGTGATTACCTCGCAGGCACGGAGGTTGACATCGAAGCTGTGGCCAACGAAGGGTATGAGTTTATAAACTGGACTGATGAAGACGACAATGAAGTTTCCGCAGATGCGGAAACCACGTTTGTCATGCCGGAAAGCAATACCACGCTTACCGCTAATTTTGCCCTGATCGACTATACCCTTACCATCCACATCGACCCGGAAAATGCCGGAACAGTCACCGGTGAGGGGACTTACAACATGGATGACCAGGTTACCGTGGAAGCTACCGCGGAAGAAGGGTATGAATTCGTCAACTGGACTGACCAGGATGGCGATGAGGTATCTGCAGATGCTGAATACACCTTTACGATGCCTGCAGAAGATGTAGTTCTGACAGCTCATTTCGATC
>PWRF01000076.1 GCA_003556325.1 Bacteroidales bacterium | reverse complement strand
TTTGTCTATTATTAAGGGGTTCTCTCTTTTTGTCTAGCTAAATATGGAAATATGATACAGTATCTTGAGTGTAATTTGTGAATAGTGAGTAGTGAATGGTTCTAAAAAAGTGAATAGTGAGTGGTGAATAGTTTAAGAAATATCAATCTATACTAAAATTATGTGCTGTTTTCAAAATTTATAATCTTCGGAAAAATATTTTTTTTGAATGACAAACAAAAATCCGTACAGTAGCAAGCCTAGGTGGTAAAGACAATTCACAATTCACCATTCAGCGCGCAGCCTCCTGAAAGGACAATTCACCATTCACGATTCACTATTCACAATTCACCACGAAGTCCCCGGAGCGCAGCGGAGTGGGATTCACCATTCCTCAATACGGAAACACCACCGGTAACAACAACACACTGACGGCGATCACGATCAGGCAGATGGGAAAGCCGTGCTTGATGTAGTCGCTGTAACGATAACCGCCGGGGGTCATCACCAGCGTATTGACCGGGATTGCCACCGGGCTGAGGAAGGATGCCGCCAGTGCATAAGCCACACCCATCAGGAACGCATAAGGTGAAATCCCCAAACTTATCGCCGTACTGAGCGCAATGGGCGACATGATCACCGCCAACACGGGTGCCGGCATGATCAAAGTGCCTAACACACACAGGAACATGATCCCGGCCAGGATGGCCGTGGGGCCAAACCTGCCCATGGTGTCAATCACAAAGCCGCTGACCAACGCAGCAGCCCCGGTCTCCTGGATGGCAATCCCCAGCGGCAGCATGGCCGCAATTAAAAAGATCGACCGCCAATCAATGCTCTCATAGGCCTTATCCATCGTCAACGAACCACTTAACACCATCAAGGTACACCCAGCAATGGCCGTGATTGCAATCGGCAGGTCAAATAGGATCGCAGTTAACACCACACCCAGCATGATTATCGCTGCAGTTGGCGCTTTATGTATTAATGGTGGCTCTTGCAGTTCCATAGAAAGAACAACAAAATCCCGCTCACGCGCCATGGAACCTAAATTTTGAGGTGTCCCATAACACAGCAAAGCATCACCATGCTGCAGGGTCAGGTCTCCTAAACCGCTGCGGAAGGCACGCTCACCACGCCAGATCGCCAGCACACTCACCTGGAACTTTTCACGAAATTGTGATTCTCGCAGTGTCTTTCCTGCCAGGTTTGAATAAGGAGAAAGCATAACTTCTGCCATCTGAACTTCATCTTTAGTCAAGTCATCTAGATCAATATCAACTTCATGTTCTATGCCTAAAGATTGTAAGCCCTTCAGAACTTCGATATCCAGTGGACGCCCTTCAACGATCAACACATCCCCCGCTTCCAATGTCATGTCTGGTGTCGGCAAATGCCAATCATCACCATTACGCATAACCCTTAAGACCGTAATCCCGTATGCTGCACCTAACTTGCTCTCTATCATTGTTTTTCCAACCAGGGAGGATTCTTCAGGAAGCTGTAATGAGATCAAGCGTTCATCCAAAAGGTACGGTGAAACATCCTGAATACCTAAACGGCTAAATCCAGGATGCTCCTCAAACCCAAGGATTTTTTCGTTAGGTCCTTGGAACAACAATCGATCTCCCTCTCTCAATACCAGGTTCTGGAGGTTTGTTCGTCTGATAATTTCACCTTGCTGAATGCCCAGCACATTGATGTGGTAATTTTTTCTCAGGTCAATTTCAAGAAGCGTTTTTCCAAAAAAAGGTGACTCGGTAGTGATTAACAACTCTGCTAATCCAACATCGCCAATCAATAGAGTTTCAACGACAGGACGCTCATCATTTACCTGGAACAATGGACATTCGCAGATTGAATCAATTTTATCTAATCTGCCCAGTACCAACAAACGATCACCACTTTCGATGAAAGTTTCGGTTTTAGCCCTGACCCATTGACCATCCTTGCGCTGAATGCTCAATACGGACAACCCCAACACCCGACCAATGCGACTATCAGCCAATGTTTTCCCAACCAGTGGGTTGTCATCACCCACGATCAACTTCGCTAACCGCTCCTGTAAAGCATATTGATCCTGTGTGATATCTCCGTTGACAGGTTCAGCACTTAGTAACTCCCTCGGTGGCTTCCGATCTGGCAAAAAACGCCGACCAAGC
Organism: Bacteroidales bacterium; assembly: GCA_003556325.1. Lineage (GTDB taxonomy): Bacteria > Bacteroidota > Bacteroidia > Bacteroidales > UBA7960 > PUPG01. Next base: position 1,183 of record PWRF01000076.1, on the reverse strand, counting down.
AAAGTCATATAAGCGACACTAATCACCAGGATAATTAACCCCCCGGGTGCAAAATCGAAAATCCCAAACGGTCTAAATTGGGCCTCTCTGAGAGCGTCTCGAACCACAAGGTTGCTGGCCGTGCCAATCAACAGGATTAAGCCACCGTGAAGTGCCCCATAAGCCATGGGCAATAACAGTCGTGAGGGAGGGCGCTTGGTACGGCGGGCAATTTCTAACGTGATAGGGAGAAACATAGCAGCCACACCAATATTATTCATGATGGATGATAGCAGCGCGGTGACACTCATCAAGATAGCAATCAAACGACCTTCACTGCCACCAGCAAACTTTAACAACTGTGCACCGATCAGGCTGGAGATACCTGTGCGAGCTAACCCGGCAGATAGAATGAACATCGCCCACACGATAATCACCGCCGGATTACTGAAACCAGACAGCGCTTGCACAGGACTAACCAATCCGGTCAATGCCAATGCCACCATTACGAGCAGAGCAGTCACGTCCATTCGAGTCAAACCCGTAATAAAAAGAAAGATTGCAATAAACAAGATGATGGATAAGATCAAAATCTCAAGCGGCATTGATATCTCCCAATAGACTTTATATCGCAATTGATAAAATTATACTCACCTAACGATTCACCAATCAGTGCGCAGCCTCCTTATAAGGACTATTCACTATTCACCATTCACTTAATAGGGGTATATCAACGGCAGCATTATCAAACTGACGATGATCACAATCAACGAAATAGGCAGCCCATGTTTGACATAATCACTGAACCGATAGCTTCCCGGGGTCATGACCATCGTATTTACAGGGTGTGCCAGGGGACTGATAAAGGATGAAGCCAGGGCATAAGCCATACCTAACAGAAAAGCGTAAGGTGAAATACCAAGATCGAAAGCGGCATTGACTGCAATGGGCGCCATGATCACCGCCAAAACTGGTGCAGGCATAACCATCTTACTTGCAATCACCAAAGCCATCAAGCCAGCCAGAATTGCTGTCGGGCCATATACACCAATCGTATCAACCACCAACCTGCTGACCATTCCTGCTGCGCCAGTTTCCTGGATGGCAACCCCCAATGGAAGCATCGTGGCAATCAAAAAAACTGAACGCCAATCGATACTTTCATACGCTTTATCCATCGTCAGCGCTCCACTAAAAACCATCA
>PWRF01000315.1 GCA_003556325.1 Bacteroidales bacterium | reverse complement strand
GGGTTTTAGGATGAAGCATTGTGGCTGGAATTTTATGTAAATATACATCATTCCTGACCTGTATTATTCAGAAATCCGTGAAGGATGGTGAAAATTGATTATTTTTGAGTAGAGATAATGCGATGCAAAAGATAATTGAACAACGAAGAGAAGAGTTGAGAAGCCTGTGTAAAAGGCTTAAGATCAAACGGCTGTACGCCTTTGGTTCTGCTGCGACCAATGAGCGTTTTGAAGATGTCAGCGATATTGATTTTCTAATATCTTTTGATGAAGGCATATCCCCTGAAGAATATTCCGAAAACTACTTTCAGCTTCACTATAAACTAAGAGAGCTTTTTAATCGGGAGATAGACGTAATAACCGAACGTTCTTTATCCAACCCTTACTTTATCGATAGCGTGAACAAAAATAAAGTCCTGATTTATGAAGCCTGAAGTGAAAAAGCATCTATATGATGTGAATGTATCCATCAGCTCGATTTTCGAGTACCTGGGAGATCAAAGGGATTTTGCTGAATATGCGAACAACAAACTTTTGCGAAGAGCTGTGGAACGAGAAATTGAAATTATTGGTGAAGCAATGAATCGAGCCTTAAAGCTGGATCCCGACATATTGATTGATGAAGCAAGAAGAATAGTGGATACAAGAAACTGGGTTATTCATGGTTATGACAAAGTTGATGATGTTATCATCTGGGGCATTGTGATAAATCACTTGCCAAAGCTGCAAAAAGAAGTGCAGAAGTATCTGGAAGAATAACCTGCGGTTTAGTACGCCTCACATAGCGCATACAACCGTTCCACCGCATCTTCATCCTGGGAAAAACGGCAGGCTTCTTTTTGCCGGTGGGCGAAATATTTTCCGGTGACGCCCTTCAACTCCGGTTCCAGGGCGCAATACAGCGGCGTTTCAGCGCCATCTTCCGGTGATTCCCAGCCGCCGTGGCCCAGGCTGCTGCTCAGCTTTGAACTGACGTCGCCAGAGTGGGCTGCCAGCACGGAAATTCCATCCTGCCTGAGTCTTTCGGCAAAAGCCACCGTCAGCATCCTGTCGGCCTGTTTGCTCTGCCGGTACACGGTGTCATTGTCGTACGGGCGCCGGGTAAACTCCAGGTCATCCAGGTCGAGGTCACCCGCCCAGTAACTGGCCACGTTGACGATGCGGGCATCGTCCTGGCCTTTCATGTGCTCGCTGAAATACTTCATCATCCAGAAATAGCCCAACACATTGGTGGCAAACTGCATCTCAATGCCCTGGGGCGTTTCTGTCCTCCTGCCCGGTGTGGTCGCCGCATTGTTGATCAGCAGATGCAACGGCCCGCTCCATTCCTCTGCAAAGGCTTTGATTTCCTGCTTTTGGGACAGATCCAGGGCTTTGAAGGTGATGTGGTCATTTCCGGTCTCGCTCGCCAGGTCATCCCGGCAAGCAGAAAGCGCCGACTTATCCCGTCCCACCAGTGTGACGTGGTACCCTTGCCGGGCAACTCCCCGGGCAATGGCTTTTCCTATGGCTCCATAAGCTCCTGTAACGATGGCTTTTCGCATATCCTGGTACGTTTAATCGTGGGGATCTAAATTACTAAAAATGTAGCGTTCCGGCACCGCTCAAAGCCAAAACATTTGATCTTATCATCTTTACAAAACCCTGATCCTTTAAAAGAAAACAGTTAAATGTCGTTAAAAAAATCCTGAATTTTATACTAATCACTTGCTTCGTATGGTATAATGAGGTACCTTTATGCTTGTATTTTTAAGAATCAAGGATTGTTCAACCAAAAAAAAAAGAATGATGATGAAAAATATCCTATTCGTTGCTGCATTTATTTTCCCCATGCTTACCATGGCTAAGGGAAATATGGAAACAGTGGAATTTAAAGTGAACGGCAACTGCGGTGGCTGTAAGGCAAACATTGAGAATGCTGCCAAAATAGAAGGTGTGTCTGAAGCAGAATGGTCGGTAGAAACCAAAATGCTTTCCCTTACTTACTGTACTGAAACCGTTGATCTCGACGACGTGTATCAGAAAATCGCTGATGCGGGCTATACCTCAGAAAAACTTGAGGCCACAGGAAGCAGCAGCTGCGGGAGTAAAGAGGCTGAATCAGGATGCGGTTCAGGCACCAGCAGTTCAGGCTGTTGCTCGGGTGGTAATAACTAATAATTTGCCTTAAAAGCACCCGTCAACAAGTTTTAAAGTTAACGGAAACGATTACATAATGGCACATGCTCCCCTGGTTGACGGGGTGAGCCATGTGCTTTTTTACTGCATGAATTTTTCATAATTTGCAGCATAACCCATGCCCGGCATTTTTTATCAGGGTCTGGTCAACGTGGCTCACATATTTAATATTTAAGGCATGATTATTGAATGTATTATCGTTAGATATATAAGTTGGGTGGGTTCAGGAACGACCGCCCGTAAAAACAAAAGGAGGCAGTTATGAAATGGTTCATCAGAATTTTAGCTATCTCAGGCTTTTTTATCCTCACCGTGAGCCTTGTTTCTTCAGCTGGTGACCGTGAAAATAAGCCCGATACCATTAACCTTGAGGAATCTGTTGTGAAGGAAAACGATACAACAGAGTATGAGCTGATAATTTTTGATCCGCGGTTTTCGTACTGGTACAGAACCACAAGCCAGCCACTGACACACTATAGTCAGTCATACCTGGAAAGGTGGAACTCAATACTCACCAACCAGTGGAACAGCCTGATCCATTCGTCGCGGCGCAGGGATTGTGTACCCGAAGTATACCTGGATTATGATCCGGACATCGACTACGGGATGCAGTTCAACCACGAACTATTCTATTACTTCAGGTACATGCACGAACAATGCAGGATCTTTAGAAACACGCCCGGGCGCTGGTGATCCGAATATTCGCAACAGACGTTGCCACTTCTTTTCTATTGTGATCTGCATGTGAATACAATCAAAAAGGCATGTTTATAAGGTATGAATGCCCCGGAAGAACAAGCTGCCTTGTTTCACCTGTTTGTTTTTTGGTAACTAGTTGTTGTTGAGGTGTTTGTGTTTTTAGCAAAAGTTTAGGGGTTGTGTTGCAACTGTCGAAACGCCGACATGTCGAAACGTCCCAATAATCATCCTCCTGTGTGTCAAAAATCCTGTTCCCGAATGTTCGGGATTTACAACATGGGCGTTTGGCTTCGCCGGGCTCGCAAGTGCTCGGTTTATCTGTTGGTAGTCTTTCAACAAATTGGTTATCAGGTGTATATGTTTTCAGCAGGACTGCTATTGGCTTTTAGCTTTCTTGCCAATAATGAAAAACCCTCTCATGATTAACGGTTTGCGTCTTTATCAAAATAAGGT
>PWRF01000316.1 GCA_003556325.1 Bacteroidales bacterium | reverse complement strand
GTGTGCTCTTCCGATCTTAATCTCACCAGTAACATCACCGATTAAATCACCAGTAATATCACCAGTAGCAGTAGTATCACCACCAATAACCAGATCATTAGTAACTGTTAAATCATTAGCTAATAACACATCACCATCATCCGAATTAACAGTTAATAATGGAGCGTCATTACTATCCCGGATAATGAAATCACTATCACCTCCATCATCACCTAACTTAACCCTTATATCCTTATCAGCAGCACCAGCCTCAATATCCAAATCCTCACCAGTAGTAGCAGTAATCTTAGTCAATACAATATCAACCATATCAATTACTGTTTCCTTTTTCAACAATCTCCTAAAAGTCCTAATTGTTTTAAGATTCATTAACATCACCTATCTTATAATATATAACCTTAAACTATTATGGTCCTAACTCACCAGACATTAAACCATCCGGTTCACGATTACTATAACCAAGCTCAGCCCAAATCGCCCACTTCTCATCAAATGGAGGGTCTTCCATAGTCCAATTATGTACTTGAATAAGACTATCCGGTAAATCAGTTCTACCCTGCAATTCAGCCTGCCTTAAATAACTGAATTTAGGATCAACATATTTTTGGATAACTCCCGGAGGAACATTACTATCCATACCTAAAAAGTCCACACTCGCATCATCGTCAAAGGATTGATCCACATTCCTAACCATAGTACCATCCAAATTAATTTGCTCCGAATCGAATGGTTTATCTATACTCATCATGTAATCCTCAAGTTGCATAAACCGAGCGTTACTTAAATACATAGTATTAAATGTGAAAGCCCGATTATTAGTCCTGAACCCATTTCTTAATTTAATACCATCACCACGAGGATCAATCTCATCCTCATCATCCCAGTTACTTAAATCAGCTGGAGGAGTAACATTAGCATTCGCTAATAGGTTAGTTAGGATTATATCATTAATTTTAATAGTCATACCCGCAGCAATCTTCTTTAAAGCATTGTTAATATCCGCTTCAGCATCAGCTTTATTAAGGAATTTCTGAGTAACTTCAAATTGATAACCAACAGCAGTAGTATTACCTAATTGTTTAGTTATCGGACTAATATTGATTTTAGTTAATTCAGAAGCTTCAGCAACAGGTAAAGGTTCACTAAGAATCTCATCATCTAAATCCTGTGCCGCAGTCCTCTTAGTTAATATTGTACTAAATTCACCAGTATCTGTATTCGCAGTAGGTAATACTTGAAGGAAATGTAGTTTCGGTTCAAGATTCTCTACTATGTATCTCTCCATATTATGTTTCCTCATAATATATTTCAATGGAACTGTTTTAACCATAATTAATCACCCATATCATCATTTTTAATAATTTATTTTCATATCTAACTTAAATCTTCACCATAAAATCCGAATAAGACAGCGATAGTATCACCACTATTAATATCCGCAGTTTGTAATGCAATATTACCAGTACCTGCTTCTACATCATATTCGCCATCATCATTCTCCAATCCTACTTCTAATCCAATAGTAACCTCTGTGTTATTATCAATTAATTTAACCATTTTAACCTTAGCACCCCGTAATTCGACAGTAACATGTCTTGGATCATAATCTCCCCAACCAGTAGTATCTCCATCTTCTCCTGTGGGGTGAGTGCCTTTAAATTCCGGGTTACCAATTGCTTCACCAATTAATAATCGATCATTTGCAGGGTCGGCTTTATCCACAGTCATATCATCTATTAAGCATACTTCATCCTTATCCCTTATAGGATTGGCGAAGGTAGGGCCAACAATAGCACCATGCACTTCAATTTTCCTAAATGTTATTTGACCCTCATTACATTCAAAAGTTAATCGAGGACCAAATTTACCATAATTATATAGTTCTGCCATAAATCATCACCTAACACTTTTATTATATATTTTATTATTTATCTAAATGTGGTCTTATATGTTTCTCGTAATCGCTATACATATCAGTTTCATCTTCATCTGACTTTTTAGATTCTTCCTCGAAATTTATAACTACTGGTGCATCAGCCATTAATTCCTTATAATCACTTAATTCCTTAACAGCTAAATTTTCATGTTTCTCAACATCTTTAGGCAGGATTTTACCAGCATCCAAATACTCTTTAACCACATTTTTAGCTTCAAGTAAATGTTTTTCTTCTTTGATTTCGTCAATCTCTCGTTGTAATTCACTAATCTCAGGAGCGTTAGCTTCACCTTTTTTACTTTCCACTAACTCCTCTCCTTCTTCTTCTTCTTCTTCATCCTGCATATCATTATATGCTTTACATAAATCAGTTATTTTATCCTCTAATTCCGAAATCTTTGCAGTTATTAAATTATTTATTTACTCTTTAACAGTTTCATCTAACACGATTTTATCTTCATTCATAATATCACCTATAATTTCCTCATCTGTATAGTAATGTATCCTAGCATTTAAAAATACCGGATCAGATTTAACTTTACAGGTTTCGCATCCGCCAGTACCTACAAAATCAACTCTTTTAATAATACTATAATCCTCAATATAATCACAATCGGGATTATCCGTATTTTTACTATACAGGTCTGCCACGATACTGAAGTCTGTAAGATCACCATTATTATATAAATCATTTAAAGTATCATTATATAATTCAGCATCCACAATCTCAATACCCTCATCTGTTAATTTAATCTCATTTATTTGTCCTGCCTCTAAAAGATTCATTTTATCCAATACTTTATTTTCCTTTAAAATATTATCATCTAAATGATCTATACCAATGGGAATCGGGAGATTATTAGATAATAAATCATAATCACGCTTCAAACTCCTATCAGTAACCTTTAATTTAGCAGGTTTAGGTTTAGCATCACCCTCCTTAATCCAAAGTTTATGTATCCCCCTATCCCATATAATACCATGAACCTTATTATGGGTAGGGGATTCTGATTTTAGAGCTTCAGGCAAATCCATCCCCACCTCCCTATATAATCTTCTAAGTTTATTCATAATCTTCTCTCGATCATCACTACTTAAACCTTTAACTCCACCTCTCGCTCCACGCATAGCAGCGTAAGCGGCTTGAACACCATTACGATTCAAAGCACCATTAGGTTCTCGTACTGGTAATTTACAACATTGCTTACTAGTACTATCCTTTAAACAATCAGTATCACAATAAAGACAAGCCTTCTTATATTGTTCGTCAGTATAATCTGCTTTTGTAAAGTTTCCCCACGGTTTATCAGACACCATATTATCTCTTCACCTCCCTAGTAATACTACCATATTTATTCAAATTAGCCCGAGAAATAGGGGCAAAATTACATGGATTGGGTTACAC
>PWRF01000284.1 GCA_003556325.1 Bacteroidales bacterium | reverse complement strand
CGTAACCTGAGGTGGTTCTAACATAATAAGACTTTTTTCGACATGATGACCTTCCGCAACCACAACATCATCCAACGGGAAGAGGAAGACGGCAATACAATGCACAAAATACCACTTCACTTGTTGAGAACTTCATTATATTTGTATTATCATAGATGCAATAATGAGAAGACGTCAAATACGCTTCACTACCAAGGCGGAATCCAAAAAGGAGAGCCTTGACAAGGACCTCCGGCGAAGGCCTGAAGACAGATTTGCGCTGTTTCTGAAGATGTCGGCATTTTATCAGAACCTTTATCCCACAAAAAAACAGGAAAAGGACAACAATTTTCACATTTTCCCCCATGAATGAACGAGAGATCATGCCGCTTTCAGCAAGGGAGCTGAATGAAATTGTGGAAGAATTCCTCGATGCAGCACAAAACAATAATGTGCGCATGATCCTGGTGGGAGGAGGCGCAGTGAACTTTCACGGCGTGCAGAGGCATTCTGCCGATATAGATTTTTGGATTGATACAAGCCCCGAAAATCTGGAGAAATTAACAAAAGCCCTGAAACAGCTGGGTTACGAGTTTGAAAAATTCCCCGATTCAGTTTACAAACAGCAGCAAAACATCAGCATACACATCAGTCCTGTCTTTAAAATTGAACTGATTACCTATCTGAATTTTGGTGTAAGCTTTGAAGAGGCTTATGCCAAGTCTGACATTTGCGAGCTGAATAAACACAAACTTTTAAAGTTCCGTGTGCTTTCCTTTGAAGACCTTATTGAATCAAAAGTCAAATCGGGTCGTCCGAAAGATCATTACGATGTGCTGAGCCTCAAAGAGGTGGCTTCCGGTAACAAGTAAGCTTTCAATGTATCAAATCATCCAGCAAAGCAGATAATTTTTCATCACTTGGTTTGGGGGCATTATAATCAATGATATTGCCCTCGCTGTCGATAAGAAGGTATCTTGGCACCGTCCTGAGATTGACTTCTGCAGCCAGTTTTGCTGTCAGCTCATTGCTAAACAAAAAGTGTTGTCCCCTGAGTTCTTCTGAAGTGACCATTTCCCTCCATTCCTCTTCTGGCGATTGGATACATATGTAAGCAAATTCCAGGTCTTTCTCACGGAAATGCGTCTCAATATCCCTGATGGAAGGGAACTCTGCCCTGCAGGGGGCACACCAGGTGCCCCAGATTTTCAAATAAACAGGCTTGCCGTCATTCAGTTCCGCCAGATCTGCAATGACGCTCTCTCCCCCAAATTCCACGTCCATTTCCTCCGCATGTGCCTTGTAACGAAATGAAGGCATTTGTTCTTCCAGTGCCAGCTGAGTCTGATAATAACTGTACGCTTCCTCATAGATGGCTGCCTGATGCATTTTTTCAGGGAAATAGCCCAGCAGATCGCCTACTTTATGCGTTTCAATGCTACGGTATACCATGGCCAGTAAAAATACGGATCCCGGTGACATCGGGTTGTTCTTGATATATTCAACGGCATCTTCCTGGCTTAATCCCATCAACTCAATGACATTATACTCATTATTGATTTTCCCTCCCCGGACCTCCGTACCGGTAAACCAGTCGTTAGGATCAACTACAATTTCAATCTTTCCCGGCTCCAGGAAAAATGGTGCAACCTCAGACGCTCTATCGGGATGATAACTTAAACCATACACCTCGACAATATCAGCAAAACCTTCAAAGGTAAACTCATTGTTTTTGATCCTCGCTGAATCCACCCTGGGGTCACTTTCCATAAACCTGACCATATATACCCACTCTTCATCAACCTGCCCGGTAAAGCTTCCCCTGATCCTGTATTGATTGTTATGCCCGCAAGCCGACAGGATAGTACCCAGAAGCAAAAAATAAACAACTGTCCTCATTGTATACAGATTTAATCTGAACTTTTATTGATTTGAAAAATGGATTGAATGGCTGGTTCATTTACACACGGTATCCAGCCTTGCACACCCTGCCGGGTGGCTTCCATAATCAGGGGCGCGTCGCTGCTGTTACCGTCATATATGGATAACACGTCGTCCTGCCCCTGCCTGGGAAAAATCAATTACTCTTTTTTCCCTTTCTTCTTACCGCCTTCATCTTTTTTCTCTTCTGCGGGTGCTTCAGGAAACAAATATTTCAGCTCCACGGGCAGCGGAAAGGCAATAAGCGATCCCTGCTGACTTGCTATTTCAGGAAGCGCTCTCAACAGCCGCACATAAAAGGCTCCTTTCTCGGTATTGAGAATGCTTGCCGCTTCCCGGATCTTGTCAGCCGCCTGTTTTTCTCCCTCTGCCTGTACAATGACCGCCCGGCGTTCCCTTTCAGCAGTAGCCTGCCTGGATATCGCCCTTTGCAGACCCTCGGGTATGACCACGTCTTTGATTTCGACCGTCGTTACCTTGATACCCCAGGGATCCGTTGCTTCGTCCAGGATGCTCTGGATCTTGATGTTTAACTTTTCTCTTTCCGACAAGAGCTCATCCAGCTCCGCCTGCCCCGCCACACTACGCAGGGTGGTCTGAGACAGCTGTGCGGTGGCCGTGGCAAAATCTTCCACATTCACAATGGCCTTGTTGGGGTCAACCACCCGGTAATAGACCACTGCGTTTACATTGGTGGTTACATTGTCTTTTGTGATGACCTCCTGGGAAGGCACATCCAGGGTGACCACGCGCAAAGATACCCGCTTCACCCTGTCTATGCCGGGGATAATCAGGATAAACCCCGGGCCTTTAATGGCTATCAGCCGTCCCAGGCGAAACACCACCAATCGTTCATATTCCTTGACAATTTTAATTGCCAGCCCGATGAAAATAACTATGACAACTACAGCCGGCAGCCATATGTTGCCATCGGTAAATAATTCTGTCATAAAGCGTCCTCCTTTTTGTTGTATCGTGAATAACCAATTAATGCTTGTCAAATGTGCCAAACCAGGTTGTACTCATAAAGCCTGATTCCTGATCCATATTGCTCGGGTTCAGGGTTTGCGTTGTTTTAAAACCCGTGGGTTTTGCTGATTATAACCGCAGTTCTTGCTGATTTTTATACATTGTTATTTGCTGTATCGTACACTTCCCTGTTTGCTGAAAGCCTGCATATTCTTGTTTCCCAAACCGTGTGCATTGTTATTTGCCGTTTACAGGGGGTCATTTACTGTTTTTGCCTTCATGGCTGTCTTCTTCATCCTTCGGGAGCTGTACCCACAACATCAGCGTTTCTGCCTTGACCACCTCTACTTCGCTGCCGGCCGGGATTTTTGAACCATCCATGCTGCGGGCACTCCAATACTCTCCCCTGGCTTTGATCCGGCCTTCCGGATCAAGGTCATTGACCGCCACCCCTTTTTGCGGCG
>PWRF01000008.1 GCA_003556325.1 Bacteroidales bacterium | reverse complement strand
GCGAGGAACCCATGCTTCTTGATGCCACCGCACCGTTTCCGTATGCCGGATACCTTCCTCAAAGGGCAATAAACGGCAGGGGGCGTATTTTCGACAGCCAGGTGAACGAATGGGTAAACCTTGAAAGCAATATCACCTTCCATCTTCACAAAGACTATGAAATGGAAGTGGATCCGGAGGGCAACCTGGAGGGCACCCTGACCTACACATGGAAGGACTTCGGTGCATATTCCGTGCTTCAGGAATTGCCTTCATCTTACGACAATCACCTGCTGGATGAGTTTGCAGGCGAAACTGGTGCGCGGATAAATAATGTCAGGCTTGAGCCTGCCGTTGCAGAAAACGACACCCTGAAAGTAACACTGTCTGCAGATTTCCTGATACCGGCCTACGCACAGGTGCTGGGTGATGAGATCATCATGCCGTCTTTGTTTTTTGAAGCCCGCAGCAACAACCCATTTGCCGCGGAAGAAAGATTATTCCCTGTGGTGTTTCCTCATGAAGCCAGGTACTCATACAGCTTTTCCCTGCAGCTGCCCGCTAATGCAAGCGTTGAATACCTCCCGGAGCAGAAAGCGGGACGTTGGGGCCGTTTTTCTCACCAATTCAATTTCCTGGAAAAAGATGGCGTGATCTCCGTAACCGGGTTTACAGAAAACCTTGCGAGGAGAGTCAATGCGGAACGGTACCATACATTCCGGAACTATATGACCCTTTTTGCTGAAAACAATTCAGATCACATTATAATCCGCCTGAAGTAACAACCAACCGGGGATGTAACGCAAAAGCTTTTCCGGATAGGATGTGGTAATCCCCTGGTCTGACTGATACCCGGAAACAAACCAAACAGGAACCAGAATAAAACAATCACTTATGATGATTGTTATAAAGAAACACCATGGAAGCCTTCTATGACTATTACTGAGAAATTAAAACAAAAATGGCAAAGCCTGAGCAAAGCTGAAAAATCAGCAGTGCGGGTGTTAATTGTATTCTTTTTTGCTGTGATTATCTTCGCATTGGGAACAGAAATGGGCAAGGTGTTCTACGCTGTATTCGGCAAGTAAAACATAAGGCGTTTCATAAAAAAGCTGGTGGCTCCACAAGCCTAGTACCCTCCAAACCCCTGCCTGATACCCAGAACCAAGCCGAAGAAAAACCAGAAGACTCCGATTGCTATAAAGAACAGAAAGTACCCCAATAGCAAGATGAGCAGGCTTTTCCAAAGCGTGTGGACGATTTTTTCACGAAAAAAATGATGAAGCACATAAACATAGTAACCCAGTGTAATCAGGATTTCTATTGTACTATAGCCGGTTATCCCAAAAAGAAGAATTGAAGGCAGCATGACAAGCTTGTAAAAAGCCACCTGGGCATTCATGTAAGTGTGCAGAACCAAATGTTCGGTGTAATACAGACCGTGTTTTTTATAAAACAAACGACTCAGCCAACCGAACAGAAATATGGCTAAGGCCGACCAGATGCTCAGCTGATCAAGGAAATACACCTGGAAATATACGGCAAAATCATCAAATCCATCGGCTTTCATTTGTTCAAGGTATCCTTCCGCGTGGGGGGCGTGTGTAAATTGAAAGAACACAAAATAAAAAAGCCCAACCATCAGAATGAAGTATTTTGCTGCCCCTGTCAATCGCTCCCTGTCGGTTTGCAGGTAACCGCGCAGCGTGATACCTGGCGCTATGGTAAGCTGTTTGATGGTATATAGAAACCCTTTGTTAACCAGTAAAAAGTCCAGCAATTCGGAGGCAATGGTTTTGAACCTGAACCTTTTGTAAGTTTTCTCCTTTTTGATGGTGACTTCTTCCTTGTCTTTCCAGGTGTTGAGGTGTGTCATTGCGGTTTTTTATTCGAAATTAAGAAAAGTCCCGCAAAAAACATAATTATCATCATATATTCATAAAAATATCAATCAGGGATTCAGGAGAGACAAAAAAACGGAAATTTAAATCTCATTATCCGGGCTTTTTCCGAATCATGCTTTCAGCGATTGCACCGGTGAGCGTCGTGCAGCCATGAATACCTGGTATACAATAGTCAGGGAGGCTATTGCCAGTGTGACAGCGGCAGATACCAGGAAAAAGCTGGGGCTGAGGTTGACCCGGTAAGCGAAATTTTCAAGCCACCGGTCTGCGACCAGGTATGCCAGGGGCCATGCGACCACAATGGCAATCAAAATCCATTTGAGTATGATCTTGAAGAACACCGCCATGATCTGTGGCCTTGATGCCCCGAGGACTTTTCTCAGGCTCACCTCCCTGTGGCGCGATTGTACCATGTAGCTTGACAAACCGTACAAACCCAGCAGGGCGAGTATGATCGCTGTGAGTGAGGCATAGAGGATGATCCTGAAACTTCTTTCTTCGAAGCGATACGAATGGGCAAGGACATCATCGAGCCATATGCTGTTCACCCCGTAGTTAAGGTCTGCTTTCATGAAAACCTGTTCAATCCTTTCACGGGCTGCCGGTAAATTGCTGCTGTTTACTTTTACAGAAACAATCCTGATCTCGTCGAAATACCGGTTGAATACCAGGGCTCCGATGGGTTCATGCAGGCTCTCGAAGTGAAAATCCTCCACCACGCCTATGATTTTGCCATGGTATTCCCATAGCGACACATCAGCGCCGATGGGATCCTCGAGGCCGAGCTGGCGTACCGTCTCCATGTTGACCACATACTCGTAGTTGTCGGTTTGTATCCTTTCGTCGAGCCAGCGTCCTTCCACGAGGCGAATGTCGTAAAAGTCAATAAAATCGTCGATCGTGGCAAAATAAATAATGGGGATGGCCTCGCTGGGGTGTTGACCGCGCAACCGAAAGAACTGGCCGCTGCCGCCACTACCCGGCACAGCTTGTGATGCAGTTACCGCCGACACTTCGGGAAGCTGCAGCAGGTCTTGTTTCAGCACCTGGTACGATGACTGGATGCCAGGGGTTATACCCCTGAAAAGCAGCACATTTTCCCCGTCAAATCCAAGATCGTCATGCTTCATGAAGCGGATCTGATCATTAACAACCCAGAGGAAGGTAATGAGGAAAACCACGATGGCAAACTGCGAAACGACCAGGAAAATGCGCAGAACCGGGGTTTTTCGCCCCGGATGGAGCTGGCCTTTGAGGATATCTGCTGGCTGATGGCTTGCAAAGCTTACAGCGGGATAAAGGCCGGCTATAAGCCCTGTAGCCACCGTGAATGTGATCAATGATACCAGCAGCGAAGCACTGAAAAAGTCGTAAAGCGCGAGGTCCCGTTCCAGTAAAGCAGAAAACGGGGGAAGGAATACCTCCACCAGGATCAGCGAAAGCACCAGCGCAATAAAGGCGATGAGCACCGATTCGCCGAGAAACTGGAACACAATGTTTTTCTTTTGTGCACCGGCTACTTTCCGTATGCCCGCTTCGATGATCCTTTTATCGGAGCGGGCGGTTATCAGGTTGATGAAATTGAAGACGGCTATGGCGAGGATGAAAACTGCCAGCCCTGTCATGATGATCATGTTCTGGAAGTTTCCTTTGGGGCTCAGGTCGCCGTCGAGATGCTGTCCAAAATGAATGTCTTTGAGGTTTTGCAGATGGATGGAAACCTGGTAGTGTTCCCCGACAACTTCTAAGACCCTGCTGGTGGCAAAGCCGGTGATTTTTTCTTTCAGCGCATCGTCAGGAGGGGCATCCAGGAGAAGGTAGGTGGCGAAAAAATTCTGCAGCTGGTTCTGCTGTTCGTCAGGGATGATCAGCAGCGGTGCCAGAACCTCGAATTGCAGGTGTGTGTTGGTGGGCGGATCTTCCAGGACAGCGCCCACAACAAAGGGCTTTCTCTCGATGCTTAGCTGATCCCTTTCCACGTCAATCCATAACACATCCATCTCCACCACCTTCCCAATGGCAGACCTGCCGGAAAACAGGTTCTCGGCAACGGTCCTGGTAAGGACCACCTGGGAAGGATTGCTGAGCGCATGTCCCGGGTCTCCTTCCAGCACCGGGAAGCTGAATATCTCATTGAAGCAGGAGTCTGCATAAAAGATTCGCTTGTTTATAAGCTGGTTGTCGTCAACTTCAAGGGTGGTATACCTGGGGAACACCCTTGTAAAGGACTTTATCCCGGGTATGTTTTCCGCGAGGCCGGGCCCGGTGAGGGCGAGTGTATAGGGGATGGTGGAGTCGAAATGCCCGTGAAACCGGGTGATTGTTCTGAATACCCGCGAGGAGTTTGTGTGCATGTCTTCAAAACTGCGTTCGTGTTTCACAAACAGGGCGAGAATGATGGTAGCGGCCATTGCCGATGCCAGTCCCAGCACATTGATAAAAGTTACGGCAGGTTGCCGTTTCATGTTCCTGAAAGCAAGCAGCAGGTAGTTTTTTATCATTTACGGAAAGGTTTTATGCAGATTTTATATCAAAAAACGCACCATACCTATTATAAGACTTATTCTCATTGTGATAAACAGGACTTCCTGTGCGACGGATGCAATATGACTGTCCGTTATTGATCAGTGAGTGTCCGTTTTTATATGATTTTTTATTGCGGTTAATTTGTTTTATCACAAAGGTACAAAGGTCACGAAGTTTTTTTGTTTTTTTATATAATATTTCTGTATATTTGGTTGGTCGATTTGGGTGTTTTTTGGCACAAGTCGGCAAATACTGCTAATTACTGTCTTTTCTGCCAGGTTTATTATTCTGTTTTTCTTTATTTATCTATAAGTTCATGTCGTGTCAATGCAATGTTGTAATACGTTTTAAAACCTCAAATCATGTAACACCAAACAGAACAGATCATGAAAGCAACCCTTTTCAAAACATTACTTGTTGCGGCTTTTTCTCTCGCAATGAACTTTGCATTTTCCCAGGAAGATGCAGAAGGTTGTAAGGACCACTCCCTGTTTAACCGTATGCCGAACTATTATCTTTATGATTGTGATGCAGTGGAGTTTGGCGCTATGAAATTCCCTGTGGGGAATCCGGATCCTTATAATGAAGATATGATACCATCCGAATCAGTGGAAGGGAAATTGACTGTATTAAATTACTTCCTGGAGGAGGATAAAACAGCTGCATCAGGATTGCAGATCATGCGTAACTTTCAAAATGCAGCCCGGCAGCACGGTGGAGACATTTTGGGGGAATACCAGGGATGGTGTTCCGGATATTATGAATTTTACGGAGCAGATATCCACGGAGGCACTATACCTTTTGGAAATGGCTGCACTCATTGGGGAACAACGATCAGATTCTCCGATGATAATAAAGAAATATGGGTATATGTTCAATTGTCAAGCGACGGATATGATATGGTAATAGCTGAAAAAGAGGCAATGGAGCAACACATTCAAGCCAGCGAAATGTTTGAAAGACTGCATTCTGGTGAAGCGCTGACATTATATATCAATTTTGAAACAGCCAGCTCTGCAATAAAAAGCGAGTCACATGATATGATTGAAGAATTGTATGTGATGCTGAACAGCAATCCTGATCTGAATATTATTGTTGAAGGGCACACGGATAACGTCGGCAATCCTGCTTCAAATATGACACTATCCGAACAACGGGCCGCAAGTGTGAAAACTTTTCTGGTAGACAAAGGTGTCCCGGCGGAGCGAATCAAAACGGTTGGCTATGGCCAGGACAAACCTGTTGCCGACAATTCAACTGAAGAAGGAAAAGCGAAAAACAGACGTGTTGAGATCAGAAGAATGTGATGATTTCCGGTTGACTGCTTTTAAAACAGTATTCTTTTTACACGGCAAAGGTGCGAATAGAGCTTGAGGGCGATACGTAAAGCCAGGCGATCATTTCCTGTTTGGGTTGAAGCTGCTTATGAGCTTGTTCTTTTTTGCGCGTCGCCATTTTTTATCTCCTTTTCTCAGGTGATGGCATCAATAATTCTGCTAAACTTCTCATAATAAATAAGTTATGGCAGTTGTATTGTTTTGCAAAACCGCTTTTATCCCATTTTGGTGTTCAGACAAACGCTTTTTTAGTTTGGAGGTTACCCCAAAGTATTATGTTGTTTTGTTATTCATGTGCTTACTGCACGTCCTTTAAAAACCGGAACAGTTCATTATCGGTAGAGAGTATGATGGTGGTCTGTTCGTCGAGGGATTTTTCCAGGGCTTCCATGGCCCTGAGGAAATTGTAGAGTTCCCTGGATGCATTGCTCCGGTTGTATGCCGAGGCATAGATGTCGGTGGCGCGGGCATCGGCCCGTCCGCGGATCATCTCTGCTTCGCGGTGTGCTTCCGACTGGATCTCTGCCAGGTCGCGTTCTTTCTGACCTTCTATGCGACGGGCTTCGCCTTCGCCTTCGGAGCGAAACTGGTCGGCGATCCTGTTACGTTCGCTGATCATCCGGTCGTATACCCGTTCGCGGACTTCTGTGACGTAGTTCATCCGTTTGAAGCGGAAATCGAGTATCACGATGCCCAGGTCGGCCGTGCGTTCGTTGGCGCGCTGAAGCACCTGGGATTCGATCTCTTCGCGGCCCACTGAAATTTCTTCCAGGTGTTCCAGTTCTTCGAGGTAGTCTTCATATACCTCCGGAGTCCGGTTGGTGGAGCGCACCAGGTCCAATAACAAATGGCTGGCGATGGCGTTACGTGTCTCCCCGTCGAGGATGTCGTCGAGCCGCGACTGGCCGGAACGTTCATCGCGCAGACGGATAAAAAACTGCAGCGGGTCGGCGATCTGCCAGCGCGCATAAGTATCAACGTGCATGAAACGCTTGTCCTGTGTGGGTATTTGATTGGGGTCGCCATCCCATTTCAGGAAGCGCTTATCGAAATACTGTACTTTTTGGATTATCGGGACTTTAAACTGTAGGCCGGGTTCTGTGCGGGCTTCTCCTACAGGCTTGCCAAATTGTGTGACAATGGCCTGCTGCGTCTCATCAAGGATGAACATGCTATTGAGCCCGGCGATGATGATGATGATGGCGGCTATGATAAGGGCTATGTTTCTCTTTTTCATGTGTTTATCGTTAATGTCAAAATGTCGAAAAGTCTGGTTAATGGCTTTTGGCTTTTAGCTTTTAGCTTTTACTCCGGCAACTCTTTCCTGATGCCGTCGAGGTTGAGGAGCGGCAGGACGTTGCTTCCTTCTTCGTCTACAATGACTTTGTTTCCAAGCTTGGGCAGGATCTCTTCCATGGTTTCAAAGTAGACGCGTTTTTTGGTCACTTCCGGTGCTTTCACGTATTCTTCATAGATGCTGTTAAACCTGTCGGCTGCTCCTTCGGCGCGGTTTACACGATTCAGGGCGTAGCCTTCTGCTCGCTGGATGGTTTCTTCAGCCTCTCCGCGTGCACGCGGAATCACCCTGTTGTACTCCGATTCGGCCCTGTTGATGAGGGTCTCCCTTTCCTGCTGAGCCTCGTTCACTGCGTTAAATGAAGGCTTGACTGGATCGGGCGGATTCACATCCTGCAGCACCACCTGGTCGATGCGGATGCCGTTTTCATAATCGTCGCACATCTGCTGGAGCAGCACCTCCACGCTGGTGGCTACTTCTTGCCGTCCGACGGTCAGCACCTCGTTCACCGTACGATCCCCCACGATCTTTCGCATGGCTGCCTCCGACATGTCGTGCAGGGCGTCTTCGGCATCGCGGACCTTAAACAAATAGTTATAACTGTTTACGATGCGATACTGGACGACCCACTCCACGTCGGCGAGGTTCAGATCTCCGGTAAGCATCATCGACTCATCGCGGTATTCGTCTTTGGCATAACGGGTACGCACATCTGCTTCAATTGTACGGAACCCGAACTCCTGTTTTAACTGGCGTTGTACCGGAATCTTGTATATTCGCTCCAGACCGAAGGGCGCGATGAAGTTCAATCCAGGGTCAAGGGTACGATTGTATTTCCCGAGGAATATCACCACACCCTCTTGTTCGGGCCCGATGGTTTTTACTGAGGTGAGCACGGCGATCAGCAGGATAAGCCCTAGAGCGAGCTTTTTGCCGTGTTTTTTTAGCCATTCCAGGTTTCGGCGAAACTGGATTTCCTGTTCGTTCATGATGGGTTTTTTTGGAAATTTAGTTTAGTATAATTAAGCGCAATGTAAGAAAATTTTGGCATTATCCTGTGTGCAGCCGGGCTTTACCTGAGTCATGCTCTCAGCGATTTCACCGGTGAGTGCCGTGCACCTAAAAAAACCTGATAGACAATGTGGTCAGGGAGGCAATTCCCAGTGCCAGCCCAAGCACATTGATAAAGGTTAGGGTGGGTGCGGCTTCATCTTTGATCAGTGAGTGTCCGTTTTTATTTTTTTCCGGCCTTCAGCAGCTTGCCCTCAACTTCACATAACTTTCCGGTGTAATTACACCCAAAACACTGTTCTCGGCGGAGAAGCTTTGCAGGGCGTCTTCAAAGTCTTTGAAACCTGAGTTAAGCGCCATTTGAATGGTGTTTTTATCCGTCGTGAGTATTTCCAGGATGTGCATGAGCTGTTTGAGCTTCTCAACCACCTTCCCGTGACTGGCGGTTTGCCGCAACAGGTAATAAGCATTGCTTACAATGACAGAAGTAACATATCCGTTGATTTTTTTGGATTCGCAGCAGGCCAGGTTTTTGGCAGCGTCATCGGAAAAAGGCTTCTGGTCAAAAAAAAAAAATCCAGGATCACATCGGCATCAATTCCATTTGATGCGACCGCCGAGCAGGCCGGGCAGCTGACTTTTCAGCCAGTCAAAGACCGGATGCGCGTCGGGGCCGTTGACATTCGGGGTTTCTTTTTCCTGAATTTCGTCACCAATATAGCAAAACAAGCAAATCAGAAGCCAGCCTGATTTTATTATTCTTTGATGATTTTAAAAGTAGCAGTCCCTTTTTCACTGATCATCTGCAGGAAATAAATGCCTTCGTCCAAATGACCCAGATCAAGATCATGAGTGGCTTTAAAATTGCGGGATTCAAGCCTATGTGTTTGCTGCAAAACTCCTGCAGTGTTGTAAATGTTCAGAATGATCTCATCATCCAGAAAAGGGTCATCAATATTGATAAACAACCGATTTTTAAACGGGTTTGGGTAAACAAAACTTTGCAGTCCATTTGAATGAATGTCCTCAGCAAAGGTGGCAGGCTGAAATACGGCCTTGATTTCAATGTCTTCCCACACCTCTATGTTTAAGGGATTTTCATCAAGATTACCAAAGGAGGTTTCCCAACGATAGAAAGACCAGGAGTCTTCAGGTATGGCTTCAAATACCAACTCTGTGCCCTCGGGGACAAAATACTCATCTTCCCCGGGTAGCACATGTCCATTTCCTTCAACACTGATAATAACCGCATAATGAGGGTTTTGAAATTCATACGCTCCCATATCTATGTTGTGTCCGGAGAATCTGGCATTTCCCAACAAATCAAACACATACACCCCCAAAGAATCAGAATTTTCATAACCGGCATCAATCGAAGGAGAACCTGCGGAAAGGGCATAGGGATGCTCCCCCTCGTTTACAAACATGGCATCTTCGTCAATATTGTCTTCATAGACCATGTTTTCGTCATCGGCACCACCCTCAATCCCATCCATGCCATCTTGTATGTTACAATTAATAAAACCAGGTGCGGATATGCCATCCCAGATAAAAACCTGGTTTTCCGAATCAGGATAAACCGTATTGTTCCGTATAATGCTGTTATAAAAAGTAGGATCAGACAACACATTAAAAGTGATCAAAAACACACCACCTCCGTAGGCAGAATGATTGTCGGCGATGGTATGATTAAGTATAAGTGCCTGGGAGTCCAGGAAAAACATTCCCCCTCCAAAATAGATGGAGCTGTTGTTTACGATCAGATTATTGGAGATGGGCGTTGAGAGCTGTGATCTGCGAAAACTTATTCCCCCACCCATGGCAGCATGATTGTTCTCTATCCGATTGTTGTAAATCAATGGAGTGGATTCCTCAACAACAATTGCTCCTCCAATGCCGCTGGCAGTATTATGGGAAAAAACCGACCAGGTAACTTCTGCCCTGCTTGCATGTAAAAAAAGCGCACCACCATCTGCATCCTCAGCAGGGTCGTCCTCTATTTCATTATATGCAGTATTGTCATGAAAATGATTGTACTCCAGCAAAGCATTGTTCCCTTCCAGGTACAATGCACCGCCCTTGCGATAACAATGATTGTTGCGAAAAACACTATTTCTGATTTCAACGTCATGCATGCCAATGATACTTATTGCGCCACCATTTTTAAAATCGAGCAAAGAAGCTTTTGAGTGCTCAAAAATGCAGTGCTCAAAAACAGAAACCACAGAGGTATCTCTTTCAATATGGTTTATGAATCGAATGCCGTTCCATCCTCCCTCAGCGATGTCTGTTTGATGTAAACCTAAAGTATCGGAACGTGTAAACAGGATGGGTTCAGATTCCGTTCCCTGGGCTTGCAGCGATCCTTCAACAATAATATGATAATATCCATGGAAATATACAGTTGTGCCAGCATCTATTGTTAGCACTTCACCTGGATGAATGTGTGTGTTTTCATGAACATGCAAGGTGTCCGTACCCCCTTGTGCTGATAATGACGTCATAATGAATGACATCATGAATAAAACATAAAATGTATCCGTAAGTTTCATGTGTTATATTTTTTCAACTAATTGTTATTGAGGTGTTTATGTTCTTGTCAAAAGTTCAGGGGTTGTGTTGCAACTGTCAAATTGTCGAAATGTCAAAATGTCGAAATGTCGAAACGTCCCAATAATCATCCTCCTGTGTGTCAGAAATCCTGTTCCCGAATGGTCGGGATTTACAACATTGGCGTTTGGCTTCGCCGAGCTCGCAAGTGCTCGGTTCATCTGTTTATAATTTTTATATTTCGGTCAGATGGAACTCGCCATGCAATAAACACCGTCGTGTGTGTCAATTTATTTGGCATGGCTCGTTTCATGTTGTTATCAATGGTTTCAACATTAGCTGGCCTCATGCGGACAATCCAAGAGCTGACGGTACAAATATATTCGATTTAAGACTGCAAATATAATGGAACAGAAGTTTCGCACACATTTTACCGGCATTTTCAGCAACTGGCCCGGCTGATTCCACTTCTATACCATAACTATCCCAATGATTATCCAGGTTTGAAGTTGCGGGTGAAAGGCAATCGGTCATTATTGGTTTACAATGCCGTTTACAACACCGGCGTCACAAGGAAACCTTCCTTCCTGAGCAATTCAATAACGCCCTCTTCTCCGGGCAGGTGTCCTGCTCCCACAGCAATGAAAAGGCTCTTCTCCGGCATAACGGGTACCAGGTCTTTAACCCACTGTTTGTTTCTGTCGCTGAGGATAAGGTGTTCCCATTCCTTCATCATCACATTTGAAATCATTACCTCTTCCAGTGCCAAAAGGTCCTCTGCAAGATAGGCCTTTTTCATGGCCTGGAATTCCTCTACGCCTTCCTGGTCGAGCATCCTGAGTATTTCCTTTATCTGCAAATCGGTGGGTATTTCATCGAAAATCCCCATTTGCAGGGCGGCTGTTTCAAGGTCAATGATCTCCCTGCCATCTTCATTGGCCAGCCCTGCGAAATAAACCTCAGGACTTTCCAGTTGCTCGCAGGGGAAAAGTGTCATCGTAAGCATCGAGATCAGCACAAAGGGCTTCATTGTGCCCATCTGGTCCAGTCCGGCACCAAAGTTTTTGGTAAGCACCCGGTCAATCTTCTCATAGTCCTCTTGAGGCAGGGCCTTATAGATATTTTCAAAGCCCGGATTGAGCGACAGCTGTTGCATTTCGGCCAGCACTGCAGGGTTTGTGGGATCGAGCTCCAGCACCAGGGCGTCGGTGTTTTGGTAGGCTTTCAGCACCTGTTCAGAAATGTGAAAATCATCCGGGCAAAGGATGTGCATGGTGCCATACAGGTAAGAGGCTTGCTGCAGCCCATTTCCTTCAATTTTCCATAATAGCTGTGCCGAAACCGGGTTGATGAAAACACTGATTATCAATAAGAAAAATACAGTTTTGATTTTGTTCATGATGGTTGTTTTTAAGAAGTGAATAATTGCATTTTTCTTAATAGTGACAAAAACAGGGTGAAAATTACAGGGGGGAAGGAATCTTTTCGGAAGCTTTCACATCCCACCCCGAACTCATCGGCAATCGATAATGGCAAATCGACAATCGGTAATCGGCAGTCGCCTAATCTTCCAGCTTCCGCCAGGAACTGGAAGCGTCTATAAGATTAAGCCAGCCGGTCAAGGATTTTTTCAATTTGGCTGACCAGGTAAAACGGAAGGCTGATAAGTTTGAACGATTTACCGGATTGCGTTCTCAGATCTTCCACCTTCATTGCTCCGGAATATACCCGTAGAGCCTGGTTGTGTGGCGCGGCATCCATAAACATATGCAATGAACGCAAACGTCCGCTGGCGCCGTATTTTACCTCAACAGGAATAAGTTTATCTTCATAAGGCAACACATAATCAGTTTCAGCTTGTGAGTTGCGTTCTTCCCTGACCCAGAAATTTAGCCGTGTGCGAACTGAGTGATTCAGCGCTGTTAATTCCTGGGCAACAACATGCTCAGCAATTTTCCCCTGGTAAACTTCATCTATGCGAGGGGAAATAAAGAGTTGCTTTTGCGTGCCGGATGAGTAGTTAACAAGTCCGGTATCAAGCAAGATAAGCTTTGGCGAGCGACGGTGCTTTTCTTCTGCCGGAATTTTTACATGGGTTATTGGATAAACCAATTTGAGGAGCATTGTTTTTTCAAGAGTTCTGAATGCTTCACCCATTTCCTTTGAACGGTAGTTTGAACCACCAAACTTATCGAAAGTAATCCTTTGCCCGGCATACTGAAAAGCTGACCCGATAATATGGCGTAAAACGTTTTCCTTTAGCGGGGTGTCAGCATACTTTTCAACATCGTCCTGGTATGAAACGATTAGCCGCTCATAAATTTTTGCCAGGGTATTCAAATCCCGATTAAAAATAAAGTTGGATAAAACCTCCGGCATACCACCAATTATGGTATATTTCCTGAACAGCTCCATGAGTTTATCATGCGCATAT
>PWRF01000231.1 GCA_003556325.1 Bacteroidales bacterium | reverse complement strand
GATCTAAATCGATATAAGTCACCTCACAAGCATTATATTGTTTTAAAAAATTAGGGTATGCAGTTATATCTATATGTTGCCTTAATCTTAAATCAATAGTATTTGAGTATTGCGTAGTGCATAGCATTACTATATTTCTTTTTCTTATTTGTTGAATAAAATTACTAAACTCTAGGTTTTCCTTTCTCATAGAACGCCGAGAATCTAGAAATATCTGTATTTCATCAATCATTAAAACACAATCTTTAATTAAACTATGTTTATCTAAACTTAAAATTTCTTCTTCTGAAATGTATTCTCCAAAATTTACTTCAAAATTTCTTAATACTTTAAAGCCGTTTAAATGATAGTTTAAGCCGTCTTTAACCATAGTTAAAGTTTTACCTGCCCCTCTACGCCCTTTATATAAAACTATTTTACTTATCATTTTTTGGCGTCTGTGATATTTTTTAGATTGCTTAATCTATCAAAAACTTCTGCGTCATCTCCTTTACTTCTGTTAATATTAACAAATTCCCCTCTTGATAATCTATCTTTAGAGATTTTTAAACGCATATATTTATTAAGAAATTTACTAAAGACGGGTTTTAATCCTCTTTGCTTCAATAATAAATTATTAAATTCTAAAGTGTTTATATATCCGATTTCTTCGTCTGTTAAATGTGTCCTTAAATCGACGTTTTCATCTTCGGCTTTAAATATTTCTTGACTTGTTATTGCTTGGCTATTCCCTTCCGATTGAATAAAATATTCCTCGATTGAATCAGACATTTTTTTATTACTTATTGATTTTATCATTTAATTAATTAAACCCCCTGTTAATAGATAATAGCCGATTATAGCCACTACAACAGCCCCTAATAATACTTTTGGGTTTAAGAAGTCTGCAAAATTCTTTTTGCCCGTATTATTTAATTTCCTAGCGACTTCAGTTTCTAAAAATGTGTTATAAAGTTCGGGTTCAATTATTACTTTTCTTTTTTGATTAAAAAATAATGGTTCGCAATTATCAATATTATAAAAATAGTATCTTGTGTCCCAGACTAAACCTTTCCATTTAAAATAAGAGGAGTGTTTTCTGTCAATATTATACGCTTTACCTTTGTATTTAAAAGTGTTGTCTGTTTTAGGCATATTTGCATAGTCAATAAACTCCCCTGCTTCGTTAAACATCATAGCTTTATATGTTGTAATGTTAGTTATACTCATTTTAGTTAATTATTACCCCCTAAAAAAGCGATAAAAATACCAAAACATAAAACTAAAACTCCGACTACTTGATTAATTCCACTAAATAAAATTAAACTTCCGACTATAATAATAGATAATGAAGCGAAAGCGAAATGTTGATAATAAACTAAAGTTCCTGCAATTATCATTAAAAGCGAAATTAAGAAAACAGCGATTAAAGTATTATTTTGGAAATCTAAATTAAATAAACCTTCTTCAAAATCAATAAATTCAATAACTTCGAAATTATATGAAACTACCCCTACACTATCTCCGTCTATACTTGAAACTCCAATTACTATAAAATACTCTCCTGCTTTTTCAAAATTACTTTTATCTATTATTGCATTATACCCGAAAAAAGAATCAAAATTTAAATTACCCATCTCGATTAAGCCGTCTTTACTAGAATGTAATAAATAAATAGGAGTATCTAAATCCGTAAATTCATTTGGTAGAGGTAGTCCGCTAGTTGAATTAAAAATATAAATCTGTATATAATAATCTTGATTAACTATGTGGTTTTTATAATTATTTACTTGAAAGTAAAAAGGGGATTCGTCGGGTTGTTGTATATCATAAAACGCAGTTACCGACGGAATTAAAAGTAAAACTGAAATTAAAAAGGAAACTAAAACTAAAACTCTTAACGGAACTAAATCATAACCCTGCTTAACAACGTATTCCTTTGCTCTTTTAACTAAAACTACCTCATCACTAGGGTTTATTACTTTTCCTGTTAAACTACATCTTTTTACTTTTTTCATTTTTTTAATGTTTTTATTGTTACCCATATTAAGATTTTATCTTTTATAAATGTTTAGATTATTTTAACTATTGTTTGATAGTTATTAAATTTAGCATTACCTACTCCATAAGGTTTATTAACTACAGCTTGAATTGTAATTTTAATATTGACGTCGTTATCTATCATATTTTGAGTAACGGGTATTAAATATTTAAATGAGTTTTTGCTGTCAGTATTATAACAGGTATCATCTTCATTTTGAGATAAACAAGTGGCTTCTACATAGTTATTTATATCTATAATTTCAATAAGATTATCTTTAGATTCGCTTTCGTCTTTCTCTAATTTAAAATTTAAAGTTGAGCTTGAAACAGAAGTTCCCGTTCCATCTGTTGTAAATATTTGCGTCCTAAAATCTCCGATTATCTCTAATTCAATATAATCGCCTATTAAATCAATTCCGTTTAAAGTATATGTTGTTGAATTTGAATTTGAACCACTACTCGAAGAAACATCTAAATCATTGCTATCATCTAATATTAAAATATTTGAAATAGCTAAATTATCCAATAAACTATCTGTTTCAGTTTTGTTATAGTAATCGTTTGGAACATTTGCTAAAAAACTATAATCACTTACCCAAGCGTAAGCTGTATCCCAATCATCAATTAAAGTTTGAGTAACATCATAAAAAGCAAAATTCTCTATTTCTGTTTTGTTATAATAATGGTTTGAAACTATCCACAATAACGTATCGCCTAAATTATCCACTTCAGTTTTATTATAAAAAGTTTCATTAATCCAAGAGTCGTTATAAACTTCTAAAGCGTTAAATAAATTATCTATTTCTGTTTTATTATAATAATCATCAGGAACATTTGCTAAAAAACTATAATGACTTACCCAAGTGTAAGCTGTATCCCAATCGTCAATTAAAGTTTGAGTAACATTATAAAAAGCAAAATTCTCTATTTCTGTTTTGTTGTAATAATCATCTGAAACTATCCCTAATAATGTATTGCCTATATTATCTGCTAATATATTGGCTAAATTATCTATTTCAGTTTTATTATAAACTTCTGTTTTGTTATAGTAATTATCTTCTATAAAAGTATAATTAAAAGTATAATTACTTTCATTATTAGGCAAGTTTGTTAATAAACTTCCATCTCCAATAAAGTAAGTCGCCGAAATATTACCGCCAGCGTTAATATTTTTTGAGAATTGTGCGTTTCCAATTACATCTAAAGCAATCCCATTTACTAGATTATAAGTTTGAACCTTTAAAGCATTAAATCCCCTTATAAAAGCTGAAGGTTTAGTTCCCGTAGATTTTAAAACTTCTAATCCAACCTCGTTACTATCTTTTGATATTTTTAAACTT
>PWRF01000221.1 GCA_003556325.1 Bacteroidales bacterium | reverse complement strand
GGTAAATATGCTTACCCGTGGCATCAATGATCTCTGCATTTTCCGGGATCCTGACCTCTTTGCCTGCCTCAAGGATAATCCCGTTGTCAAAGAGAAGTGTTCCCCCCTCGATAACCCCTTGGGTAACCGTATGTAAGGTGCCGCCGGTTATGGCAATGGGATGCTGCTGAGGCGGCGCTGGGGTCTGTGCCCGGACGTGGGGGACTGCCGTGAGCAACCCGAATAGCGTGAAAAAGAAAAAGCTTTTGATTATGTTATGCGGCGATCTTTTTATAGCGAACATATTTCTTGTGTTTTGCAATCCGTACTGTTTTATTTTGATGGGATGAATGACAGGGTTCAGTTTTGTACCATTTCGAGAAGTGCCTCTATGATAAGCGCTCTTTCGCTTCTTACTTGTTCCCGGTGTATTTTGTCCTGTTCCCGGTCGAAGTATTTCCGGCCATCTACCCATGTTTGCAGGGCAACTGTAAAGGTAGACATCGGGTGCCCGTTCCAGATCACGAAATCTGCGTCTTTTCCTGCTTCCAGCGAACCCACCCGGTGGTCTATTCCCAGGATCTTTGCCGGTCGCAGCGTGATCAGGTCAAGTGCATCTTCTTCATCCATCCCTGTCATCATGATCTTGGCAGCTTCCCAGTTCATTCGGGTGGCGAGCTGCGTGTTGTCGGAATGAAGAGAGGTAAGGACGCCGGCTTCGTTCAGAAGCCGCGCATTATAAAGGATGCCGTCGTAGGCCTCCACTTTGAAAGAGGACCAGTCGGTCCATACCACTGCTCCAGCACCATGCTCCCGCAGCTCATCAGCAATTTTGTATCCTTCAAGGGTATGCTCAAAAGAGCCGACAGTGAACCCATACTGCTCAGCAAGCCTCATCATCATCAGCATTTCATCCTGCCTGTAGGCATGAACATGGGCTTTGCGCTCTCCTGTGAGCACCTCGAGAATGGCCTCCAGCTGCAGATCGCGCCGCGGAGGGACCCCTTCACCGGAATTTTCCCAACGCTCCCACCGGACACCGTATGCCAGGGCTGCTTCAAAAGCATCTTTTATGATCTGCTCCACTCCCTGCCTGCTTCCGGGGTATCTCTCCCGCATTCGTTTCACGTTTTCTCCAAGGGCAAATTTCAATCCGGGAGCGGCATCTTCGATGAGCAGGTCTCCGGGCAACTGTCCCCAGCGGGGTTTGATCACTGCATTCTGCCCTCCAATAGGGTTTGCAGATCCGTGCAGCAGGCTTGCCGAAGTTATACCTCCGGCCAGCAGGCGATAGATCCACACATTATCTGCATGCATCACATCAGTGATACGGGTCTCAGAGGTGATGGCATCTCCTGTCTCATTCACGCCCCCGGCGATACTCGTATGGATATGCGGATCAATAAGTCCCGGAGTTACATGCTTTCCCCCGGCATCTATTTCAATAGCCCTCCGGGGTGCGTCGATATCATGACCTATCTCTGCAATGACGCCATCGCTTATCAGCATATCCGCGTTCTCAAGGATGCCTTCAGGCCCCTGGGTCCATAGGGTAGCGCCACGAACAACTACATGAGCAGGCTGCTCCGGAATTTCTGACATGCCGTATTCCATTGATGGATAGCGCCTTGGTATCTCCAGCTCCGGAATCACTTCAGGTTCTGTAACCCTTTCTTCAGGATGTGAAGTACGGGTTGCCTTCCATGAGATGAAAGCATCTTCAGAGCCTGACCCTACCCCGATCATCCTGTCGTCCGACACGTGCGCAGACAAACGGAAGTGGCCTGTGTTGCCAAGAGAGTCTCCCGCAAAAGCCATGCTCAACCTCGACTGATCCCAACTTACATTAAGTAAGTCTGCTGACATATCGTTTTGGGATATCTCACCCCTCAGGCGCCTTTGGTTTCCTTCTATCCGGATTTCAGCACCGTCGATAAACCCGGGCGATTGCACCATCCACTTTCCTGTGGGCAGATCTTCCTGCGGCCCCTTCGGAAACCTGATCCCTTCAACCCAGACTTCCCGGATGGCTGAATCGTGTTCAAAAAGACCTCCGTCTGAAACAACAAAGCTGGCTCTTTTCCCGGTTTGCAGGCTGCCATACTGTTTCTCCACGCCCAGCAATTCAGCAGGTGTAAGGGTAATGGCTGCCAGGGCATCCTCTTCCGGCAGGCCTCTCCGGACTGCCAGGCGCAGGTTTTTTAAAAAATCGTTGTCGCTGCCGTAGGATGTGAAAACGGTAGTGAGTCCGGCTTCAATTACTTTAGCAGGGTTTTCAGGAGCCAGGTACCAGTGCCGGAGTTCCTCAAGACTGACATTAACGGATTGCTCGGGCGTTTTCACATCCGGCGCCTCCGGGAAATTCAGTGGCAGTATCACCGGCACATCAACACCGCGTAAGGCATTCAGTCGCCTGTATTCTTTTCCGCTACCGCGAATCCAAAGATTCAGCTCAAATTCACCGGCCAGCTCTGCAGCACGAAAAAACCAATTTTCGTCTTCAACGGCGGCCACGAAGGGAACATGGCCCTTTCTTGCTTGTGCCAGCTGCCTGAGGCTCAGGTTTTTCTCCGGGCGCTCAGTTATGGCACCGCTGTCAAATGCTTCACGAGCAGCATCATACCATTCAGAGTCCAGCATGGTTTGCCTCATAAGGGCTACCGCCCCCATTAACGAGGTTGGATAGTTGCTCTCGAATTCAGAAGATATCCGGAAGGTCATATGCTGACTGATGTCGGGTTTTATGATCTGGTACCTTGCCTCTTTCTCACCCAGGCTCACCACGCTGCCGCTGCCACTCAACAAACCGTGCGGAGGCAGTGTATGCGCAAGTACAAAACCCTGGGAGCGCAACCGGGCAGCTTCCTCAGCATCGGTTGCAAACTCAGACGCACTGCTGATATGCGACCTGATGTGCGGGTTCCAGTGATGGTGGCCCTCATTGTTACCGGGGGAGGGTATGCCATAATGGCTGTAGGCGTCAATAAATCCCGGATAGATATTTTTTCCGTGCATGTCAATGATGCTCGCATCAGCAGGAATATCTGCATTTGCCCCGATAGCTTCAATATAACCGTCTCTTACAACCATCACCGCGTTGTTGAGCACCTCACCCGGTGCAACGGTAATACTTGCATTGATAATGGCAAAAACCTCCGGCGTGTTCTCCCGCAAACCGAAGTTCCTGGCCGTTTGCGTCGAAAACCCTGTGTTGACAGAAAAAACCAGCACAGTGATAAAAGAAAGAATCGTGCGTAACATGTGTATAGTATTTGAAAATAGATGTTTGATGAAGGATTGTTTGCAGGGGCTAAAAATACTGATAATATTTACACCTCATGCCGGCAAGCAGGGTTTTCCGGCCGAAAACCATTTGAATTCTAT
>PWRF01000086.1 GCA_003556325.1 Bacteroidales bacterium | reverse complement strand
TCGTTTTCTACGTTATCGACATAGCTTTCTTTTTGGGAATCTACGAATTCTTGCACTTCTTCACGTGTTAAGCTCTTTTCATGCAAAGGTGTCTTAGACACATCTTGTTTAGCATATACTGTGTACCACCTTCCATTTCTATAAACATCAACTCCTGCTTCTTCTACGTTTTCAAATTCTGAAGAAACATTTGAACCGAAATCAATAAATTCTTCATCTTCTGCTTCATCAGTCTCTAAACTAAAATCTTCTTTAAAATGCTCATCAACACCTTCAACAGGAAAAATAGTCATTGCACTGTCATCATTCACATTGATTATTTCAACATGAGGTCTTTTCTTTTTCATAGATTCTTGCAATAACCTAAAACCTTCCATAAATCTTTCATACTTTCGAGCAGTCATTTTTTTATTGGATTCATCATGCCAATTAGCATTCCCGTCAATAGACTTCATGTCCATTCCTAACAGATACACATTTAACGCTCCAAGAGAAATTGCTAAATTGGTAGCAGATGCTCCTGAACTAAAATTAGATGCTAATGTATCATCTGTTCCCAGACCTCTGGGTATTCGTTTCATCACTTTTACCCATTTAGGGGGTTCGTAGATTTCAAAGTACGAAAGATTGGATACAATGGGGCCCTTATAGTTTTTAAGATCTTCTTGATTATTATCCCAAAAAGATTTATCAAGAAACAAAACAAAATCACATATCTCGTTCCCCAATCTGTAAGCCGTGTTGCATCCTATTACTTTTTTATCATGCAACACATCCCAGTATTCAAAATCTTTAAGAGACGGGCCCCCGCCTACAATATACACATCTTCGCCTTCCCATATAGGTTCTGGGTACCAAAATTCCATTTTATGTCCTCTATAAAATTATTCAAGAAGGTCATGAACAAACGAAGAAACATCCTTGGAAGAAAGTCCCTTTTCATTCAATGGAGCTGTAACATCCTTTTTATCGTAAACGTAGTGCCATCGACCTTTACGAGACACCAAAAAATCGTTGACAGACGCTAAAGGGAAGTTTACCGTAACATCTGTTCCATCAAGAGATTCCTGTTCTTCTTCAATTATAGGTTTAACCTTCTTTTTAGGTTTGGTTAGTTTGAGATTTTTCTCGGGCTCTTTGATTTTTTGGAATTTAGTTTTTCCAAAAACCTCGTCAAGAAGTCGGGACGTAGTGATAGTGTCGCCTTTCACATAGTCCCGACCATCGACATCCCGATGACCTCCAGCAATCAACTTATATCTGTAAGTTGCCATCGTTTTCCTCCTTTACAGCTATTAAATTATGCAACTTGTCCTTACACACTTCCATGGACAATCCCAGTCTTCCCATAATGATCCGAGCGAAGCTGCGGAACCATGATAGCCATGACTTTGAAATTAATCTGCATCCCGCCCTGCGTTTCCCACTGAACCGTAGTGAGATCCATGCCAATGACTTCACGTGCGACATCACTGGTCATTTGGACAAGAATAAGATCAAAATCACTGAGATAATCAAGCGTTGATATGCTCTGTATCCCGCCAATATCTCCCAGCCTCTGACGAAGGGTATTCGACCCCTTGTTTTCAGAATAGTCATCGTCCATATACATGTCCCAATCAGGACTGCAATAAAGCTGGTAAGGACCATAGTGGTAAGCCTTTTGACTTTGATTTTTCATAGCCAAAACCTCTTGCACCGTAGTCGCCGGTTTCCACCCACTTGCTTCAGGACTGGTTATGGTTTTTGTGAGACGATCAGGGAAATTCTTATATCCATAGATCGAACCCCCGCCAAATTTATACTCACCATGAGTACCGATGAGCATCTCTTCTGCCAGCTCCGCAACTCTTCGAGCAGCCAATTCAGCAGTGGTAGTATCAAGCGGACTTCCGCCATTTCGACTTGCCGCAATCTGTCTTGCGCTGAAGTGAAAATCTTTATGAAGGATCGGCAAAGGAAGGTTGGTGATGTCGAACTGCGGACGATCAGCCGCTCCCTGTGTCAATCCATCCATGTTTACACTTGCAGGTGTGATGTCAGACTGAGTGTTGGTCTCAAGAACCGTCTTACCCATCCCATTAGGAATAGTATATTCAAGTCCCCGTGTCCGTAAATCAGCAACAGCTTGCAAACGGGGTTTGGCTGCTTTGACAATAGCTTCGTCAATTAAAATCCAGTCATCCCTTCGTAACGTAGCAGACGCATTAGTGGTGATGACCTTAGTCTCTCCACCCTCGTTTATCGAAATCTTCGTCCTACCGTCCTTCCCAATATAGGGACGAAGAGCGCCCACATTAAAGTCAGCCTGCATCAATCTGGATGCAACGTCTCCCTGCGCATTTCCATTATAAATATAGTCCATCTTTAGTTCCTCCAAATAAAAGTTTGGTTAAATCCTAACTTAAATGACACGCACTTGAATATGCGTATTCCCAGCTCCCGACTCGACCTCAAGATCCTCTATGACTTGGGCAAGTTTATACTCACTTCCGGTTGCAGTGACTTTCTTCAGAGCACCGTCTCCATTACTTGCAAGATAATCACCGGGGGCGTAAGTCTCGTCATCAGTAACAAGAGCCCACACCCTGCACCCTTTACGGGGGATGCCAATCGACACAGGATTGTCTTCTTCATAAACATCACTTACCGTGTTTCCCTGTAAAGCATCTTCAAGTGCAAACAAACCAACTGCAATTTCGTCAGCTTCATTGTGCGGGATGACTTTATCGTCAGAATTCAATTCCAGGAGCATACCAGGATAGACATCAGTGGATGCCATCTTATTTTCAACATGCTCAAAACTATCGCTCAACATAATTCGTTTTTGATCTCTATACGCCATTTTCTTCTACCTCCAAATTAAAGTAATTTGTTTTTTCAGCTAAAATTAAGCATCTCCAAAAGACATCGTCGGAACATTCAGAGGCTCTTCTTCGGAATCTTCAAGATTATCCGGAACCTCTCTCATCCCATCAAACCGAGCTCCTCTTTCTTCATTTTCTTCTTTATTTTCAACAGGAGCTGCAAGTTTTGAGAGATTACGAAGTACTTGACTCGATTGTGCTTCAAGGAACTTCTTTGAAAAACCATTAGCTTCATTAGCCATGATAGTTTCAATAAGTTTGGATCGTGTCCTGCGATTAGTCTCCAAACCATCCTCAAGCATGTCTCGGATTTCAGGCGGGGCATTCTGCACATACGCTTCAGCAGTAATGGGTTCCTGATTTTCCACCTGCTCATCTTCTACTTCTTCGATTTCCTCATTTTCAACTTCTTCCGTTTCTTCTTCGACTTCCTCTTCCTCGTTCACAACAGGTTCAGGAATTACGATAGGAAACTTAACAAGTAACTCGGATTCCTCCATAGCCATCAATGC
>PWRF01000114.1 GCA_003556325.1 Bacteroidales bacterium | reverse complement strand
GCCAGGTCTGTTACCGTCCGACTTGCATGTATTAAGCCTGCCGCTAGCGTTCATCCTGAGCCAGGATCAAACTCTCCGTTGTATATAATACTATATAAACTTTAAATGCTGTCCCGACTCTCGTTACTTACGCCTTCTCAATTATTCGTCAATTTGGCCCAAAGCCAACTGACGGGTCTGCTTTCTGTCAATTTTTTTAGTCTCCCAGTCCCTCAAAGATCGTTTGTTTTCCCGCCGAAGAATTCCTTTTTCCCCGAACAGGGAGTGCAAAGATAATACATTTTTCTTTTTCAACACAAACTGCCGCAAAAAAAAATATTTCCTTAAAGACAAAAAGACGAAATGACAAAAAGACAAAAGGTCTAAAGGTCGAAAGGTCGAAAGGTCGAAAGGTCCCGGAAGCCAATGGGTTGTGGGGTTATGGAATTGCAAGGTAGTGAGGGTGTGGATGCAAAGGGTTCTCGCAGATGCGCGCAGAGGGATTGGCAGATGTCCCCAGAGGAAGGGGTTTTGCGGTAGCGTCATTCCGAAAGCAAAACAGGGGAACCTCATCAAAACAACTCTAGGTCATATCCCGGTAAGCAAACAGATTCCTCTATTCGCTCGGAATGACGTAATTACCGGAACCCTTTAACCCAGTAA
Organism: Bacteroidales bacterium; assembly: GCA_003556325.1. Lineage (GTDB taxonomy): Bacteria > Bacteroidota > Bacteroidia > Bacteroidales > UBA7960 > PUPG01. The sequence goes on along the minus strand of PWRF01000114.1, from coordinate 2,745 downwards.
CTCCTTAGCCCAGCTACACTTCGCACAGCCATCAGCCGCAAACAAGGGGAAACGTCATCTTATCCCCGAAACCCTTCATTTCATTAGCACATTAACACATTGGCACATTAACACATTGGCACATTACCATTTCCACATTAAATAAGTTCGACGCTTCTCTGCACAAACCGCGTTAGCTTCTCTCCCTTGAGCAGGTTTTTGGACAACATCGCCAGGTCGATCAGCTGCTTGATCCGTTTGTCGCGCAGGTCCTCTTTTTCCTCTTTCAACAAATCTCCCACCACGGGATGGTTGCTGTTCACCACCAGCATGTATGAATCCGGCAGATTGCCCATGTAACTCATTCCGCCTCCAACGGCCGACATGTCCTTCATCCGGCGCATGAACTCCGGCTGGGTGATCACCATGGGATGCTCCGATTCGCTCAGGTTTTCAAATGTCACCTGGAACGCCTGCTTATCCAGCAGCTTCTCAATCTTCTCCTTAAGCTTATCTTTTTCTTCATCACTGAGCTTGGATGGCATTTCCTCTTCCTTTTTGATGAGCTTATCCGTCACTTCGGAATCAACACGCACAAAGCTCACATTTTCAAGCTCTGATTCCAGCATGTTGACAAAATGGCTGTCGATAGGTGTATCGAGTACCAGCACATCATAGCCCTTCTCTTTGGCAGCTTCAATCGAGGCGTGCTGCTCTTCCTCATTCGTAGTATATATATGTACTACTTTCTTGTCCTTGTCGGTCTGCTCCGCCTTGATATGATCGCGATACTCATCCAGGGTGAAAAACTTTCCTTCCGTATTTTTCAGCAAGGCAAATTTCTTCGCACGCTCCCGGAACTTGTCTTCCGAAATCATCCCATACTCAATGAATATCTTGATGTCATCCCACTTCGATTCAAAGTTTTCACGTTCATTTTTAAACAGCTCTTCAAGCTTGTCCGCCACCTTTTTGGTGATGTGGTTGCTGATCTTTTTAACGCTGGCATCGCTCTGCAGGAAGCTCCGCGAGACGTTCAGCGGGATATCCGGTGAATCGATAACCCCATGCAGCAACGTCAGGAAGTCGGGAACAATACCCTCAACCGAGTCGGTCACAAAGACCTGGTTGCAGTAGAGCTGTATCTTGTCGCGCTGCACCTCGAAGTTCTGCTTCACCTTGGGGAAATAAAGGATCCCTGTCAGCGTAAATGGATAGTCAACGTTCAGGTGAATATTGAAAAGCGGCTCTTCGAAGGTCATTGGGTAAAGCTCACGATAGAAACTTTTATAGTCCTCTTCGGTCAGCTCCGTGGGCTTTCTTGTCCATGCCGGATTGGTATTGTTGATCACACGGGGTTTTTCAACCTGCACTTCTTTCTCTTCGCCTTTATCGTCTTTCTCTTTCCTGGTTTCTGTTTCTTTTCCGAACACAATTTCCACCGGCAGGAATTTGCAGTATTTCTTCAACAAGCCCAGTATCTTATCCTCTTCAAGAAACTCCTTCTCATCATCTGACACATAAAGAATCACATCGGTCCCCCTTGATTTTTTAGGTTTTTCCTCCAGTTCAAACTCCGGGGTCCCCTCGCAGGACCAGCGCACGCCTTTGCTGTTCTTTTTGTAGGAACGTGTGTGCAGTTCAACCCTGTCGGCCACCATGAACGAAGAATAAAAACCCAGTCCGAAATGTCCGATAATAGGATTCTTTTCTGTTTCTCCCTTATATTTCTTCACCCATTCCTCTGCACTGGAGAAGGCGATCTGGTTTATGAAACGGTCAACCTCATCAGCCGTCATTCCAATGCCTTTGTCGCGCACAGTGATCGTTTTAGCCTTCTTATCCACCATAACTTCAATGCGCAGATCGCCCAGCTCGCCCTTAAACTCACCCTTTGACGCAAGGGTTTTAAGTTTCTGGGTCGCATCCACGGCATTGGATATCAGCTCACGGAGGAATATCTCGTGGTCAGAGTACAGAAATTTCTTGATGATGGGAAAAATATTCTCCGTCTGTACGTTGATTTTACCTTTTTGCATATGCCTGATGTTTTTTTGATTTGTTTGATATACCTGTTCGTGATAGATCAGCTCAATCCATTGATTTTTTTTACCCTCCAAGCATACCGGCGGTAAAGCAAGCACAAACCCGGAATGACCGGGGCCAAATTTGTGGATTGAACTACACCGAACGCGAGAAACAAAGTACATGCCAGACAGGCCAAACTGACAATTTGGCGTAGGTGTTTTAAAAATTTTATTACCTTGTATTGCATAGTACTAAAATATATCATATATTTGCAACGTCATTAAGTTCTTTTTGGAAATGATTGATTAACGAAAACGAGGTTCTGCCAACCCGGTGGGGAGAATTACCGGGTCCTGGGCAACATAAGCAAGAAGAAAGCGGGATAGAGCGCGCAGAGTCTCATTGTGCACAAAACAGGGTTGCATTTATGAAGCTCTTAACAGCATTCAACTTACACAGCAGCCGGGTGGTAATGATAACGCAATGAACAACATTCAGCAGCTGTAACAACCGGGCTGCGGGGATAAAGCAGTGTACAGCAACCAGTAACACAAACACGTCACACAATTAAAAAATGAACACAGAAAACACCAAGGCGCAGATGCGCAAGGGCATACTGGAATACTGTATTCTAAGTCTGCTGTCGCGCAAGGAGGCATATGCGTCCGAACTGGTGCACATCTTAAAAGATGCCAGGCTACTGGTGGTCGAAGGAACGATATACCCCTTGCTGACCAG
>PWRF01000189.1 GCA_003556325.1 Bacteroidales bacterium | reverse complement strand
TGGAACCGAACCCGCATTGACAACACCATTTATGTATGGGATCCGGCAGCAAACAGTGGAGAGGGGGAGTTCCTTGTTTGGAACGGCGAGGTCGGCACCCTTGGCAGCGGAGTGATTGCACCCTTCCAGGCATTCTGGATACGCGCAAACGATGAAAACCCGGTTTTGCAGATGACCGATGCAGCAAAAACAACAGGCGGCAGCTTCATTGGCACAGGGTTTTCCAACAAAGAGGAAGAAATAGTCGCCCCGGATGCCATTCGCCTGACCCTCAGCGCCGACGGAATGGAGTCGGTGGCCATGATCAGTTTCAGTGAATACGGAAGCAAAGGCGAAGACCCATACGATGCTTACCAGCTGGAACCTATGAGCGATAACTGGCTCAAACTCTACACGGGAACCCGTGAACATTATCTTCCCATGGTGATCAATAACCTGCCTGCGGATCCCGGCGACAAGGTAATCATCCCCGTATATGCCCAAGGACAAAGAAACCGGCAGCCCCTGTCAGGGACTGCTGACCTGGAACTGCAGCTTCCCGGGAACCTTCCTTCTCATTGGACAGTTTCGCTCATGGACCACGCCAAAGAAGAGGTTGTTCCTATGTCAGGCACACATACTTCCAAACGTTTTTACTGGGAACAGCCAAAAAATGCAACAGCGCACACGCTAGGGAACCAGTTCTTTTCCCTGCCGCAAAACATCATCGGCGGCACTGTTTCAAACCACGAAAAAAACGATTCATTTGAAGATAATGCGCAGCCCCTGGAAAACGGCCAGGAAAGTGTTGATGCCAAAAGTGCTTCCATTACAGGCAGCCCGCGTTTCAGCATAGTCATATGCCCCGGCACAGGCCAATGTGACACATACATTTCACCGAAGCCCAACCTGTTGCCTGTATACCCCAACCCGGTGAGGGACCGGGCCACCATCCGCTTTAATCTGCCCGATAGGGAAATGGTTTTCCTTCGTATTTACGACCTTCAGGGAAGGTTGATCCAAACGCTTAAACGGGAAACCATGGTCGCCGGCACCCACGAAGTAAGCTGGACACCCGGCAGCAACCTGCATAACGGTGTCTTTATCGCCACGCTGCACGCCGGGAATTCAGTATCCCGGCAAAAAATCATTCTGGTAAGATAACCCGGGAAGAGCCCAAACCAATGATTCGAAATACGCAATTTATAGATTGTTTCAAAAACGAAAAAAACGTATTCAAAAACAAAGAATAAAAGCCGAAATAAGTATGGTGACTCAGCCCTATTTATTTGTCTTAATAGTTTTTAGGGGATTCGGCACATGAATTGCCTTACATACACTGACTGGACACAATCGTCCGTTGTGAAAAAGTTTTATTTATTGCACACAGACCGCTTTATACAGCGTTAATATTGTTTTTTCAATCATGCGCAAAAAGATCCTTCTGGTAGACGACATCAAAGAATTCCGCGCCCTGCTGAAAATTGTCCTTTCGGGCAGCTACGACGTGGTGACTGCCGAGGATGGAAAAAAAGCGCTCGACATGATTGAGAACGGACTCAATCCTGATGTGATCGTTACAGATTTATTGATGCCCGGGATGGACGGATATCAGCTTATTTCAAAAATCAAAAGCAAGAAAACCTGGAGCAAAATCCCCATTATTGTACTTTCCAATGTGGACACACCTGCTGAAAAACAAAGACTCACCCGGAACCAAAAAATCAACACTTTTTTAAACAAGCCCTTCAACACACGCGAATTTAATGAAGGGCTGAAAAAAACCCTGGATACGGTCTTTGAAAACACAAATTAAGTTTTGCCCCAACTCCATCATACATACTAACATACCCCTGTCCCCGTTTGAACAACGGGTTTTTTTATGTCTCTGCAATGGCATCTGCTGCGCAAGAGATTATCGCAAAGACCCCGTGAACCCTTATATGCTTCAAGCCTTATTAACCTCATTCTCAACCTTAAGCTCAGCCCATTTTTGTTTCCGGCAAAGAACAAAAACATTGGATTGATAAATAAAGCACGTAAAATAAACTTATATTTGTAGCCGATCACCTATAGCATGTACACAAAACTCTGACATTTAAGATGAAAAAAGAGGACAAAACATTTTCATCGATTCTTGTTGTGGACGATAACAAAGACAACCTGAAGGTTGTTAGCAAGTTCCTGAAAAAGGAGGGGTACCAGATCGCCCTGGCCATCAATGTGGAGGATGCACTGAATATCCTGGAGGACACGCCTATCGACCTTGTCTTGCTGGACGTGATGATGCCCGGAACCGATGGCTTTAGTTTTTGCCGGCAGATCAAGAAAGAAAAGCGCTTTGCCGACCTCCCGGTGATCTTTCTCACTGCCAAAACCGACACCAGTGACCTGGTCGAAGGTTTTGAAGCCGGCGGTGTAGATTATATTACCAAGCCCTTCCAGAAAAAAGAACTGATTGCACGCGTAAACAACCATATCGAACTGACACTGGCCAAAAAAAGGATTCAGGAGCAGGCCGAAGAGATCAAAAAGATCAATCGCACCAAAGACCACCTCTATTCTATCATTGCCCACGACATAAAATCACCCTTCTCCAATATAAGCATGCTGATCTCCGCACTGGCCGAAGGCTACCTGGAGGTTGGCAGCGAAGAATACGAGGAGATATTGCAAAGCATCAACCAGTCTACCCAGGAAACCTATTCCCTGCTGGAAAACCTTCTGCAATGGACCCGCTCTCAAACAGGTGATCTGGAAGTGAATCCCGAGACTTTTAATATGAAAGAAGTCACAGGCACAGCAGTCCGGTTTTCTGAACTCAATGCCAGAAACAAGCAAATTGATCTGCAGGTAGAAATGAAAGACAACCTGCCGTTACATGCTGACCGCAACATGATGCAAAGCGTCATGCAAAACCTGGTTGGCAATGCCATCAAGTTCACCCCGGAAGGAGGAAAGGTGACCATTCAGGGTATACAGGAAAATGACCAGGTGATCGTAAAGATAGCGGATACCGGTGTGGGCATATCAGAAGAAAACATGAAAAAGCTGTTTACAGACCGGGGGCAGATTACCACACTCGGCACCAACAATGAGAAGGGCAGCGGATTGGGGCTACTGCTTGCACAAAGCTTTGTGGAACAAAACGGGGGTAAGATCAAAGTGGAAAGCACGCCCGGAGAAGGCACTACCCTTACTCTAACCTTCCCAAAAGCCGAGCTGTAATATGGAAGAGAAAAAGCTTAACATCCTGGTTTTGGATGACGACCCCATAATCCGGAATCTGTTGCGCTCCATGCTCAACGGGAAATCCAACCTGCACGTTGCCGACAAGCCTTCCAAAGCTTTTGAGATCCTGAAAAAGAATGATATTGACCTGATGATCTCAGACTTTATGCTGCCTGAAATG
>PWRF01000112.1 GCA_003556325.1 Bacteroidales bacterium | reverse complement strand
CCAGAGGTCCTTAAGTATCTTTGCAATTTTTCGGGGCATTTTTACATCTGTTTGTTGTTTTGCAGCTAATTAATTTCGGGGCTTGTATGTCTTTTGCAAAAGTTCAGGAAGTTAATGAGTTTTAGAGCTATAGAATTAATGGGTTATTTATAGGGTTATAGGATTATGTGAAAAATGGGGCCAGGCCCGGCCAAACTTCACCCTTGTTCTTCTTACTTTCCAATTCCCTGCTTTTTTACTCCCAGCGCTCATTGCTCAGCACTCTGCCGGTTAAAAACATATTGCAACATATTAGCTCCCATGCGCAGGGCCTTCAGCCTGACCTCTTCCGGATTGCCATGCACAGCCTGGTCTTCCCAGCCGTTACCCAGGTCAACCTCATAGGTATAGTACAGGACAAGACGGCCCTCGTAGATGATACCAAACCCTTGCGGCGGTTTGCCGTCGTGTTCATGGATCTTTGGCGGTCCGTCGGGGAAGGAAAAGGCCTGGTGATAGATGGGGTGATTATGGGGAAGCTCTATAAGCTCATGGTCCGGGAACACTTTTTCGACCTCCCTGCGGAAGTAGGGGTCAAGTCCATAGTTGTCGTCAACATGCAGAAACCCTCCGCCCTTCAGGTATTTGCGCAGGTTTTCCGCTTCCTGCTGAGAGAAGACCACGTTCCCGTGTCCGGTCATGTATACAAAAGGATAGTTGAACAGCCTGGAGCTGCCCACTTCCACTGTGCCGATCTGGGTGCTGATACTGGTGCCGATATGTTCATTGGCGAAGCGCACCAGGTTTGGCAATGCGGTAGGGTTGGAGTACCAGTCGCCGCCACCCCGGTATTTTAACGTGGCAATTTGATGGTGCTGTGCTTCAAGGCTGAAGGAAACAGCCAGCAAAAGCATCAGTAAAATGGAAAGCTTTTGAATCTTATGAATCATGATCAGGTATTGTATTTATCTTATATAAAAAAGACAAAAAGACAAAAAGACAAAAGGACAAAAAGACAAAAGGACAAAAAGACAAAAGGACAAAAAGACAAAAGGACAAAATGTCTAAAAGTCGAAAGGTCAGGGTGTTTGCAACTCCGAGCCCTATACTCCAGGCAACGCGCCGTTTAACACATCGCAAGAACCTCGGGTAACCTCAAACTTCAAACCTCAACCCATGCAACCACTGTGCCTGATGCCCAACGCCCAAACATTTTCTGCAACCAGCAATCATAGTAACGCATTCTCAAGGCAACGCATTCCCAAAGCAACGCACTCTCAAAGCAATACATTCTCAAAGCAATACATTCTCAAAGCAATGCATTCATAGTGTTCGCCTGCACACACAGGGCCAGGGCAGCGGTCTCTGTTCTTAAACGGTGCTTGCCCATGGATATTGCTGTAAAGCCCTGTTCTATGGCTGTTTCGATCTCTCTGTCAGAGAAATCACCTTCCGGGCCAACCAGGAAAAGTGCATCACTTCCCGGCATGTATACATCCCTCAGATGCTTTCTGCTACCTTCTGCGCAATGCGCAATGAAGCGACTATTGGCAAGAGGTTGCCGAAGAAATGTTTCCAGCGGGGTTGCGGCATTCAACCTGGGCAGAAATGCACGAAGCGACTGCTTCATTGCCGCAACAAGGATCTTTTCGAGCCTTTGTGGCTTGATGACCCTTCGCTCGCTTTTTTCGCAGATCACGGGGGTGATTTCATCAATACCACATTCTGTAGCCTTTTCAAGGAACCATTCGAAGCGGTCAATATTTTTTGTGGGGGCTAAGGCCATATGGAGACGAAAGGGACGTTTCCCAATATTCTCCTTTTGCGCAATTGAAAACACGGCTTCTTTGGAGCCGGTGTCCTGAAGAATACCGTGGCACCGGGTACCCTTGCCATCCACAATGACGGCCTCCTGGCCTGCCTGCATCCGTAGGACCCTTAAGCAGTGCCGCGACTCCTCCTGGCTCAGCCTTATGATGTCTCCCTGTATGTCAGGCTGATAAAAAATATGCATGACTGCTGAACTTTTGCGTCCTGGCCCTTATATTGGCTGTGGCATATAACCCAGGGTTAACCAAAGTGTTGTTTGTCGTTAAGCGCACTGTCGTATTTGTTCCAGTGCCTGTAAATCTTCATCCCACGATAAACAAAGATAATTGAAAACCGTTGAATCATTAAGGAAAAAACACGGTTGCGGAAAGTTAGAGAAAGTTTGTAAATTGATCAGGTTATTCAGGAAATCATAATCATAAAGAAACCAATCGTACCAGCTGCTATGGATATCACCTCACTGTTCTTAGGCCCTAAGTCGGAAAACAATGAGACCTTCAGGCGCTTCTTCGATGTTATCGTAGAAGACATTCTCAACTTCCGCAACAATTACCACCCGGATGATCCGCCGCTCATCTCGGAGCGTCACAAGCTCACCGAGGCGTACAATCACACCCGTGCCGACTTCATGCAGGAGCTTAAGGCCGTGCTCAGCAAGCTGCGCGCACATTCCATTCCAGCCTGGGATACGTCGTACATAGCGCACATGAACAGCGATCTGATATACCCGGCGATTGCCGGTTACATATCAGCCATCATGTACAATCCCAACAATGTTACGGGGGAGGTCTCCACAGTGACCACCCAGTGGGAAATGGAATTTATCGGCAGTCTGTGTAAGATGGTCGGCTACCCTTCTTATTCGGCTGTTGCAGCCAAAGGGTCATGCGGGGAGGAGCACTCCTGGGGCCACCTTACCTCGGGCGGTACCGTGGCCAACATCGAAGGCCTGTGGGTGGCGCGCAACCTCAAATACATGCCCCTGGCCCTGAAACTGGCGATGGACAAGGAACCCGACAAGTTCGGGTTTTTGCAGGATGTGAAAGTGCCTTATTACCAGGGAGAGCGGGTAAAAGTTGCTGATCTTGGCTATGAGACCTTGTTTAACCTGTCTCCTGACCTTACCTATGCATTTCTGAATACCCTCAGTCGAAGATACCAGAAACAGCATCCGGATGCAGAGCCGCTTTTGCAATCCGTCAGAAAATATAGTTTGCAATATCAAGGCATTCAAGGAATCCATACTATGATAAGGGAAGAAACCGGTGCGGAGCTGCCTTACCCGGTGGTGATCATCGCGCAGACCAGGCATTACTGCTGGGAGAAGACAATGGAGGTGCTGGGGTTGGGCATCAATCAGCTCAAACCCGTACCCGCAGACATAAACTACCGGCTTGACGTCGGCAAACTGCGGCAACATCTTGCAAGGCATAAAGATGTGCCTGTGCTTGCCGTCATTCCCATCATAGGCACTACGGAAGAAGGCGTGCTGGACCCCATGCATGAGTTGGTGGAGCTGCGGCGGGAGCTCGAAAAGGAGGCCCGCTCGTTCTATATCCATGCGGATGCTGCTTACGGCGGATACTATG
>PWRF01000063.1 GCA_003556325.1 Bacteroidales bacterium | reverse complement strand
GTGGGTTGGGCCGCTCTGATCGGTGGTTTGCAGGTACTCGTACAGCAGCGCCTGCACCGCCCGGTTTTCCTCCTTAAAACGCAGCCAGGCACCCCACAGGCCGTCGGGGAAGTTCTGGCGGTGCCAGCCCGAGTAGTCTTCCATGATGTCCTGTAGGTAAATGCCCCCTTCGAGGGCATTCAGCGTGATGTCTGCGCCGTGGTTCCGGGAGCCCAGGTGGTTGCCTATCCTGTTGATCACCCACCCGGGGGGGGAGGCGGGATCGTCTTCGTCGGCGTGGCGTATGAAAAAGACGCGCAAAAAGGCGTTGAAGTCGCTGGGATATGGCAGTTCATGTTGTGGCGAGCTGCCGCCCCACTGTGCAAAGTGGTTCAGCCCCCAGTAGATATTCACGGGCAGGTCGCCCCCCAGGCGGATGAAGGCGTTTTTGTGGTGCAGCCACAGGTCGCTGGCGAAGCGGTCGTCCATGAACCACCCGTGGGCGATCGTCCCTTTGAGCTCTATCATGTCGCGGCCAAAGGGCAGGGTGATGTACCCGGGGGTTCCGGCAGCCACCCGGGGCATGGGCCGGGCGTTTCCCGACCATATGATGGAGCCGCTCGACAGGGAGGGCACCCGGCTCCCGGTGACATCATGCCAAAGTCCGGCCCTGACCTGTACCATGCCATAAAGGGTCACCCCGCCCCAGGCCTGGTGCAGCCAGATGTCGTCCGACCGTCCGGTGCGGCCAAAGGCTTCAAGGCCAAACTCCGGTGCGACACGCGCTGCCGTGTCGGGCTCCGTATAGAGCCCCACGGACAGGTTGCCGGCACTTCCCTGGTGGAAGACCTTCCCCTGGCGGTTCGACATCAGCCAGAACGGAACCTGCTCACCGGAAGAAAATTGTGCGCTGGAAGACACCTCCCACCGCAGGTCCGGAAACCGGGCAGACAGGCTACAGGGAGCGCAGCAGATGAAAACGGAGACCAGGAAAAAAAGGAGGGGGCTGGCGCGCATATTATTTTGTTTCGGCCATGTGGTGCGGCGCTTCTTTGACTGAAGGGCTTCTGAACTCAGGCACCAGTGACCGGATTGCCTTTCGGAGGCCCTTTTCGTCGTGTTCATTAAGGGAGCTGATGAGCTTATTTATCCTGGCAGGTACTGTGCTGAGGGTAACGCCGCTGTAATGAGCCATCATCAGCTTGGGATGGTGGGTGGCCTCGTGCTTTTCATGGGCGCTGAACAGCTCTTCGTGGAGCTTTTCTCCGGGACGCAGGCCGGTATATACGATGTCGATGTCTTTTTCAGGCTCCAGTCCCGATAGCCGGATCATCTTACGGGCCACGTCTTCGATGCGCAGCTGCCTGCCCATGTCGAACACGAAGGTCTCGCCTCCCTTGCCCATCACGCCGGCCTCGAGCACGAGCTCACAGGCTTCGGGGATGGTCATGAAGTAGCGGATCATGTTGGGATGGGTGATGGTCACAGGCCCGCCGCTGTTGATCTGTTTTTCGAAGGTGGGGATCACGGAGCCGTTGCTTCCCAGCACGTTGCCGAAGCGCGTAGTGATAAAGCGGGTTGCGCTCTTGCCTTTGTTGTGCATGCTCTGCACCAGCAGCTCTGCGATGCGCTTGCTGGCCCCCATGAAGCTGGTAGGGTTCACGGCCTTGTCGGTGGAGATCAGCACAAAACGCTCCGTGCCGTGTTTTTTGGCCAGCTGTGCCAGGTTTTGGGTACCCATCACGTTTACACGGATGGCCTCACGTGGGTTGTTTTCGATGATGGGCACGTGTTTATAAGCCGCTGCGTGAAACACGAAGTCGGGCTTATGTGCGGCAAACATGTCCTCGACGCAGCATTCCCTGCTGATGTCGAGCAGCACAAAAGCCTTTTCCACGCGGCCATTCTTGTCCATCGCCAGGAACTCCTGTTCCAGCTCGTGCAGGGGCGTTTCGGCCTGGTCGATGAGGACGAGGCGGCCGGGCCCGGTGCGCAGCACCTGCCGGGCAATCTCGCTGCCGATGCTTCCGGCAGCACCTGTCACCCATACGGTCTTTCCCTGCATCGCCGGCTTCACGAACTGGTTGTCGAGCTTTATGGGCTGGCGCTCCAGCAGCTCTTCGATGCGCACCTTGCGGATCTGCCTGTACTCCAGGCTGCCGTTGATCCAATAGGCGAACCGTGGCACGGTGCGAACACGCAGCCCGTGTTCCAGGCATTTTTCGATGATCTGCTTCCGCCGGTCGGTGTTCAGCTGGTTGACGGCAAGGATCACCTCCATCACCCGGTTGCCCCGGAGGAACTCCTCGCTCAGCACGCTGTCATCGAACACCGGCACGCCGGCAATGCTTTTGCCCACCTTGCCGGGATTGTCGTCGACAAATCCGATGACCTTCAGCCGGGCCTCTTGAGTCGATTCGATGGTCTGCCGGGTAATCATCCCCATGGCGCCTGCCCCGAAGATCAAAATGTTTTCCTTTTGCTGCAAGTTGCTGCTGATAACGGTCAGATAGACGACCTTTATGGCAAAACGAAGCGCCAGCAGGCTGAAGAGGCTCACCAGGAAGGCAATCAGCAACACGGCCGTCGAAAAACGGATGTAGACCGTGGTTGTGGGCAGCACCTGCGAGGCAGCTGATATGGCCAGCAGGATCCCCAGCGCCATCAGGGTAGAAAGGAATACCTTAAAAGCGTCGTGAAAGCTCGTATGGCGCACGATGCCCCGGAAAGGCCTGATGACCATAAAGACCACTGCGTATACGAGGCCAAACACCAGCATCTGCCGCCACATAGTTTCCAGGCGGGCCTGCGTCAGCATAAAGTTGAAACGCAACAAATAGGCCACCAGGAAGGAAAGCAACACCAGCACCATATCGATGGAAAAAATGACCCACCTGGACACAATGCGGTGGGCGTGCTTGCGCAAAAAACGTTTTATGGAAAGTGGCAATGCAATCATGTCAATACAGGAAAAAACTAAAGTATCATTAAACTATTCGCAGCCTTAAGATATGTGTGCAATATATATTTCCCTTTTTTGACCATGTTTATTTTGGGATGAATAATTCTTAAGGCAACAGCATCATTATCCTGCAATCATAAAACCATTATACATACAAAGGTAAGAAAAACTATAACCAGTGCCGCATAATAGCCTGTTTTTACACTTTGTCCTTTTTCTTCCCCGGAAGGTAGAAATACTCCACCCAGGCAACCCACATCATAAATAGCACCAGGTAGAAAAAGGGTCTGAAGACATAGTCGTGGTAGAAGTCGAAATGCTGCGGTTGCGACATGAACACTACCGCCAGCCCGCTGATGCGGATGATATTGACCAGGTGTGTGATGGCCAGGCCTGCCGGGATGAACCACGACTTATGCTTCCACGGCCCCGGGAATATCAGCATCAGCACCAGGAAGT
>PWRF01000003.1 GCA_003556325.1 Bacteroidales bacterium | reverse complement strand
CGGTAAAAGCATCCGCACGTATGTCGCCATGCGAAACAATTAGCTCGTGAGCGCTGCCTGGCGTACCCTGGGAGGCATCATCACCTTCGCCGGATAAGCCCATGTGCTCCACTCCTGCAGCCAGATCAAAGGATATAAGTGAAACGGCCAGAAACAAGCCAAAAAAGAGAGAAGAAAACCGAAAAGAAGTATTTGTAAGCATGTTATACACTTTTTATAAACAAAATTTTATGTCCCGGCGCCGTGTTCAATAACACGTTGCACTTGCCTGCATTGTAACAAGACAGGCTAAAAGATGTTGTAAAAATAATGTATTTTTCAAACCTGGCAAGTAACAACAACCTGGTACAGGCCCACAGCAGTACTTTCCTGCCTGCTGCCTGCTTCTTACTCCCTACTCCTCTTCTTCCGGTTCCGGGAATCGCGATGACCAGATAATAGCCTCCACCTGCCTCAGGTAGTCGCGCTTGTCATACCTGGGGGCAAAAACCCATCCATCCATCATGAAAAGGCGGTTGGTCTCTTCGTCGACAAAGGTATAGTTTACAAAGGGGCCGCCCATGAAATCGCCTTCCAGCCGCCACAGGCTGCGTGCCTCGATGGCATACCTGCCGTTAAAGTCCACTTCGCGGAATTCCGGCCTGAGCCTCATGGGTTCGGTGTTGTATGTGGTCATGTATGAGCCGGGAAACTGCCCGGGGATGTAGATCCTGGTGACCGAGTCGCGCCGGGCCCAGATCACATCCTCGTCAAAATCGACAGCCGGGTCTGTATAGTCCAAAGTCCATATCATCACCGCCTGGTCGAACTCTTCATTGGTGGCAGACTTACGCAGCCAGACGAAATTATCTCCCTCTGATGCAACAAAATATCCTTCCGGAATGGCCATGTCGACACCGAAGAGGTTTTTAACCGTCCGGTGGGATGATGTCTGCAACATCCGCCTGTAGGCATTTTCCAGGCGCAGGTATTCCACTTCGAGAAAGCGGTCGAAAAACTGCTCGTCGTTATTGCGAATGATACGTACGGCCGATTCCTGCGACGGTGCGGTAACCCTCACCACCATTTGCGGGAACGACCATACATCGCGATTAAACTCTATGCGTGGTGATTCCAGGGTCTCGTCAACATCGAGCATGAAGATATGACGGTGTGTCTCAAAAACACTGCCGAAGTTTCTTTTCGGTATGAAGATGACGTTGAACATGGGCTCCGGCTGGTTGAGGGTGCTGATGGGCGCCCTGAAAACGTCCTGGAAGGTGGTTCCCACCTTGCCTTCCCAAAGCGATTGGTCCATCACGGCAAGCAACTCACCGGCACGCCCGCTGGCCGACGGCTTGTCCGGCCGGTCCCTCACCTCGCAGGCAGCAAAAGCAAGGAGCAGGAAAGACAGCAATACAACTCTTCCCGGGTGTAACAAGCTTATGGTTTTCATGGTTATGGTCTTTATTAAAGAATGGTTTGTTCTGCTATTCAGAAGGATTCTGTTTTCTGTTTCCTAAAATACAAAATATATGCCAAAGACGCTTGAAGTGGGTTTCGGATATCCATCCCCGCAGCCCGGGTGCTGCGGCTCCTGTTGGCCGTTCACGGCTTTATATCCGCAACCCGCTGAAAACCTGAACATATACTCCACCCTGAACAAAGGCAAGCACCCGGGAAACTCCAATTCTCAAACCAATGTAATCACGAGTACCAATTGCCCGGCGCTCAGCTCCCCGCTACCGGCTGGCGCTCGGCTCCGGGGGCTGCACCACCAGGTGCTGTCCGGCACGGATCAGGGTGCCGCTGAGGTTGTTCCATTGCTGCAGCTGTTCTACGCTGATATTATAGCGGCGGGCTATGGTCCCGAGGGTTTCTCCCCTGCGAACCACGTGGACGTTGGCCCTTCCGGGTGCCGGAGCAGCTGCCGGAGCCCTTACCACCAAACGCTGCCCGGGCCGGATAAGCGTACCCCGCATGTTGTTAAGCTGCTGGATCTCGCGCACCGATGTGCCATACCTGCGCGCGATACTGCCAAGGACCTCTCCGCTGCGAACCACGTGAACGGTGGTTTCTGCCAGCCGGGCGGCCTTCTCCTCCTGCCTGATCTCTTCCGGCGTACGGTAGTTGTAAATGGCCTCGGCATTAGCCAGGAAATCCCCGGAACGCGAGGCGGGCAACCGCAACAGGTAAGGATTGTCGGCGTTGTGAGGGATGATGTTCTGCCTGAAAGTGGGATTGAGATATCTCAGGTGATCCAGGGGGATATCCATCAAAGTACTGATGTGCCGCAGGCTCAGCTCCCGTTCAACGGCTATGGTGTCCACGTCGTTGTGGGTGTATACAGGGGGCATAGCGTACAGGTTATGGTCTTCGGCGTGCTCCATCACATAGGTGACTGCAATGAAGGCCGGCACGAAGTTGCGCGTCTCGCGGGGCAGGAAATGCCGTATCAGCCAAAAGTCCTTAACACCCCCGGCCCGCCTGATTGCCCTGTTTACCGTTCCCGGGCCTGCATTGTACGCAGCGAGTGCCAGCGACCAGTCCCCGTAAATATCGTAAAGGTCGCCCAGGTATTGGCAGGCTGCAACGGTCGACTTCAGGGGGTCGGCCCTGTGATCGACATAGCTGTTCACCTCCAACCCGTAAAGCCGGCCGGTGTGGTACATGAACTGCCACAATCCTGTTGCTCCCACCCTGGAGCGTGCCGTAGGGTTCAACGCCGACTCAACAACCGCAAGGTATTTTAGCTCCAGCGGTAAATTGTGCCGGTCGAGCTGCTCTTCAAACATGGGGAAGTACAGGTGCCCCAGGCCCAGCATGCGCTCGGTAAGCTCGCGGCGGTTCCTGGCGTACAGGTTGATAAAAGTCTGGACGTGGCTGTTGTATACAAAGTGGAAAGGGGAGTAAGCGTCGAGCCGGGCGATACGATGCGCGTAGACGGAGTCGGAGTAAGCCGGAACAAACCCTGCAGGGAAATTGTGCTTTCGTTCCACCACCCTCTCAGCATGCCGGTCCGTTGCCTCAAACACCTTCAGCAGCGCAAGGCTGTCGAGCATGACTGCAACAGGGTCATCGGGAGCAATGGCAAAACCATCAGGCACTTCCTCCACTTCCCCTTCGGGCGGAGGCGGCACCTGCGCCGCGAGAGGATCGTCAAAAAACAGGCCTGAGCCCACACCAAAGGCCAGGATTGCCAGAACGCACTTAATCGTCCTTCTTTTCGGCAGGCTTATCTTCCGAAGGCTTTTTTCCATCATCATCTTCTTCTTTCTGTGCATTCTTAAATTCTTTCATGCCCTTTCCAAGTCCCCGCATAAGCTCAGGGATCTTTCTGCCACCAAACAAAAGCAGGATGGCCAGGATGATGAGGATGATCTCCGTTGGCCCCG
The DNA here is from genome assembly GCA_003556325.1 of Bacteroidales bacterium. Classification (GTDB taxonomy): domain Bacteria; phylum Bacteroidota; class Bacteroidia; order Bacteroidales; family UBA7960; genus PUPG01. Next base: position 28 of record PWRF01000003.1, on the reverse strand, counting down.
GAGAAAACAATAACGTGTGTGCCATAAT
>PWRF01000144.1 GCA_003556325.1 Bacteroidales bacterium | reverse complement strand
GCCCTGCCGCACGGCAACTACAACAGGCCTGTATACCAGGGTAGCTATGATATTACCTATGCTGCAAGTGGTTTTGACCCTGTCACCATCTCCGGTGTACAGATTTCAAACTACCAAACCAAACGCATAAATATTGGCCTTGGCGAGGATGTGTCTGATGTGCTGGCTGAGGTGAGTATCGCCGTGCAAGAGGAAAAAGGAACCGTGCTTCCATTTACCGGCACAGAATTCTTCAACGACGGGGCAAATGTGTATTTAAAAGCCGAAGCTGACGAAGGCTGGGTCTTTGAAAAATGGGATATCGACGGTGAGCTTTTTTATGAGGACGAACTGGTATACACACTGAATGGTGATGCAGATATTGTTGCTCATTTCTCTGAGGAGGAGCAAATTCCTGTTATTAATGTTGACCCGGTTGCATTACTTTTTGGGGAGGGAGTCATTGGATCGGTGCATTCGCAGAACATCACCATATACAATACAGGAAATGATGTCCTGGAGGTCATTTCGTTAGCGATGGAGGGCGATGATGTCTTTTTTGTTGACGAAGATGCACCTGTTTTGAAAGGCTTTTTTATTGCGCCTGGTGAATGGGAACAGGTGGCGGTGTTTTTTCAGCCTGAGGAAGAGGTACAATACGTTGCAACACTGACCATTGAAAGCAATGATCCCGACCACAGCGAGATCGCTGTCCCTGTTTCGGGAGAGGGCGTGCTGGAGGCTGCCATCATAAAGCTGACTCCTGATACCATGGAGTTTGGTGATGTGCAAATAGGAGAAGTGAATGAAAAAACACTGGTGGTGGAAAACGAAGGCAACCTGCCTCTGACCATCAGCGAGATTCAATCGGCACATGATGCTTTTGAGGTGCCAGGTGCTGATCTGCCGATGACACTTGACCCGGGGGAATACCATGAGTTACCGGTACGTTTTTCTCCGGATAGCGATGGCTCCTTTAGCGAGGAAGTGGTATTTCACAGCAATGCCGGTAATGCCCCTGAAGCAGTGCTGAAGGTGCTTGGATACGGTGTGGATCCAACCTATGTGCATGAGCCCGCAGACACAGGCATACATATCAGCGTTTATCCCAACCCGGTTGACGCCGGATCGCAAGTGCTGATCACACTGAATGAACCCGTTGCTGATGCAAACCTCGTCATGTTCGACATCCATGGGAACCTGGTTGCCAGGCTGCACCAGGGAAGGCTTGCGGCAGGAGACCATCGTTTTGATCTCTCCCGCCACTACAGGCGCATGAATTCCGGGATGTACCTGGTAACGCTCTCAACAAGCAGGGGCATATCCAGTCAGCGCATCATAAAACCCTGATGGAGACCTTTTCCAGTTGCCTGAAGAATTAAAGAATTACAGGTTATCAAACCAGGTGGACTGTGATCTTTTTTCGAAAAGTGTAAGCCTGTTTGACCCGCAACCCGGAGCACGAAATCAGCTATTCGTCCTGCCCCCGGGGATGGGCGCTATTTTTTCAGGTTGTCAAGCTGGGCTTTGATCACCTGTATACGCGACCGTGCGTCGCGTTGCTTTTTTTGTTCCATCGCCACCACCTTTTCCGGGGCATTGTTAACAAACTTCTCGTTGGAAAGCTTTTTCTCAATCTTTTGCAGGAATCCTTCCTGGTATGCAAGCTCCTCTTCAAGGCTCCGGATCTCTTCTTCTGCATCCACATGCTGATCGAGAGGGATGAGTAACTCCGTTGACCTGACAATCAGGGCGTATGTCCCTTCGGGCTTTGTGTCGGTATATTCCAGCTTGCTGATGTTGCATAGCTTCCTGATGATGCCGTCAAAAGTAGTGTCGGCTTGCTCGTTATTGTTCTTTTTTACAAACAGGGTAAGCTGTTCTTTCTGCGGGATATTCTTTTCCTGGCGCAGGTTGCGGATTGCCATGACCACCTCCTTTGCGAAGGCAAAGCTGGTGGTGATGTTTTTATCAAATGCCTCTGCTCCGGGAAACGGGGCAATGGTTATGCTTTCGCTGTCGTCTGCATCTTTGACATGCTGATAGATCTCTTCAGAGATAAAGGGCATAAACGGATGCAGGGCCCGCAGCAAATGATTGAGGAACCCAATGGTTTTCCTGTATGTTTCAGGGTCAATAGGCTTTTGGTAGTCTGGTTTTACCATCTCCAGGTACCACGAGCAAAAATCTTCCCAGATAAGCTTATAAATGGTCATCAGCGCGTCGGCAATCCGGTATTTCTCAAAATGGCTTTCCAGCGTTTCGAGGGCCTGGTTCATGTTGGATTCAAACCAACGAATGGCGGTAGCAGCGTTACCCGGTTGACTGAGGGAGTTGTCCACTTCCCAGCTTTGCGTAAGACGGAAGGCGTTCCAGATCTTATTGCAAAAGTTCCTGCCTTGTTCACAAAGCGACTCGTCGAACAACAGGTCGTTGCCGGCAGGGGAGGAGAACAGCATTCCTACCCTGACGCCGTCGGCACCGTAGTTGTCCATCAGCTGTATCGGATCCGGCGAGTTGCCCAGGGATTTTGACATTTTGCGTCCCTCTTTGTCACGCACGATCCCATGCAGATAAACATTTTTAAAGGGGATCTCTTTGCGGAACTCCAATCCTGCCATGATCATCCGCGCAACCCAGAAGAACAGGATCTCCGGTGCGGTTACCAGGTCGTTGGTGGGATAGTAGTAACGGATCTCTTTGTTATCAGGCTCGTTAATTCCATTGAACACCGATAAGGGCCACAGCCATGAGGAAAACCAGGTGTCCACCACGTCTTCGTCCTGCTTCAGCTCTTTTTTCCGGATGTTTGCATCGTATTTGTCCCTGGCTTCCAGCAGTGCCTCGTCGTGGTTTTTGGCAACCACATGGCGACCGTCGGGAAGGTAATAGGCAGGAATGCGATGTCCCCACCAGAGCTGGCGGCTGATGCACCAGTCGCGTACATTCTCCATCCAATGCTTGTAAATGTTCTTGAACTTAGGGGGATGGAAGCGGATGGTGTCATCCATGACGGCATCCAGGGCTGGCTTTGCCAGAGCGTCCATTTTCAGGAACCATTGCAGGGAAAGCTTTGGTTCAATTACCTCATCGGTGCGCTCCGAGAAGCCTATGCTGTTGGTGATCGTCTCCACTTTGATCAGAGATCCCTGTTCCTGCAGCGCTTCGGTTACTTTTTCACGGGCTGTAAACCTGTCCTCACCGATAAAGATCCCGGCTTTCTCGTTAAGAGTTCCGTCGTCGTTGAAGATATCTATGGAAGGCAGGTTATGCTTCAGCCCCAGGTTGTAGTCGTTGATATCGTGTGCAGGGGTGACTTTCAGGGCCCCTGAGCCAAACTCCCTGTCTACGTATTCGTCTAAAATGAAGGGTATGGGCCTGTCTATCAGGGGAACGAGTGCTTTTTTCCCGATCAGGTGCTTATACCGCTCATCTTCCGGATGGATACAAATACCAGTGTCTCCCAGGATGGTTTCCGGCCGCGTCGTGGCGATGGTAATGTATTCATTGCTGTCCTGGATGCGGTAGCGGACGTAATAAAGCTTTGACTGCACCTCCCTGTGCACCACCTCTTCATCTGAGAGAGCGGTCAGCGCTTTGGGATCCCAGTTTACCATGCGAACACCCCTGTATATCAATCCTTTTTTATACAGGTCAATAAACACATTTATCACCGACTCGGAAAGGTCCTCGTCCATAGTGAACTTTGTCCTTTCCCAATCACAGGAAGCTCCAAGTTTTTTCAGCTGTTCAAGGATAATACCTCCGTGTTTTTCTTTCCATTCCCATGCGTGCTCCAGAAACTCTTCGCGGGTAATTTTTTTCTTGTCGATGCCTTCGCTTTTCAATTTATTGACCACCTTGGCCTCGGTGGCTATGGAGGCGTGATCCGTGCCGGGCAACCAGCAGGTGTTGTACCCGAGCATCCTGGCCCGGCGCACCAGTACATCCTGTATGGTGTTGTTCAGCATGTGCCCCATATGCAATACACCGGTAACGTTGGGCGGGGGTATCACCATCGAATAAGGAGGACGATCGTCGGGCTCCGACCTGAAGTATCCTTTTTCTATCCAATCGGCATACCATTTTGACTCTGTATTACCAGGGCTATAATGTTTGGGGATCCTGTTCATCGCTTAAAATTATTTTGTTGGGCACTGAATTCCTGAGGGCAGCGACCTTTTCTTTTCATGCTATAAAACTGCCATCAAAAAAACCCGACAAAGTTATAAAAATTCAAATTGTAAGAAGCCTGCTTGCACCAGGCCTTTATTTTTTTGCCGCAACATCTCGAAATGGCGGCTTTTTAGTAAATTTGTTATGAACCGGAGAGAACAGGGAAAAAGCCTGCAAGCATATGTCAACAGAGGGTAACCATAAAAGCATAGCCGGAAAGGGCGGGCGGCCCGCTGGCCTTGGCCCGGATAAGGCCCTGAACGATCCGGATCCCCGTATCAGGGCGAACGCAGTGAAAAAGGTTGAAGACCCCGGATTGCTTGCCAGGATTGTGGGAAACGACCCCGATTACATAGTCAGGCAGGCAGCTGTTGAAAAGATCGCTGACCAGCAATTGCTGAAGGAAACAGCATCTCAGGATCCCTCATACTACGTACGCCTGGCTTCCGTAAGGAAAATACGAGATCCCCATATACTCGCCGGTATCGTGCTGAAAAGCCAACCGGACTATTATATATGCAAAGATGCAATCTGCAATATTCAGGATGATGATGTGCTGGCCAGCCTGCTGGAAAGCCTTACCGACAGGGACATAAAGTCTGCCGTGGTGCAGAAAATTGACGACGAGAAACTTCTTGCCCGGATCGCCTGCTGCAACAGCGATTTTTATGTCAGGTCCGATGCCCTGAAAAAAATCACAGACCAGGAACTATTGGTCTATATCGCCCGTAACGACAGCGATTACTACGTCAGGGCCCTCGCAGTGCAACAGATAGATGACACAGATGTAATCCTGGATATTGCGCTGAGCGATTTGGATTACTATGTCAGAGGACAGGCGGTATCGCGTATACACGACCCTCACATGTTAAAAACTATCGTTTTGAAGGAGGATGATTTTGATGTCAGGAAAAGAGCCCTCATGAACATCAGGGATGAAACGGTCCTCCGGGAGCTTGAAAGTGAAATCACAGATGCATACATCCTAAGGAAGATAAGAACCTGCCTTGATAATATCCGGACCTAACCATGTTATTGATCCATCACGGGAGCCGCGACCCCTATTATAATATTGCATTGGAAGAACATCTGCTGAAAAACCAGGATGAGGAGGTAATCATGCTCTGGTGGTCCCGGCCATCCGTCATCATCGGCAAGCATCAGAATGTATTTGCCGAGATCAACCTGCCCTTTGTCCGCACGAATGATATCCCTGTTATACGGAGACTATCGGGGGGCGGAACCGTATTTCATGCGCCAGGGAACCTCAATTTCACCTTCATATTTCGGGGTGAGCCCGGCAACATGATCAACTTCAGAAAGTATACCGCACCTGTCATCGCTTTTCTGAATGACCTGGGCGTGGAAGCACAGTTTGCCGGGAAAAACGATATCCGTGCCGGCGGACTTAAGATCTCGGGCAACGCAGAACATATTTACAAAGACCGTGTTTTGCACCATGGCACTTTGCTGTATAATGCCGATCTGGAGGTTTTGCAGGAGGCTATCCGTGTCAGCCCCGGGCGGTATAAAGACACCAGTATCCAGTCGGTCCGCAGCAAGGTTGCCAACATTTCCGGTCTCCTGGAAAACCCGCCTGCTTTTGACCGTTTTGCTGGTTTGCTTGAGCAGCACCTTGCCCGGTATTATGGACCAGTGACAGATTATCAGCTTACGCTTTCTGACCATCAAAGCGCAGAGCGACTGGTTGGAGAAAAATACCGCAGCCGGGAATGGAACTATGCCCGCTCTCCATCAAAGTATGAGTTTACAGGAAATGTACTTTGGAGTGGACAGTCACTGACTTGTGCACTCGAGGTCAGAAACGGCCATATCTCTTTTGCACACATTGATGGATCACGAGTACCTGCAGTATGGGAAGACCTTTCAAGGGATTTGAGCGGACGAAAGCATGATCCGGATGAGATCTTTGCATTGCTGAAAAAACATGGATTGCTTCAGGGCGATGACAGCGAGACCTTCCCCTTGTCCCTTTATCCCTTGTTTTTTTAAATTTCCCGGGATGTTCTGCTGATGCCTGCTGGCAGAGCCGGCAGGCTCGCCGGCTTTGGAAACTATGCCTCACAGTACCGGAAGAGGCAGTGAAGCAGTGGCACGATCAGGACAAAACAGAATAATGTTTGCTTATTCTATATTGACAACATCACCTTCTTCGGCAAGGTAGGTCTCCGGAAACACCGAAGCTGCTTCTTCACGGAAGGCCTCTAATTCTTTATACCGTGCTGAATAATGACCCAGCAGGAGCTTTTTGGCTCCGGCTTTTTTTGCCAGCGTGGCAGCTTCCAGGGTGGTTGAGTGCATTTTTTCGCGGGCAATATCTGCTTTATCACCCATGAACGTTGCTTCATGGTAGAGCAGGCTGGTCCCTTTTATTCTTTCCATGAATTGTTCTGTGTATTTGGTGTCAGAGCAAAATGCGTAGCTCCGGGGCGGGGGTGGGTCGATGGTTATCTGCTCGTTGGGGACAACCTGTCCGTCCGTGGCAACGAGGTCTTCACCCTGTTTGATCAGCGTCATCTGCTCCTGGGGGATCCGGTGTTTTGTAATGGCACTCTTACGGATGTTTCTCAGGCGTGGCTTTTCAGATATCAGGAAGCCGTAAGTAGGTATGCGATGATCCATCGGCAGTGTTTCGATCTGTATTCTTTGGTCTTCATAAATCAGCCGGGCGTCGTCGGTGAGTTCGTGATACACCACATCAAAAGAGGGTCTGAGCTGGGATATTTCGTACTGGATTTCAATGATTTGCTGCATGCCCGGAGGTGAGTAAACATGAAGTGCCTTGTCGCGGCCGAGCAGATGATAGGTAAACAGCAGGCCGGGCAGGCCAAGATAGTGGTCGCCATGCATGTGGCTGATGAAGATGTGGTCTATCTTCATCAGCGGAAGCTTAAACCTTCTGAGTTGCATTTGTGTCCCCTCTGCGCAGTCCAGGAGAAAAAACCTGTTATGATGCTGAACTACCTGGGCGCTTGTATGGCGCAGGGAGGTAGGGAGGGCGGCGCTTGAACCCAGGATGGTTGTATGGAAAATTTCAGGCATATTACCGGAAAAGTCGCAGCACGTCGTTCAGGTTGACGAGCAAAATTAAGGACAGCAGAAGCAGCATGCCTATTATCTGGGCATATTCCATAAACTTTTCCGGGGGTTTCCGGCCTGCAATGATCTCATAGAGCAGAAACATAACATGTCCGCCGTCGAGTGCAGGTATAGGCAGTATATTCATTACCGCCAGGATGATCGACAGGAAGGCTGTCATGGTCCAGAAGTGGACCCAGTCCCATGTGGGCGAGAAGATGCCGCCAATGGTGATGAAGCCGCCCAGACTTTCCCGGGCACTTACCTCGGGCCTGAATAGCATTCCCAGGTCACGGAAATAGTCGCGCGTGGTTGTGTAGGCCCTTGATATGCCTGCGGGTACTGATGCTGTAAGGGAGTAGTCCCTGGTTTTTGTTTCAAGAAGCTCAAAAGGTTCTTTGACATAAGCACCAATGAACCCTTCATTGGTAACGGTGATGTCCAGTGTTTTTGTTTCTCCGTCGCGCTCGATGGTCAGGATGGTTTCCTCTCCGGCGAAGTCGGCAACCGTAGCGGCAAACTCCCAGTAACTCCAGGTTTCCTTTCCGCCAATTCCTTTGATGTGGTCCCCTGCTTCGACACCTGCTTCTTTCGCCGGGGAATCATCAAGAAAGCCGCTGACAATAAATGGGAAGCGGATGTTTATAAAGTTCCTTCCTCTGGCAGATATGATCTTGCCGAAAAACCCTTCGGGAACAGATATGTTGATCAGGCTGTCGTTCCTTTTTACCTCTACCTCTGATATTTCACCGCGTGCAAAGCCCTGGATCATAGACGACCAGTCAGTGGGCTTTTGTCCGTTCAGGGAAAGAATATGATCGCCTGACTGCAGCCCCATCTCTTTTCCAAGCTGCTGGGCTTCAACACCATACTTGAGATTTTCAACCGGCAGGTATTCCTCACCAATGGTGAACAGCATCATGACATAGATAAGAGCTGCCAGGATGACGTTGAAGAAAACACCGGCAACCATTACGAGCAGCCGCTGCCATGCCGGCTTGGAACGGAATTCGTAAGGCTTGGCAGGCTGTTTCATCTGGTCTTTGTCCATGGATTCGTCTATCATGCCGGATATTTTAACATATCCCCCAAGGGGCAACCATCCCATGCCGTATTCTGTTTCACCCCGCCGGATCTTAAAAAGCGAGAACCACGGATTGAAGAAGAGATAAAACTTTTCCACACGTATTCCGAACATACGGGCAAAAAGGAAGTGCCCGGCTTCGTGGATGACAATAAGTATACTGAGGCTCAAAAAAAACTGCGCTGCCTGAATCAAGATCTGCATATGTTTCCCGTGTTTTTGCTTACTGATAAAAAATCTGCTGCGTCGGCCGGCTGTCGCCTTTTTCGATACATGCTCTGATAACTAACGGCTGCCGCAGGAAAATGTTTTAATAATTTCTTCTGCCAGGGTCTTAACTCTGGCGTCAAGGTTCAATATTTCTTCAATGGTGTCTGCCTCTGGTACATTAGTTTTCTGCATACACTCGCTGATAACGTCTCCGATGGATAAAAACGGGATCCTGTCGTTCAGAAATGCATCGACTGCCGCCTCATTGGCAGCATTAACCACGCAGGGCATGCTGCCACCCTGCTGCAATGCTTCTTTTGCCAGATCAAGGCAGGGAAAATCACCTTTCCGAATAGGGCCCAGGCTGAGTTCGGTCATTTGGTCCGCTTGAAACCGCGGCAGATCATAGGGCAAACGGTCGGGATAATTGAGTGCATACTGAATGGGATGTTTCATGTCAGGCATACCCATTTGCGCTTTTATGCTGCCATCGTGGAATTTCACCATGGAATGAATGATAGACTGCGGATGTATGACGACATCTATTTGATGCGGGCTAAGGTCAAACAACCATTTTGCCTCTATCATTTCCAAGCCTTTATTCATCATGGTGGCAGAATCGATGCTTATTTTGTCTCCCATATCCCATGTGGGATGTTGCAAGGCTTCTTTCTTGCTTACATGCAGGAGCTCTTCCCTGTTCATTCCCCAAAAAGGCCCTCCGCTGGCTGTAAGATAGATTTTCTCAACCGCTTTGTCATCTTCTCCGATGAGGCATTGCTGGATGGCTGAATGCTCAGAGTCAACGGGCAATATAGTGGCATTGTTCCTCACTGCTTCGCGGGTAATGAGCCCGCCGGCTGCCACCAGGCTTTCCTTGTTCGCCAGCAGGATCTTTTTGCCGAGCTTAACGGCATTCAGTGTGGGTGTCAACCCCGATATGCCGGTCATTGCAGTGATTACAGTGTCTGTTCCGGACAGGCTGGTGATGTTGTCAATGGCATCCTTGCCGGCGTATACCTTTACGGAAGTATGGTTTAAGGCAGTTCGGACATCTTCATAATGGACCGGGTTTGCAATAACAACGGCTTCCGGTTTGTATTTCAGGGCCTGCCGTATCAAACGCCCGGCATTGTTTTGAGCTGTGAGTACGGAGAGCTCATACCGCCCCGGGAATCTTCCCATCACCTCGAGCGCCTGCTGACCAACAGAACCTGTTGACCCGAGAACTGCTATTTTCTGGGTTTGCCTGCTTTTCATTGAAAAGAGATATATTCTGCAGGATTCACCGGGATCCCGTTAAACCATAATTCAAAGTGAAGATGCGTACCCGTTGAATACAATCCTGTATCGCCGATGATGGCTATGGGGTCGCCTGCCTCAACAAGGCTGCCTTCTTGCTTTAACAGGCTGCTGTTGTGTTTGTAAATGGAGACAATGTTGTTGTCATGCTGAATGCCAATAGTGTAGCCTGTTGCCAGGGTCCAGGTGGAGAAAATCACCGTGCCATCAAGCGTGGATTTGATGATTTCGTCCCTGTCGGCCACAATATCCACACCATAATGGCCTTCCGACGGATCAAAATGGCTGCTTATCATGCCGGTGAGGGGCGGGAAAAAGGTGAAACGGCCGGCTTCAATTACTGCCTGCCTTTCATTATTTCTTCCAAACGTCTGATTGAAAGATGCCGCCAGCTCCATTTCAGCCCTGAGGATCGAGTCCTCACGTGACCGGGGCAATTCATCAATATCAAACGCGTCAGGATCGCCTACTGTATCCGGAATCTCTTCGATAAGATCTCTTCCTTCTGTGATGTGCCTGATGTTCATGATGTAGAGATCTTTTTGCCGAAGCTGACGTTCCAGGGTGTCTGCCCTTAAGGAAAGCTCCCGCAGCACCTTCCTGGTGTTAAAATCAGCATATCCCGGGATATACTCCTTAAGCGGTGTAAAAGCAATGAGATAGATCGTTGCCAGGACAAGCAGCACGACAATTGTGCCGGCCAGCATGAAAACCTTAAAACGGGACAGTTGAATGCTGAGCTTCTCCTCCATGGTATCGTCGTTCAGGATCACTACCCGGTACCTGTGGTGAAGCTTTTTTAGAAATTCCTTTTTTCGTTCTTTTTCAGACATTTGTTTTCCGGTTTAAGCATCCGGTTAGATTCATGCAAAATTAATCATTTTCTGTGGTTAGAACATTATTTTAACCCTTTGTGTTATTATCAAAAGTCAGAATATAATCTTTTAAAAAAATGAGCGTTATCTTTGTGGTTTAATTTATGATTTGCATGCATATTCCAGGACGATTTATTTTCCGGAGCACCTTTCTGGTGTTTCCGCTCCTTCTTATCCTTATTTTTTCCGGTTGTTCCACGCAGAAAGACCGTTTTCTGAATCGTGCATTCCATTCTGTTAATGCCAAATACAATGGCTATTTCAATGCACGTGAGATTTACAAGGAGAGCCTGAAGACCCTGTCAGAGGCCCACACTGATAATTATGAGCAGATCCTTTCGGTGTTTCGTTACGGCACCGAGCAGGATGCTGCTTCTATCAGAGGAAATATGGATGTTGTATATGAGAAAGCCAGCATGGTGATTCGTCGCCACTCCATGAACATAAGGGGCAAGGAGCATAACAAGTGGATCGACGAGTCCTATTATCTTATTGCGCGCTCCCATTTTTTCAAAAGAGACTATACGCTTGCCATTCTCACCTTCGAACATATTATCCGACAGTACGACACCCAAAGAAGTTACGACTCCAAGGTATGGATAGCCAAGTCGTATAACGAGCAGGGCAGGTATGAGCAGGCACGGCGGTTGCTGGAAACACTGGAGCGCCGGTATGGCGACAATTTACTGAAGGAACCGACGGTGGCCATGTTCAGAAAAGCATATGCCGATCATTATATACGCCAGGAGATGTACGAGCAGGCTACCCGCCAGCTTGACCTGGCTGTGACCTATGAGGAGGATCGTAACGAGAGGGCGCGGCTGACATTCATTCAGGCACAGCTGTATCAGCATGCAGGCGATTTTGCCCGTGCCCAGCAGACCTTTCAGCGTGTGCTCGATATGCGCTCCGACCGTAACATGCGTTTCCAGGCACGTATCGGAATGGCCCTTGCCTATGACCCCAGCGTGGGCGGCAGCGATTTCATTCGCGATGAACTCATGGAAATGTTGTCAGAAGAAAGAAATCGCGAGTTCAGGGACCAGATTTATTATGCTCTTGCCCAGCTTTACATACGTCAGGGAGATGAGGCGCAAGCCATAGAAATGTACCTGAAATCCATTGAGAACAGCACAGAGAACGATCTCCAGAAAGGACTGTCTTTTCTTAGACTTGGAGAGATATATTTTGAGCATCCTGATTACGGACAGGCTAACCTGTATTACGACAGTGCAACAACTTTTCTCCCCCATAGCTATGAGGAAATAGATGCTGTGCGGGAGCGGCAGCAGGTTTTATCCGGCCTGGCACAGTTGAGTGAAGTAATTCACCGCGAAGATTCACTTCAGCACCTGGCTACTCTTACAGCCGAGCAACAAGAGGCTATTGTCGCCGGCATCATTGAAGAGCTAAGGGAGCAGGAAAGACAACGTGAAGAGGCCGAAAGACAAAGGCAGCAAGAGATGAGAGAAGCCGGCAGGGTTGCAAGGAAAGGAAGAAGAATGGGCCATCAGCAGGGAGGAGGCGGTTGGTATTTTTATAACACCACCGCTATGGCTAACGGGGAAATGGAGTTTTTCAGCAAATTTGGCGAAAGGCCCCTGGAAGACCTTTGGCGTATCAGCAACCGGCAAATGATAGCTGGTGGCTTCGGTGATTTTGAAGGCTTTGATGATCTGCTTGCAGAGGAAGAGGATACCCTGGAGTTTGACGAATTTGACAAAGAAAATTATTTAAGAAACATACCCAATACGGAAGAACAGCTTGCCGCCAGCATCGATCGCCAGGTACAGGCATACTTCAATAAAGCCATGCTGTTCCGCGACAGGCTGAACGACCTGCAAAGTGCTGTCGAAAGCTTTACACAACTGGTCAATAACTTTGACGGATCCGGAAAGGAACTGCAAGCCTACTATTACCTTTATCACATGCATCGTGAAACCGGCAACCATTCGGCTGCAGAACAGATCAAAAACCAGCTTCTCACGCGTTACCCCGACAGTGAGTATGCAATGATCATAGGTGATCCGGATTTTGCGGATAATGTGAGAAGAAAAGAAGCATTGGCCGCAGATCTTTACGCAGAAAGCTACCGCGCATTCTTTGCCGGAAGATACGATATCATAAGCCGCAATAAACAAGCCCTGGACACCCTCGAAGTATCAAGGGAGCTGGAAGCCCGCTTCGCTTACCTGCATGCAATGGCATTGGGCAGAAACGACGACAGGGAATTGTTTATGACGGAATTGCAGCATGTAGTGGACAATTATTCGGATACACCGGTGCATCAGCCCGCATCTGTACTGCTGGCGTCCCTTCACGAAGAGGAAGCGCGCAGAATCGCTGAATCAGGCGAAGATCCCTCGCGCCGGCGCGAAAGAGACCCTATCGACACTCCCTTTACCTTCTCTCCGGATGCCATCCATTTCTTCGTCCTGCTCGTTCAAACCGAATACCACGACCCTGCAGAGATCTCCGGAATCATCTCAGATTTTAACGATGAAAAT
>PWRF01000126.1 GCA_003556325.1 Bacteroidales bacterium | reverse complement strand
GTTTCCATCATGGAATTGTATTCATCCAATGATATGACTACAGTACCCTTACCAGTCTTCCGCTTGATAATCAATGTTTCGTTATGGTCTTCTACCTTGTCGAGGAAATGTTTCAACCCCGCCCTGAATTCTGAAAAATTTGCAGCGATCATTGGTTTTATTTTTTTACGTTTATAAGTACAAATATACGTACTTTTTCTTAATTGATCCTCATCAGCTACTGAAAATCTTATCCATCGAAAGCTTGAAATTTGTTATCGAAAGGTTTCATTTCATCCAGGCATCTAAATTTCCAAAACCCGCATTAGCATATAAATTGTTTATACTTGCAGGTATCAAAAATGATGATACTATGAAATGCTCATGTTGTAAATCCCGACCATTCGGAACAGGATTTTTGACACACAGGCGGATGATTACGGTCATGGGGGCTTACGGACTAAGTAGGCTTTTGGCTATTAGCTATTGGCTATTGGCAAGAAAGCCAAAAGCTAAAAGCCAACAGCCAATAGCAGTCCTGTTGATAACATATGTATCACATAACCAATAAGTTGAAAAATTGAAAACACATGAAAAAAGTTGGCATACTATTGTTTGATGACATTGAATTGCTGGATTTCGCTGGCCCCTACGAAGTATTTGCCGTTGCCGATGAGTTGAATGACCACTCGCTGTTTGATGTCTTTACCCTTTCGGAGACGGGCAAGGAAGTCCGAACGGTGCACGGCCTGAGGGTACACCCCGATTATGCAATCGATCGCTCACTGCATATCGATATTTTGGTGATCCCCGGCGGCGACGGTACCAAAGCCGTCATCAAAAACAAGACGTTGCTTGACTGGTTCCGGGATGCTTACGATAAGTCTGCGATCACCTTCTCCGTTTGCTCAGGTGCACGGATACCTGCAATCCTTGGCTTGCTTGACAATAAGGAGTTCACCACGCATCATGCCGTGGTGGAGGATGTCATGGCCCTGGCACCTCAGGCCAATTATCGCAAAGACCGTCGTTTTGTGGACAATGGCAAGCTGATGACAGCCGCCGGGATCAGTGCCGGCATCGACCTGGCCCTGTACATCGTGGAAAAACTCTATGGTACTCACGTCAAAGAGCAAACGATGCAATACATGGAGTATGTACAAACTCAGCATTAGCCTATCCTGCTGAAGCCAGCCTTAATAAAACACTAAACAATCCCTGTTTAAGATAATTGCTTAAATGCAAAACAAAACGACATTCGTAATTGTTAATAAATACAAATATCTTCATAACTTTATGTTCACATAAAAAGACAAATGATGAAGATGAAACGCCTTTGACTGGATTTTTTGACACACGGGAGGCTGGTCATTCTGACTTTTCGACTTTTCGACTTTTTACTTTTCGACATTTCGACATTTTGACACTTGCAACACAACCCCTAAACTTTTGACAAGAAAATAAACACCTCAATAACAATTAGTTGAACAAATATAAAAACATGAAAACACCTACCTTAAACTTGCTTGTCACTTTATCAGTGATCCTCATTTCGCAGTTAACCTTCGCCAGGGAGGGACAGCGACCTCAGATCATTCATTTGGAAGGAATAGAACTGGAAACCAACAATTCACAGGTGTCGCAAACCGTTGTTGCTGAGCATGAAAATGCCCGTCAGCAAAAGCTGTTAAAGCTTAAAGATGAACAGCCTCCGCATATTGATGATAACTCTTATTTTGCAATAATCAGGCAGCGGCCTGATCTTTCATTACCTTTTGCACCCAATCCCTTATCATGGCATAAACAGCAAAACAATTTGCTGACCGGGGAATGGATTTTCTGGGGTGATGGGGTGCTTACTGAAGCCTGGGGTTCTGCCGAACCGATTGACTGGTATATCGCCCACCGCTTTGATCCCCTGGACCTGGAAGATTATGCTGGGTTTGCGATAACAAAGATCAACCTGGCCCCACTTGATACAGCGGATTTTACCATAAAGGTATGGCAGGGAGATAACCCTCCCAACCTCATTTACCAACAAGAGCTTACATCTTTTGAGTACGGCCAGATCAACACCTTTGACCTGGATGAAGCTGTTCCATTCGACGCAGGCCAGGACCTTTGGGTGGGTTACAGAGTCGTTGCAGATGCCTGGACTTTCCCGGTTGGTTCTGATAGCGGTCCTGCGGTGAGCGAAAAGGGGGATATGATTAAGTTTCCCGGTGAAGAAGACTGGATATCCTGGACCGGCGACGGTGATTTCCCTAGCGTAAACTGGCTGGTGCAACCTTTTGTGGAGCCATTTGCCAACGCAGATGCGCCTGCCGCCCCGGCAAATCTCGTTTTGGAAGTTGGCGACCAGGGAGCCCTCGAAGCCACCGTGAGCTGGAACAACCCTGTAACATCCCTTGATGGCGAGCCGCTAAATGATCTTGACCTGGTTTCCGTTTTTCGCAATGGAGAGCTGGTTCATACAATTGCAAATCCGGCCCCCGGAGCTGCAGAAAGTTTCTTTGACACCGAAATTGCTGAAGATGGCATCGTAGTGTATTCTGTGGTGGGCGAAAACGCAGCAGGAAACGGGTTATCTGCCACCGCACAGGCTTTTGCTGGCGAAGACGTTCCGGAGGCACCGGAATCATTCGTGCTTACATCTGTTACAGAAGGCGCGCAACTGACCTGGGAAGCACCGGCGGCAGGCCTCAACGGTGGCTTTTTAAGCGGTGAAAACATTGTTTATGACCTGGTTCGCATGCCCGATGAAGAACTTGTTGCAGAATCTCTAACTGAAACAGCGTTCATAGATGCTTCCATACCCGGGGTCGGCAATTATTTTTACCGTGTAACTGCCAGGAACCACAAAGGCACCGGTGGAACAGCCATCTCCAATAGTGTGTTCCTGACACCAGCAGGGGTTTCAGCAGTATCAATTGGTGATGGAGACATCACTTTCGGGATGCCCTACGATTTTTTCTGGGAGCACAGCCTTTCTCAAACACTCTATTTCCCAGATGAAATAGGCACACCCGGTGCGCTCATTACGGCACTTCAGTATGAACTTGTTTTCAACGAAAATGCCCTTCAAAAGGATATCATGATCTGGCTGGGCGAAACCAGTCAGGATGATCTGTCATCCGGATATATTGACCCCGCCTCGCTGCAGCTTGTTTTTGATGGCAAAGTTGACTTTTTGGCCAACGAAACGGAGGTTAAGATCGTGCTGGACGATCCCTACTTTTATTCTGGAGGCAACCTGGTTGTTTACTCCATGAAAACTGACAACGAGTGGTCGAGCGGAAAAAACTTCAAACACACCCTGAGTGATCCCAACGTGAACCGGTCTGCTAAGTCATTTCGCGACTTTAACCCCTATGACCCGCTCAGCCCCGGACAGCCCGACCAGTTGCCTGTGAGCTTTCCCAATATTACCATCTACTATTCTGATG
>PWRF01000101.1 GCA_003556325.1 Bacteroidales bacterium | reverse complement strand
TCTCCTTTCATGCGAAGATAAAAAAATCGCGATTGGGAATCGGCCCCTGCTGAAGAAACCAGGACCATCGCAGGAACATTATTCTCAACCGCTGCTTTGGCCACGTTGTACTGATAGGTGTGATCCACCGCATATTGCGCTTTCTTGCCTCCGGCTTTTGCACGCGTGGTGCCCAGGCAAAGATAAAGCACATCTCCTTTGACCAGCTTTGCCCAGCCTTCGGGATCAGCAAAATCAACAATGTGCTCCGTGAGCTTCTGGTGATTGATGCCGGTGCTGCGGCGCGTCAGCACGGTGACTCCCGAAAAACGCTCATCTTCAAGTACCTGTCCGAGCAAATGCGAGCCAACAAGCCCGGTGGCGCCAATTATGATTGCTTGTTTCATATGCATAAGTGTTGTCTAAATGTCAAAATGTCAAAATGTCAAGAAGTTATGGGGTTGTGGGTTTGAAGGGTTATGGAGTTAAGAGGTTAACGGTTTAAGTCACTAGTTGGGCCATGAATGAACTGACAGGAGGCCAGGATAAATTGCCCTATCTTTGCAAAGATACATAATGAAAGATGGATTTAAGCCACGACGAGATAAAAGCATTCCTTGAAGAGAAGACCGGGCACTACAACCAGCCGGATTTTATTCACGATGACCCCATATCCATCCCTCATCAATACTCGCAAAAAGAAGACATTGAGATAGCCGGCTTTTTTGCGGCAACCCTTTCCTGGGGCAAAAGGGAGACAATTGTCAGTAATGCGAGGCGTTTGATGCAACTTATGGGAAACAGTCCCTATGACTTTGTGATGAGCCACCGGACGGATGATTTGAGAAAATTGGACAAGTTCATACACCGTACTTTTCAGCCTGCCGATGCCAAATATTTCATCCGGGCGCTACGCGATATATATCAGCGACATGCGAGCCTGGAAGAAGTTTTTGCGAGCTCCGCAACCGCTGAATCGGTCATCCCGGGGATCATCCATTTTCACCAGACATTCTTCAGCATTTCACACCCGCTGCGAACGCGAAAACACGTATCCAATCCTGCCAAAGGCTCTCCGGCCAAGCGACTCAACATGTTTTTGCGCTGGATGGTAAGAAAAGACAAGCGCGGTGTCGACCTGGGCATCTGGAACAGGCTGAATCCGGCACAACTGTCATGTCCCCTTGACCTGCACTCAGGTAATGTGGCCAGGAAGCTGAAATTGATCTCCGTGCGCCAGAACAACCTGAAAGCCCTCCGGGAGCTGGATAACTCCCTCCGCAAAATGGATCCGTACGACCCGGTGAAATACGATTTCGCCCTTTTTGGCCTTGGCATCTTTGAGAAATTCTGATAATCACCGCCATAGGAACGTCAATTACCGGGTAAGCAATGAAGGTGGCCGGACCATTGAACCCCTCAAACAACCGGAAAATTATTCATAGAAATTGCTGCATGGGGTCGAACGATTTGTTACTTTTGTAAAGATCTCAACAAGGATTCTTATGTGCAAAAATCACCAGGAGCATATTGAAAAAGCCATCGAGATGGCAGCGGAAAACGCAAAAAAACTTGCCGGTGGCCCTTTTGGCGCCGTCATCGTCAAAGATGGCAAAGTGATTGGCAGGGGTGCCAACCAGGTAACAACAACCAATGACCCTACGGCACATGCGGAGATAGTCGCTATCCGGGATGCGTGCAAAAACACCAATGACTTCAGGCTGGAAGGCGCAGTGATTTATGCGAGTTGCGAGCCTTGCCCCATGTGCCTGAGCGCCATTTACTGGGCAAGGATATCGAAGGTCTACTTTGCCGCCCAGAGCAACGATGCAGCAGAGGCAGGCTTCGACGATTCTTTCATATACGAGGAGATCAACCTGCCCAGGGAAAAGCGAAGCATTCCATCAGAAAAGCTGAATACCGACATCGCGACAAAGCCTTTCCGGGAGTGGATCCGCATGGAACAAAGAATCGAATATTAGTTTTTTGGAATCATTGCCCAGATGGATTGCACCCATTTTTTTGCTGAGATACCGTTTTTTTAGCTTCGCGTTTGAAATGACGATTTTGGGGAAGGTGAAGAGGTTTTTCCGCTGCGCGTTCGAAATGACGGGCTTCGCAAAAGTAATATTTGGGTGATGCCTCAACGCGCTTGTTTCCTGCGCTGAAATGCGGATATCTCGTGTGCAATCCTTTCAATGTCCTCATAGACAGCGGAAAGGTCCATCCTCTGCAACTGACGCTGCTCAACCAGCACCTCACCATTGACGATCACCATTTCCACATCTGAACCCCGCAAGCTGTATACAAGGCTTGAGTAAACGTTGTAGAGAGGTTTGCTATGAGGTTTGCCAAGATTGATCAATATCATATCTGCTTTTTTCCCTTCTTCAAGAGACCCTATCCTGTCATCATAACCGATGGCTTTTGCACCTGTAATGGTCGCCATTTCAACAGCTTCTTTTGCACTTATTACTGTAGTGCTGTTGCTGGTTAGTTTGTGAAGCAGCGACATTGACCGGATCTCGTCAAACATGTCCAGATCGTTGTTGCTTGCCACGCCGTCCGTTCCCACTCCCACATGCACGCCTCTTTTGAGAAGTTCCGGCACGGGTGCTGCTCCATTGGCAAGTTTCATATTGCATTGCGGACTATGAGCCACGCCTGTGTTTGAACCGGCCAGGGAGTTGATATCTTCATCACTGAGAATAACACAATGCACGGCAAGCGTTTGCCTGTCAAGCACGCCCAGATTTTCAAGGTGTTTGACAGGCGTAGCGCCGTACATCTCACGTATGGTATCCACTTCCCACTGATTTTCTGAAAGATGGATGCTGAGCATCGTATCGTGCCTGCGTGCCAGCTCTTTTGCCTTAACGATAAGTCCGGGCGACACGGTATACGCAGCATGAGCCGCCACACCCTGTCTCACAAGCGGATGGTGCTGCCAGTTTTGGATGGCTCCATCAATATAGTCAAGGGTTTTGTCGCCACCGGCATTGCTTGGCGTAGGGTTGTCAAACACACCCTCACTGAGCGTGGCACGCATGCCTGTTTCGGCAACAACGGAAGCCAGCTCATCCGTAAAATAATACATGTCTTTAAACATCGTGGTGCCTGAAAGCAGCATTTCTGCAATGGCCAGACGCATGCCCGCTTTCAGGTTTTCTATTTTCGATGTGAAAACTGCTTCGAGCGGAAAAATATGGTCATAAAGCCATTCCTTGAGGGGCAGGTCATCGGCAGCACCCCGGTAAATGGTCATCGGCGCGTGGGTGTGCACATTGACCAGCCCCGGCATCAGGATCTTGTTCCGGCCATCGATCGTGCGACTGGCCCGGTACTTTCCTTTCAGCTCTTCAGAGGGTCCCACCTCCAGGATCTCATCCCCTGAGACAGCAACGCTGCCGTTTTCAAAAAAACGTCTTTCCTCATCCATGGTAAGCACCATGGCATCGTGTATCAGGATATCTGCATGAATGGGTTGTCCCGCTGAAGTCATATCGTTTGATTTATCTGTTCAATCCAATAAGAAGTATACCTCAAATGTGCAACCATGTCAGGCACAAATCTACCGGGCAAAATTACATATTTTAGTGGCAGCAAAAAATTTGCAAAATCGAACTATCCGCCACCAAAGGTGGGTGGACTTGACCCCGATTTTTGCTTCGCACCGCAAATTTGTTTTATCGCACAGGCCTGCGGGCAAAGCCCCGCCAAAACATAACCACGCCCAAAGGACGTGGGTTTACAAGTTAAACTAAAGCTTGCGGACCCGGCTAAGTCAGGGCCCATTAAAAGGTTTTGACAATCCGGGTGATAATTGTCTGGTGAGAAGCACTCAGCGATGGGCACCGGGCACTGAGTACCGTGCGATAAACGCTGAAGATAAGACGCTGGTCGTCCATTCATCGTTGTGTTAATTGTCAGTAATTTTGGAATGGCCCGGTGTTTCCTTACTATCTTTTTATTATTTTAGCATCATAAACGAAAACTTCTAACGATATGATGCAGCAACTGAGAGAAACAGCGGATTTTTTAAAAAACAAAACAGGATATTCACCAAAAACAGGTATTGTGCTGGGAAGCGGTCTTGGCGGGCTGGTTGATGAAATTGACATAGACCACCGAATTTCTTACAAGGATATCCCGAACTTCATGTCCTCCACTGTGGAGGGGCATTCCGGCAACCTGATATTTGGTACGCTGGGCGGAAAAAAGGTCATGGCTATGCAGGGGCGATTTCATTATTATGAAGGATACGATCTGCAAAAGGTGACTTTTCCCATTCGCGTGATGTATCTGATGGGCGTGCGCACGCTGTTTGTGTCAAATGCTGCAGGAGGGCTTAACAAGGCTTTTGAGGTGGGCGATTTGATGATCATTCGCGACCACATCAACAACTTCCCTGAAAATCCTTTGCGTGGTCCCAACCTGGATGAGCTGGGCCCCCGTTTCCCTGAAATGAGTGAAACCTACTGCCCCGATCTGATTGCCAAGGCAAAAAAGATCGCTGCAGACAATAAGATCAAGTTCCAGACCGGCGTATATATTGGAAGTCCCGGGCCTACCCTGGAGACACCGGCGGAATACAGGATGTTCAGCATCCTCGGTGCCGACTCCACCGGCATGTCCACCGTACCCGAAGTGATCGTAGCGCGCCATGCCGGCATGAAATGCTTTGGCATCTCCGTGATCACCAACCTGGCTGAACCCGTAGACGGACCCACAAGCCACGAAGAAGTACAAAAGCAAGGCGCTGCCGCCTCTTCTAAGATGACCCTTGTCTTTAAAGAACTTATCAGGCAGATGTAATTCTTACTTCTTACTCTTTGCTTCGCGGAGTTCATCCACATCCTTCCTTAACCTGTTCACCTGCCTGGCCAGTTCCTGCTGCGAGGCCTCCTCGCCGGGCATCTCGCTGCTGATGTAGTTGACGAACTTCCACACCTCCCTGACATCATTTACGTGCACGTCATACGGTTCATAAATGGGATTCAGTGAGTACAGGCGCAAAGTACCATCCTTTTTGATCTTGTTTTCTACCACTTTAAACACCACGCCATCATCCAGGGTGTGGATAACATAGGCGTGGCGGTCACGGATCAAATGCCAGTTCTGCACGAATTCGCAAGTCACCCATGACCCTTCCGGGATAGGCAGCATGCTGTCGCCGGAGATCTGGAAGCTGCGATACTTTTTTTGTTTGGACAAAAAAGGCATCTGGAAGGCAGGCAACACCTTGATAAACTCAGGATCGGCAAAACCTGCACGGTATCCGGCTTTGGCCTTTTCCGACACCATTTCGATATTCTCTTCATTATCGCGGTCGACCGTGGTGGCCAGCACCCGCAACTCACCCCCGGTGAGGTATACATCATAGCCCCGCTCCAGCTGCGACAGCTGGCTTTCCTGGAGCGTGGCCAGGTTTGTTTTCACCAGGGTGTCAATAGACACATTAAAATACCCCGAAAAACTGACCAGGGTTTCCAGGCCCGGTTGTGCCACACCGTTTTCGTAGCCGCTCAACGTCGACCGCTTCAGGCCGAGTGCATGCGCCACATCATCCTGGGTGCGCCCCCGGCGCTTCCGCAAAAGCTTGATGTTTGATCCGAAGTGTTCCATAGCAAAGGACAAAAAGACAAAAAGATGAAAAGACAAAAAGATGAAAAGACAAAAAGACAAAAAGACAAAAAGACAAAAGGACGAAAGGACGAAAGGACGAAAGGACAAAGGGACGCAATGTCGCAATGTCAAAAAGTCGAAACGTCAAAAAGTCACAAGATGTGACAGCTGGTTGTTGTTTTTTGCTTATATTATAATCAGTTTTTTGATTATTTTTTAATCAAAGATACATGTTTTTTTGTAACCACACAAAAAAAATGAAGGTTTTTTTTTACCGGATAACCGGGACAGGTTGTTGGTTTAGGCGCTGGATAACGGGAACTGGGAGCTGAGCGATGAGAACTAAGCACTGGAACTGGGAGCTGGGAGCTAGGAGTTGAGAACTGAGGGCAAGTCACTGAAACCGGGCTCAACTGGTTTAAGGTTCGGAGTTTGAAGTTGCCTCGGGTAACCTCAAACTTCAAACCTCTTTAACCCCATAACCCCTTAACCCTATGACCTTTCGAGCTTTCGACCTTTCGACATTTTGACATTTTGACATTAATTCAAACACATGCAAAACAACATAAACCATTCACCACAGCATCACTCCGGGGATTCCGGACCCGGCGGGCGCAGCATTCTGCATCTCGACCAGGACACTTTTTTTGTGTCCGTGGAGCGTTTGCGTGACAGCCGTTTGCTGGGCAAGCCCGTGATCATCGGCGGCATGGGTGACCGGGGCGTGGTGGCCAGTTGCAGCTATGAAGCCCGGCAGTATGGCGTGCACTCGGCGATGCCCATGAAGATGGCACGGCAGCTGTGCGGGGATGCCGTACATATTCGCGGCGACATGGAGCTTTACAGCCGGTATTCCAGGATGGTAACGGACATCATCGCCGAGCGGGCACCGCTTTTTGAGAAGTCATCCATCGACGAGCACTACGTGGATCTTACCGGGATGGACCGGTTTTTTGGTTGTCATCGCTGGGCTGTTGAATTGCGGCAGTATATCATGCAGGAGACCGGCCTTCCGATATCCATGGGCCTATCGCTCAACAAGACCATCGCCAAGATCGCCACGGGCGAGGCAAAGCCCAACGGGGAACGGCACGTGGAACTCCCTCGCATCCGCCCCTTCCTGGATCCCTTGTCCATTCGCAAGATCCCCATGGTAGGCCCGAAAACCTACCACCAGCTGCGCAACATGGGCATCGCCACCATCAAAACCCTGCGAAGCATCCCCCCGGAGATGTTTGAACAGATGATGGGCAAAAACGGACGGGATATATGGCAACGGGCAAACGGCGTCGACAACACCCCTGTGATCGCCTGGAGCGAACAGAAAAGCATGAGCAACGAGACCACTTTCGACAGCGACACCATCTCCACCACATACATCCGGCAGGTGCTGGCCAGGCTTTGTGAACAGCTTGCCTTCCGGTTGCGTAAAAACCGGCAGCTCACCGGCTGTGTGACGGTGAAGATACGGTATGCGAACTTTGACACCCACACCCTCAGGCAACGCATTTCCTACACTGCTTTTGACCATGTGCTGATCCCGGCATGCAAGGAGCTGTTCGACCGGCTGTATACCCGGCGCATGCGCATCAGGCTGGTGGGCATACAGTTCAGCAACCTGGTCAGGGGCATGCAACAACTCAACATGTTTGAAGACACCCCCGAGATGGCCAGGCTATACCAGGCCGTAGACCGGATGCGCCGGAAACACGGCCCACAAATCGTTCAGCGTGCCATTTCATCCAATACATAAAACAAAGGGTTATGGAGTGAAGGAGTGAAGGAGTTATGGAGTTAAAGGCGTGTTGGGTTCGAAGGTTATTATTTGCACCAGGCAATCGCGTGTCGCCCTTCAGGGCGCAGGTTGTTGGCTGTTACTGCCGTTACCCCAAGGCGTTGCCACTGGGCTGAATTAATTTGCCCTTTCAGGGCGCACCGTGTTTCAGCCATGTAAATGAGGTTAAATCAAAACATCATGGGTCTTTGCTACTCAATGTGCACCCGTAAACCCCAAACATCATACCCAATTAACCCCATAACCCCTTAACCCAGTAACACGCCACAATACCAAAGATTATCACTAGCACCTCAGGCAACCTCAAACCTCAAACTGCAAACTGCAAACTGCGGACAGGTCAAGCCCTGTCCCTACTAACTTCAAAACCAATTATTATGTACCTGAACTGCCACACATATTACAGCCTCCGCTACGGCACCCTGTCGCCGGAGCAGCTTGTGGATACAGCCCAACGCCTGGGTATCGGCAGCCTGGCACTCACCGACATCCACAATGTAACGGCCGTGCCGGAGTTCGTACAACGTTGCCGGCAACAAGGCATCAGACCGGTGGCAGGCATGGAGTTCCGCAGGGGTGACCACCTGGCATACATCGTACTGGCCCGCGATGCCGAGGGGTTCCGGCGCATCAACGCCTTCTACAGTCAGCATGCCAGGAGTGGCTCCCCCCTGCCCTGCCGTTTCCCTGTTTGCGAACACACCTTTGCCGTCTACCCCTTTGCGGCATACCATACGCGCGACAAACAAGCAGATCTGCCTGCGAATCCGGAGCTTTCATCAAAGATAAATCACGGATTGTCCCCGACCTCCCGGATTTCCCGGGTTTCTCCGCCAGGCAGCCCATCTTCGGTTTCCCAACCGCCAGGAAGCCACTCCTCCGTTAACAGGATACAGCAGGACACAGCCATCCCTGGCACCGGGCAAAAGCCGTTTCCACACCCCCATGAATACATCGGCGTACGCCCCGGAGAGCTGCACCGGCTGCAGCGGTCGGCGTGGGCAAAACACCCGGAAAAACTCGTAGCCCTGTGCCCGGTCACCCTGGGGCATCCGGACGACCACGCCCTGCACCGCCACCTGCGAGCCATCGACCACAATATCGTGCTTAGCAAGCTGCAGCCGCACCATATGGCCCAACCCGACGAGGTGATGCTGCCCCCGGAAACGATCGCACGCCGTTATGCCAGCCACCCGCACATCATCCGGAACACACAAAAGCTGCTGGAGGCCTGCAGCATAGACTTCCGTTTCAACAAACTCAAAAACAAGAAGACCTTTACCGGCCACCCATCGGATGACAAAGCCCTGCTGGAAAAACTTGCCCGGGACGGACTGGAACGCCGCTACGGCAAAGCACACCAGGAAGCCCGGCGCCGCGTCAGCAGCGAGCTGGACATCATCGACAAGCTGGGCTTTTCATCCTATTTCCTGATCACCTGGGACATCATCCGTTACTCGATGTCGCGGGGCTTCTACCACGTAGGCCGGGGAAGCGGAGCCAACAGCATCGTGGCTTACTGCCTGCAGATCACCGACGTGGATCCCATCGAGCTGGATCTGTATTTCGAACGTTTTATCAACCCCAAACGATCTACGCCTCCCGATTTCGATATCGACTACAGCTGGAAAGACAGGGACCAGGTCCTTGAATACATCTTCAGGCGATACGGGCAGGCGCATACGGCCCTCCTGGGAACACTTTCCACCTTTCACCGGCGATCGGCCATTCGCGAGCTGGGTAAGGTCTACGGACTGCCAAAAAGCGAGATCGATACGCTGGCAGCTGGAAGTGCGCTAAGAGGCGAGCACCGCAGCAGCAACAATGGGGATGGGGACCCCTTAATTGCAAGGGTGTTGCACTGGGCCGGGCGCCTCATCGGCTTTCCCAACCTGCGCAGCATCCATGCAGGCGGTGTGCTGGTTTCGGAAGACCCCATCTGCTGCTATTCTGCCCTGGACATGCCCCCAAAAGGGATGCCTACCGTTCAGTGGGACATGTATACGGCCGAAGAGCTCGGATTTGAGAAGATAGACATCCTCAGCCAGCGCGGCATCGGCCATATCAACGAGAGCGTAAAGCTGATCAGGGAAAACCAGGGCAAGGACGTGGATATACACCGCATGGATGTCATCAAAAAAGACGAAACGATCAGGGAGCTCCTGCAGCATGGCGACACCATAGGTTGCTTTTACGTGGAAAGCCCGGCCATGCGCAGCCTCCTGAAGAAGCTCAACTGCACGGACTACCGCGGGCTTGTAGCAGCCAGCTCCATCATCCGGCCGGGTGTATCACGCTCAGGGATGATGCAGGAGTACATCCGCCGCAGCCATCACCCCGAAGATGTCCAATACCTCCATCCCACCATGGAAGTGCAGCTTAAAGAGACCTACGGGGTGATGGTGTACCAGGAAGATGTGATCAAGGTTTGCCACCACTTTGCCGGCCTCGGGCTGGCCGATGCCGACGTGCTGCGACGCGCCATGAGTGGAAAATACCGGTCAGAAAAAGAGATGCAGCGACTGACGCAGCGCTTTTTCAACAGCTGCCGTGCCCGGGGACATCCCGAAAGCCTCACCCGCGAAGTGTGGCGACAGATCGAGTCCTTTGCAGGCTA
The DNA here is from genome assembly GCA_003556325.1 of Bacteroidales bacterium. GTDB lineage: Bacteria > Bacteroidota > Bacteroidia > Bacteroidales > UBA7960 > PUPG01. The sequence goes on along the minus strand of PWRF01000101.1, from coordinate 3,243 downwards.
CTCCTTCTCAAAGGCCCACTCCGCATCTTTTGCCGTGGAAAGCTACCAGAGCCTCTACCTGAAAGCCCACTACCCCCTCGAATTCATCACCGCCGTGATCAACAACTTCGGCGGCTTTTACCGTAGCGAGATCTACTTTCACGAAGCCCGCCTGGCCGGGGCAAAGATCGAGCTGCCATGCGTAAACAGGAGCGGATATCTCAACCACCTTGAAGGGAAAACACTGTTTGCCGGACTGGTACACGTCAGGCAACTCGAGTACAACACCTGCCAAAGGCTTTTGACCGAACGCCAGGTGCATGGCCCTTTTAAGAGCCTTGAAGACTTTATGCGCCGCACGGCCATCGACACCGAACAACTGGTCATCCTCATCCGCATCAACGCCCTGCGCTTTACCGGGGCACCCAAAGCGCAACTGCTCTGGCAGGCCTACCTCCTGGCAGGTCGCCGGAAACACAATCACCCCATGCTTTTTGAGCCCGGGACCAAACAATTTCAGCTGCCTGAGCCCGAAGGCAACGGCCTTACCGATGCCTACGACGAGCTTGAACTGCTTGGATTCACCCTGAGCATAAGCCCTTTCGACCTGTTGCAAACGCGTTTTCGCGGCGACACCGATGCCCGCCACATGGCGGCATACAAAGGGAAAAGCATCCGGATGGTTGGATGGCTGGTCAACACCAAGTACGTGCGCACCGTCAAACAGGAAACCATGTATTTCGGATGCTTCCTCGATCACAAAGGCCAATTCTTTGATACCGTCCATTTCCCGCAAAGCATCCGCAACAACCCTTTCCGCGGCAGCGGGATATACCTTTTAAAAGGCACTGTCACCCTGGAATACAACCACCCCTCCCTGGAGGTAGAAAAAATGGCGCGCCTGCCCGTCAAAAATGACCCCAGGATATAATATATCGAAAAAACTTGTCTAAGTCATAAAAAACCTTTATATTGATTGTTTATTCAACCAGACTAAAGCAACTTTCCATATCACAAAAAACAAGCCACATGTTGTGCTGATAAACAACCTAACCTATACCTTCCAGACGAGACCCTTTTGTTAATTCATTAAGCTATTAACCCCCACTAAAATCAACCTTATGAAGCAGAAAAATTTACTATTCACGCTTGTTTCCCTGTTGATGTCATTTGGTATGTCGGCGCAGGCCAGCGAACAGTTCGGCCGGTCAAGCCAGGACATCGACTGGGAATACTACGAAGAGCGAGGCGTTGACCCCCTGGCAGCGGAACGCCTGGTAAATGCCGGGGGAGAGTCCATCCTGGATTTTATCCCCCCCACAGGGATCTTATTGATCCCTGACAGCGGAAATGAGAAAGTTATGGCATTCGACCCGGACGACGGAGAGCTGATCGATGAATTCTTTTTTCCCGGCGACGACGTGAACCTCACCACGCCCATCCAGATCTTATGGAACTTCACAGGAACGAGCTTCCTCGTGTCGGATCAGCTCATGTGGCTCGTACAACAGTTTGATACGGATGGACAGTTTGAACAAACCTTTGCACCTGCCGGTGGCCAGGACAATACAATCATGCAAAACAACAGGGGCATATATATGAAGCCAAACGGAAACCTGCTTGTTACTGTTGCAGGGGGTGGCAATGCAAATTCCATAGCCATGTTCGACACCGATGGTGAATATGTGGGAAATTTTATCGACAACAATGCCGGGGGTCTCAACGGTCCGTGGTCAATCGTCCACCGCCAGGGATTAAATGACTACCTGGTAAGCGCTAACGGTTCGAGCGGGATACACCGGTATGATGCCGACGGGGATTTCATCGAGATGTTCGCCACCGGACTGGCTTTTCCCCAGCAGATGGAAGAACTCGACAACGGCAATATCCTGGTAACCAACTTTTCTGCACCTTCCGGGGTGTATGAATTCGACAGCGAAGGAACCCAGATCGGGTATTACAGCGTGGTAACCGCGCTGCGCGGAGTTAAAGAACTGTTCAACGGAAACATCATGGTTACCAACAGCAGCGGCGTGCACATCATCAACCGCAACAACGAACTGTTAGAAACCGTGGTCAGCGGACAAGCCAGGCATATTTCGCATATCATGCCGATGGACCTCTTTCTGCCCCCGACTAACCTGGAAATACACACTGATGGCTTGGGTCCGGATGAGGCACTGCTCACATGGGTTGGCCCCGCACTGGCAGCAAAGTTCCGCAATGCCAACTGCGAAGCCCACAGCCAGACCGGATTGCCGCAAAGACCAAACAAGGCCTTCCTTGGCTTCAACGTGTATCTCAACGACAACCTGGTGGCCGAAGAGATCACCGAAACCGAATACCTCTTCACCAACCTGCCCGGAGGCGAAAATACCGCCGGAGTGCAGACGGTTTACACCGCCGGGGAATCCGAAATCGTGACCATCGATTTTGAAGTGGAAGGAGAGCCGGACCTGTTTGAAGTGACCTTTAACATAGACATTACCGACGCAGTGCACTACGGGCAGCTTTTTGGTTTTGACGACGATGAGCATCACATCTTCATGACAGGGACCATGTTTGGATGGCAAGAACCCGGTGAACCTGAAACAGTGATGGAGCTGACCAGTACAGACCCGCATGTATACAGCATGACACTTATGCTGGAAGCAGGCGAATATGAATATAAATATTTCTCCGACCTTATTGGCGACGGCTGGGACGGCGGCGAATGGGAAGGAGATCCCAACAGGATGGTAACCATCACAGAGGATACTGAAATACATGACGTCTTTGAAACGGGCGACGCACCCGGGTTTACCCTAACTTTCGAGGTGACGGATACAGAGGGGAATGCCCTGGAGTATGCCATCATTACATTGGGTGAAACAACATATGATGCCGGCCATTATGTTATTGAAGACGTGCCCATGGGCACCTGGAATTACCTGGTGGAAAAAGAGGGCTATCTCAGCGTGGAAGGACAAGTAGAAGTTTCTCATGATAAAACCGTGCAGGTCACAATGGAGGTTGATGACGTAAGCGCACCGGACCTGGCGGGCCCGGACCTTAACATCTACCCCAACCCTGCTCATACAACCGTATCGATACAATCGGATACGGAGATTACCCTGATCCGTATTGTAGACATACTCGGGCAGGTGGTATATACCTCTTCAGGCAGCGCCCACGACCATGAAGTTAATGTCTCGGACCTGGACAGCGGTGTTTATTTCATTCAGCTAACCACCGAAACAGGTGTGATAACCAAACGCTTGCAGG
>PWRF01000137.1 GCA_003556325.1 Bacteroidales bacterium | reverse complement strand
CTCATCATTGGAAGTGGCGAAATGTACTTCGGAGGCCGGGAAGTGTTCATTTACCAGCTTTCTCAGGCGTTTCTCGTGAAGTGTGCCTTCAAAGGCAAGGGCCTCCATCCCTTCAAATGCGGAGCTCAGCTCATCAAAGCTGTTTAGTTCCGGCACATCCCGGTGCGCGATAAGGGCGGCGGTGTTGTTCATGTACGGCGGACTGAAAACCAGTTCGTCTTTCCTATCTTCCGTGATGGTGACATTGCCGAAGCCGATCAACCCGTCGCCTCCATTGACTATTCTCCTGTAAAACACACTCCAGTCTTCTTCTTTTTCGAATTCCACTTCCAGGGCCACGCCGTACCTGTGGCGAACAAAGTCAGCAAACTCCCTGATCAGCTCCACGGTCACACCGGTTAGCCTTCCCTCTTCGTCGTGGTAAGCAAAACCTTCTGCAGGTACATAAAGGACCTTCAGGGTTCCGCTACCTTGTTCAAGCACTTCGGACCAGGGATCTCCTTTGTCGGTTGGCGAAGCGTCCTCTGCACATGCACTAAGCAGCGAAGTTATGGCAATGGTGAGAATCACAAGTGCAGTTTTGATTGCAAGCGAAATGAGGTTTTGTGTTTTCATAGTTTTATTATGACAAAATGACAAAATGACACAAGGACATAAGGTTGGAATGTTAATGGCTTATGGGGGGTTAAGATTTAATCCACAAATGGTTGGGTTTGTGCTATGGCCGATCAGTGAATGAAGTTACCGGTTTTGCCGGTCGATTTCACGGGCAAACACCTGAGTCCAGTACATATCCGATCTGGCTACAGCCATTTCTTCAAACGAAGCGTTCATGATGATTTTGCAATGACCCGGGCTGGCCATCCATCCATCAACCACGGTTTCTTCTGTCAGGATTTCACCCATGGCAACGTTCTCGCCATATGTACTCCAGTGATAATCAACCCTGATCAGCCGGTCACCGGGGGAGGAGCCGTCACTTCCGGTATGGCTCATGAACTCATTCTCGTGCATGTCGTTGCTATGGGCCTGGGCCGCGGACTGCAATTTATTATTCCATTTCAGGGGATCAACCGGGGGATGGTATTCGTCGCCACAGTCTGCTCCTGTTGTTCTGTATTCGTTTACAAGAGAAAGTATTATGTTTTTATCCAATTCCCTGTTGGGCTCTGGTAAAGCAATATTATTTGAGTAAGCAATCAGGATCAATGGTGCAACCGTGGCGATAATCGTATTAAAAACCTTCATTTTAACCCGGGTTGTGTTTACAGACAGAAGTTTGTGGTGAAATATAAATGATTACGTGTCAAATATAGCATATATTGTAATTTTCTTGCCAAAAGCCAAAAGCTGATAGCAAAAAGCCTTCTTACTCTCAGCACCCAATGAAAATAATCATCCCCCTGTTAGGCAAAATTTTGTCATGAGTGTTTCATATGTTTTTTTGAAAGATGCCTTACGTCTCAATTGCCCGGTATGTCTTTTTTTTATATCTTGCTGATGTTTTTTGGCAGAAAACTGAGTCGTACGAAAAATGAAGGCCGCAAATTGCGCATCCCGTGATGGATTTTAAAAAACGAAATTTTCGGGCAATAGATAGTATGATTTTTTGGTTGGAGATAAAACCTGAAAAAATCTTATTTAAACCATAGAGCCATTTTTTTGTTGATATAAATTAGACGTATACGATTAAACGTTATATACTCACCAAAACAGCGAAACATGTATTTGCGTATACCTTTGTTTATTGTATTATTTTTCATTTTCCTTTTCACGTCTTCTGCCCAGTACCGGCCGGTGGAAACCGGATCCCGCCCACCCATCGACCTGGAGGAAGTTTCTCCTGAGTCGGTGGAACCCGGTTGGTTTCGTCTTCGGCTTACACGGGAGGCTGGCGACTTTATGGACAAGCATCCCCTCCGGATCGATGATGGTGTTGTCCTTTTTGGAATGGAAGGAATTGATGTGCTAAGTGAGGCCATTGGTCTGCGCGAAGCACAACCTACCTTTTCCGGCCCGGCCATGCTTGCCCGGTACAGTGATCGTCACCGTATGTGGGGTTTGCACCTTTGGTACGACATTTATGTGGACCCCGGTCAGGATATTCTGGAAGCAGTGACCTTATTTGCCGCATTGGACGAAGTGGATATAGCAGAGCCTGTTTACAGGAAGGAGCTGGTTACAGGAAAGCCGTTCGACCTGACCCTTGAGGGAGGTGACCCTGCAAAAAATGGCGATGAATGGTTTCCCGACGACTCACAGTTTCCCAACCAGTGGCATTACCATAATACCGGCCAGAGCAACGGTACTCCCGGTGCCGACATCCGTATGCCGGCTGCCTGGACCATTGAGAAGGGCAACCCCCAGGTTAAGGTGGCTATTATCGACGACGGCATCCAGTTCACTCATCCCGATCTGGAAGCCAACATGTGGGAAGGCATCGGGTATAATTTTGTAAACAACTCTCCAAATGTAAACCCAGGTGACCATGGCACCCATGTGGCCGGAACGGTAGCAGCTGTTACCAACAACAGCGTTGGGGTGTCAGGAATAGCCGGCGGATCCGGTGCCGGTGACGGAGTGAGGCTGATGTCGGCCCAGGTATTTTCCGGGTTCAGCTCGGGGGGATTCCCAAACGCTTTTGTCTGGGCAGCCGATAACGGCGCGGCCATTGCTCAGAACAGCTGGGGATACACGTCGGCGGGCGTTTTTGAGCAGGTCGTGCTGGACGCCATTGACTATTTCAACGTTAACGGCGGCGGGGATGTCCTGGAGGGAGGCATCACCATTTTTGCCGCAGGCAATTCGAATGCTTCAGGCGAATGGTACCCTGGCTTCTACGAAGGAGCGTTCTCTGTTGCCGCTACCAACCACAACGATCAGAAAGCAGCCTATTCAAACTATGGCACGTGGATAGATATATCCGCACCCGGTGGAGAAACCACCGCAAGCAACAACCAGGGTGTCCTCAGCACCGTTACAGGTTCATCATACGCTTACTACCAGGGTACATCCATGGCATGTCCTCATGTATCAGGCGCAGCAGCTCTCGTTCTTTCATATGCCCCCGGTGTGATGACCAGCGATGAGCTATGGGATCTTCTCGTAGCAACGGCCGACGATCACTATGATGCCAACCCGAACTTCCCGGGTCAACTCGGTTCCGGGCGGTTGAATGCTCACCAGGCGCTACTGGATGCGGGCGATTTTCTCGACGGACTAATAAACCCCTCCTCGTTTTCTGCCGCAGCCCAGAGCAGCGACGCCATCTTCCTGTCGTGGAATGCCAATCCCAACGAGGATCCGGTATTGCTTGCCTACAGCGAAGACGGCACTTTCGGGCAACCCGAAGGGACTTATTCACCAGGACAGAGCATTCCAGGTGGCGGACAGGTCCTGTTAAGCGGCCAGCATACCAGTTTTACCCATGAGGAACT
>PWRF01000163.1 GCA_003556325.1 Bacteroidales bacterium | reverse complement strand
AGGCTGCAGGCATTGCCATAGACACCATACGGAATAAAATGCCGCAGCTGAAGCATGTCAAAAAAGTGAGGATGGTGCTTTTCAGCAAGCAGGACCTCGGCGTGTTTCAGGAACTGATAAAAGAGCTATAAAACCATGCGTGCAGAAGTGCCTTCGGGCAAAACCACGCCAGAACATAACCACGCCCGGAGGGCATGGGTCTTTATAGGCATACCAAACCCGACATCTATGCAAAACCGCCATACTTACCATTTTGTGGCAGGGCTATTGCTCATGCTTGCCATGCTGTCCTTCGTTTATATCACGTTCCGTCTCAACACCCCGCCGGAGGCGCTTCCTGAAGATGCCCCGGCAACAGAATTTTCTGCTGGGCGGGCATGGAAACACATTGAAGTGATCGGTTCTGTGAAAAACCCTATCGGCAGTAATGCCAATAGGGAAGTGAGAAACTATATCCTTCAGGAGTTGCAAAGGCTTGGACTGGAGCCGGAACTTCACCTGGCTACATTTTACGACTCCCGCAGGCAACAGGTGGCAGATCTTGCGAACATCCTGGCGCGGATTCCCGGACAAGGCAGCGGAAGAGCCATTCTTTTCATGGGACATTACGATACGGTGCCTGATGCCTACGGTGCATCAGATAACGGCTCTGCCGTATCCGTTATGCTGGAACTGATCCGGATGCTTCAGCATCATCCCCCGCTTGAACAGGACCTGATTTTTTTCTTCCCGGACGGCGAAGAAGTTGGCCTTCTTGGTGCAAGGGCCTTTCTGAAAGAGCATCGCTGGGCCGACGACGTTGCCTTTGTGGTAAACCTCGAAGCCCGGGGCACCGCCGGCCAGAGCTTCATGTTCGAAACAGGGTACAACAACCTGGAAACGATTTCTGCCTTTGCGGACCTGGTCCCCTTTCCCACAGCAAACTCAGTCAGCTACGAAGTGTATGAGCGTATGCCCAACGATACCGACTTCAGCCCTTTTAAAGAGCGGCATTTCCAGGGGCTGAATTTTGCCTATATCGAAAACCTCTTTGATTACCACACAGCTGGTGATAATCCGGAAAACACCGACATACGCTCTGTACAGCACCATGGGTCCAGCGCCGGGGCCATTGCCCTGGGCCTGGGAAACCGGGAGTTGCAGCTGCAGGCCGAAGGAAACGCCATATACTTCAATACCATAGGCTATGGCTTTACCTACTACCCCTATACATGGGCAGTTCCACTCTCCATCGGGGTTGTCCTTTTACTTGTGATCCTTTTGTATGCAGGTAGCGCAAAAAACATACTGCATCCAAGGGGATGGATGAAGGGGATCGCTGCATTCATCATTCACATGGTATTCCTCTACATCATTATTCACAGCCTGTGGAGTTTTATATCCGGGTTTTACCCGGGGAGCGAACGCTTGCTTCCGGAGTACAACCAGGGCCGCATCACCCCCGGCTTCGCATCAATCGCCGTGGCCTTCAGCCTGGCATACGTTAACAGGATCGTAAGGGGCATCTGTTTCACACATGCCTTGCTGCTGCTGTTGTTTGTTCTTTTATTGCTCGTCATCAGCGGTGAGATGACCCTGCTGAAAGGAGGAGGGGCACTGGCAGCATCGGCCTTGTTGTTTGTGTTGTTTCGCAAACCTTTGTCGCCATATGACCTGGGAGCAGGAGCCCTGGTGGTTTTTGCCGTTCTCATGACATACACAGCTGTATTTGTTCCCGGTGCCAGCTATTTGCTGACATGGCCGCTGGCAGGCACTGCCATCGGATACCTGATCATCTTCGCATTTGCAAAAAATCCGGAAAGGAAAATTTGGCCTGCCGTCGTCCTGTTTTTTGCGGCTGTACCTGTCATAGCCTTGTTTTCACCTTTGATCCGCTTTTTCTGGATAGCCATGGGCCTGCCGGCCTCAGCGGCAGCCGTGCTCCTGATCGGGTTAATGGCAGGTTTTCTGATCCCGCACATGGAGATGGTCACCCGCATAAGGCCTTTGCTGTTTCCGGTCATTTTCCTGGCTGCGGGCATTGGTTCCCTGGTCGCAGGGTCAGCCTGGCTAACCTACGATGAGAGGCACAGAAAGCCTGTAAACATCAGCTATGTGTATAATGCGGAAACCGGGACCGGCAGATGGGTGTCGTCTGACAGGACAACCAATGCATGGTCAGAGAAGTTCCTGACAGACACCCCGGATACCTTATACCTGGAGGATTTTTCACCGGTTCACGGCCAGCGCTACCTCGCCGGCCCAGCCATGGAAGAGACCCGTCTTCATGCACCTTCTGCCAGGCTGCTTCACGACACCGTTATCGGGGGGAGAAGGGTCACAGATCTCCATGTCCAGGCGGATAAGGCAACCGCTCTTCTGCACCTTTACCTGCATTCCAAAGGCCGGGAGCTGCAAATTCAATTTGATGGCCAGCCCGGGCGTACCCTGCAGCCCCACCAGGAGAGCAACTGGTACCGCCTGAGATACCTTGCCCCTCCGGAAAAAGGTTTTCGGGTCTCCGTTTATACAGATCCACACGAGTCCTTAAAGCTGAAGCTTACAGGAGTGTCGTTCGAATTGCCTGATCATCCCGGCATACAGGACATGCCGGCTCACATGATGCCCCGGGGACACTCGACCCTGGCCACCAGGAGGTACAGCTTTCAGTAGCTCACTAAGGCTGCATCTTTTAGCCGGCAACAACCTCCGTCATATCGTCTTCCCGGAGGTATAGCCGGGCACATTCCATGATGTCTTCCGCTGTAATGGTTTTCAGGGTTTCCAGGTATTCCTCGTAATGGGAAAAGTCAAGCCCGAAAACAAGCAGTTCCTTAAACCGCTCGCTTTGCGCATAAGGCCCGTCGAACGACCTCAAAAAACTACCGGAAAGGTAGCTGACCAGGGAATTGAGTTCCTCCCGGTCTGCCGGTTGCTCCCTTAGCCGATGCAACTCTTTGTAGACCTCTTCTTTAGTCGCTTCGGTAACGTCCGTGCCGGCCTGCGTACCAATAAAGAAATAGCCGCTTCGCACGAGGGATATGATATTTGAACTGATTCCGTAGGTATACCCTTTGTCCTGCCTTATGTTTTGCATAAGCCGCGAGCCAAAATACCCGCCCAGTAGGGCGTTTGTAATTTTCAGCCGATGGTAGGCAGGGTGTGTCCTGTTGAAGAGCTTTTTCCCGATCCGGATGGCGGATTGAAGGGCGCCGGAAACCTCAAGGTGAACCTTGCGTCTTCCAGTGCTCAATTCAGCATGAACGGTGCGCTCCGAATGTCCGCTGCCCTCCCGCCTGTCGCCTCCAAACACTGCCGCTATCTGATCCTCAATAGTATCTGGCATAGCGCCTGACACAATACAACATGCATTGCCCGGATAAAAGAACCGGCTGTGAAAACCCTGCAGGTCATCAACGGAAACAGCATCAAAATCATCGGGCCTCACCCGGTATCCGT
>PWRF01000084.1 GCA_003556325.1 Bacteroidales bacterium | reverse complement strand
TACCAGCGGATACATGTGGTGGTGATCGTGATGTTGCTCCAGTTCATACACCCGACCATGAACATATTGCTGGTCGGCAATTACATGGTTTACTGCCAGCAATTGCAAAATCAGGATGATAGCCGGGGTTATGGTTTTCATGGGTTTCAATAATGTCAAAATGTCGAAACGTCGAAACGTCGAAATGTCAAAACATTCAATCCTTTGTTTTAACTCCTTTGGCATGGCTCGTTTCATGTGTATATTTTTTGGTAACTAGTTGTTGTTGAAGTGTTTGTGTATTTGGCAAAAGTTTAGGGGTTGTGTTCCAACTGTCAAAATGTCGAAACGTCGAAATATCGAAAGATCTGGCTTTCAGCTCTCTTGCCAATAGCAAATAGCCAATAGCCAAAAGCTAATAGCCAATAGCTAAAAGCCAACAGCCAACAGCCTTCTTACTAGCAGTGCAGGGTGTCCAATGATCAGTCGCAATCCGGAACTACAAGGGATTGCCTGCTGCGGGCAGGGTCAGCACAAGGCAAGACAGCTGTCTGCTGAGAAATAAAGTGTTATGAAATCTTAAGGTGGTGGGTGTATATGATAAAATCACGGCCTGTGAGGCGGGGAGGTGGTCTTTCGTCAGCAGGCCGGGAGGTAATTTTGCCGGTTATCTCAGGTACATTACTTTCTGTATCCATGAAACGGGGTAGCAGGGTTATGAAAACAGGCTCAATACGAGGCTCATGTTTCTCAGGTGTTATTTCAAACTCAGCCCGCAGGTAATGAACTTCAGACTGGCAACAATCGCCACACCCATGATCCGAATGGGTGTCATGGGTGCCACAGCAGGTTGCCCCGTCCTCATCGTCAAGAGGAATCTGACACGTTCCTTCTTCGGCATGACTCCTGTGCATGGCATCCGCATTCTCTCCATTGAGACCCAGGAAAGCCACATCCGTGGTCTCGCATGCCATACAGTAATGGATCAGCAGGCGAATACCCGTAAAGGACACCAGAAACATCGATGCCAGCAGGTAAACCAGGATGTGTTTGCCAATTACCCTCATGGATTAAATATCATAATTACCATGTAACCCAAATAACAAAGATACAATTATTAACAGAAGTTTCGCATGTTTTTATGTTTTCGATAACTTCATGATTTAATGCGTTTTAGCTTTAATGCTTAGTGAACCTTAGAGCCTTAGCGTCTTGGTGAAAAATAAAACGCTGCATGACATCGGTTTATGGGTAAACCCTCACTCCTCGTCATACCTGCGGTTGTTTTCCAGCATTTCGGGGTCGCGCGGATAGATACAGCAGTGATGCAGGTTTTCGTAGGTTTCGTCATCGGCCAGGAAATTTTCCGTGTCGTGGCCAACTTCTGCAATGGCGCGCTCTATCTCTTCCTGGCTGGTTCTGTTCGGACGATACCTTACGCTGATCATTTGATTTTCCTCATCCCATTCGGCACTGCGAACACCGCGCACACTATATGCTGCCCTTTCTATGCGATCCTTGCACATCCCGCAGTTTCCCAGCACGGTAAATTCTGCTTCACCGGGGCTGCTTTCATGGTCATCGGCTACTGCATTTCCAATGGGAACGAAAAGCATGACCAAAAACAGGGCCATGAAGTGCTTTGTTACTGTCTGTTTCATCTGTTTATTTTTTGATAACTAGCTGTTGTTGAAGCGTTTATGTTTTTGTCAAAAGTTTAGGGGTCGTGTTGCAACTGTCAAAATGTCGAAATGTCGAAATGTCGAAACGTCGAAACGTCCCAATAATCATCCCCCTGTGTGTCGAAAATCCTGTCATGGGCGCTTCATCAAAACATACAATGTTTAATGTACATATTTTGATTTAAGCATTTATTGGATTTGTACAACGCAGTAAACAAGCTGAGCGAAAAAAAGTTCAATGGAAGTATGCTGCATTAGAAATAATGTATGGTAAAAAAGGCTGCATGGGACATATGCAGCCTTTTAACGTTAAACAAAAACCAACCAAAAACACAAGATACAGAATTACATATCAAAATCGTCGAAGTCCATGTCGTCGTCATTCATGGAGTCACGTTCTCTCCGGCGGTCGCGCTCGTATTCATTGATACGGAAGGTGAAGCCGACGAACACCATGCGGCTGGTGCGGCGACGTTCGGAGTCGAGCGTAAAATTGTCGCCGTAGTTGTACATTTTGAACCGCTGTGTATTAAAAATGTCGCTCAGCCTCAGGGTAATGGTGCCGTTATTGTTGAGCACGTTTCTCCTGACCGCGAGATCAGCGGAATACATTTCCTTCATCTAGCCCTGGATCATGACAAGCGGTGAACGATAATGTCCGGTCAGTTGTGCTGACCACCCCCGCGGGAAGGTGAAGTTGTTCACCATCCGTGACGACCAGGAATAGCTTTCGTTTTGCAGTTCCATCTGGTCACCGCCACCTTCCACCTGCCTGTAAAAATAGCTGAGTGTGCCGTTGATCCGCCACCAATCGGTGAAACGGTAGGTAAGTGCAAGCTCAGAACCCAGGGATATGCCACGGTTCAGGTTTTCAAAGGTGGTATAGGCAATCCCGTCATCGTCCATCGTGCGGAAGCGGGTGATCATTCCTTCCGTATGACGGTAAAAGACGCTGGGGTTCAGCGTGGTACGCTCTCCAAAGCGGGTATACCCCAATTCCAGTGAGTTGGTGTACTCGGGATCAAGCAGTGGGTTACCGCTGGAAATATCATAGGGATCATTATAGCTTGGAAACGGGTTTAACTGCCGGCCCCGCGGACGGCTGATCCGGCGGCTGTAGCTCAGCTGCGCCGACTGCGTCTGGGTAAAGTTCCTGCGAAGGTGCAGGGAGGGAAAGAGGCTGAAATAATCGTTGGGGTAATCTTCCTCCATGGTTTGCTGTTCTATCAGGATATCGGCATATTCCATGCGCAGGCCACCCTGGATGCTATAGTTACCCAACAGAGTAGAATACATCGTATATGCGGAATAGCGTTGCTCACTGTGAATGTAGTGGTTGCTCAGGCCCACATTATTGACCCATTCCCCTGTATTGTGGTCATAATCGAAGAAAGCAAAATCCTGATCCCTTTCGCGAAAATAGGCCTGGGCGCCAATCTCAAGCTTGGACTCACTGCCAAGGGGATGTGTATAGTCCGTCTGGATACGGAACATTTGCATGCTTCCATCGGTATAGGTGTTCTCGAAAAGATCCGGACGGTCGCCGGCCAGGTGATCAAGAAAAACCTGTTCGTTTTCCTGGGTTCTGTCCACGCCCCTGCTTGAGAAGGTAAAATCCGTAGTCCATTCCCTGAACTCTTCATCAAATGTCATCTGGTGACTGAGGTTGAGCTGGTAGCCACCGTGATCCATGTAGTTGAAGGTTTCACGATAGAAGCCATCTTCCAGGTCGTGCTGGCTGTCGAGCATTTCATAATCGGTAAAACTGAAGCGGTCCATGTCGCGTGTGTTGTAACCAAAAGAGGTGGTCAGGCGGTGACGGTCATTCATGTGGTAATCCACGCCCACGGTAAAGTTATGGGCATCCATGTC
>PWRF01000141.1 GCA_003556325.1 Bacteroidales bacterium | reverse complement strand
TCAACATTATGTAAGGGAATTGCCTGGTTTTCCCAGTCTGCAAGACTAAAGACCAGCAGGTTCTTAGTTTTTTTATGCCGGGTGGTTACTTTTTCTTTTGCTGATGTAAGAGCATATACGGCAATGTCTTCCCTGTATGAAAGCTGCCTGATTAATTCATCGCCCAGAAACCCTCCGGCACCGGTAATCAGGATGGTTTTTTGCTTTTCACTATGCTTCATGCTGCAGTTCGTTTATATTGAGCGGGGGCAACAGCATATTTTCTCCCTTGTCGGAAACAATATTTACCGTGTTGTGTATCTTATCCATAACCCTCCCTAGCTCACCCATTGCCGGGGCCTTTGCAAAAACCCGGAACGCTATCTGCCGCAGGGTGCCGGGAGCAGACTCGGGAATAGTATCTCCGGGACGATGTTCATACACGGTATTGATGACCTCAGGATAAGCCGCTGCCTCTTCGGTGCCGGTCATCTCCCCGATGGTTCCCGGTTTTACAAGAAAATTTATGAGGCAATAGTATTGCGAATAGTCCGGATTGACACGGGATGAGATATCCCTGTCGCCCATTTTTCCGGTCAGGGCATAATGTACCATCATTTTCATGGTGTTAACCCCGCATTCGTGTTCGAGGATATGGTATTCCTGGGTGCCTGTGAGCCGGTAGCCCATCTCGTAAAACATAATGTTGCCGTTGTTGGCAAACGCCTGAATAAAAATGATTCCGTTTTGCAGGTTTAAGGACGCAAACATTGCCCTTGCCTTGTTGTCGATCTCCTGCAGGTATTTGCCCTGATAAACCGATGGCATCACGTGGGCAACAGGTACGGCAATAATATTGCCATGCTTGTGCCGCGTGTAGCGGTCGCTCATCCCGGTTAAAAAAACCTTCCCGTTCTGAATGGCATAAAATATGGTTAGTTCTAGTCCTGACACATACGGCTCGAGCAGGATTTTTCCGCTTTTCGAAAATTTCATCGCTTCAGGCCATGCTGTAACAACTTCATTATAGTTGTGACATACCCTTACCCCGTCGCCCCCGGATCCATCTACCGGTTTAATTACCACAGGATAGCGAAACTTCTCAAGACGCCCCCGGTCTATTTCTCCGTCAAAAACAGTTTCCTCCACGACCGGGATATCAAACTTCCTGCAGAACGCTTTGAAGGAATGCTTTTCAGAGAGGGCATTCCACTGTTCCGGGGTGCAGTAAAAAGGCAAATGCAGCCTGTTGCAAAGCGTCATGGCGTTTCTGATATTAAACTCACTGACTCCGGCAAAAACACCGTTCACCTTATTTTCCAGCGACAACTTTTCCAGGGTTTCTATGTCATCCGTGCTTACATTCCAATATTCGTCGGCCAGCTTTTTGCCGAGTGACAATGCAGGATCAATATTATCGGCGAATATTACATATACCCCCTCTGACCGGGCATATTTGATAATATCCAGGGTTGCCATGCTTGTTCCAAGCATAAGCAGTTTTTTACCGCGCAGCTGCTTTTTCATTTAAACCAGGCTGAAGCTGTTTAAAAGATCCTGCAGCTCAGCCTTGTCATTAAACATCATTACATCAATGATAGAAAGGTTGGGTATAAACGCTTCACCAAACTGCCTGTATTGAACCGGGTTGGTTTTTAAAAACTGCAAATGAATACCATGTTTGGCGAACACAGCTTTTTCGTAGAGCTCAACTCCTCCAACCGGATTAATGTAAGTGCCGGCGTTATTCAGCTTGCAGATCTCTATCAAACGATCTTCTTTGGTAAGGCTCTGCGAACTGCCATATTTTTTGCTGCTGAATTCTAAGGCGGTATCGATCCCCAGGTATTCGCAGGTTTTTGTCACGGAAAATGCAGCCAGTTCACTAATTTGGGTTGTCTGGCAGTCTAATATCTGATCAATAACAGGCATAACAGACGTATAATACGGAGCCTTTTTGTATGCATGGCTAATTGTTTTTCTGAGCTTCCCGGGGTTTTTGTATATCCTTATTTCATTTATCAGCCTGTTTTGACTTGCATTTGCTACAGGAACAGTTATTAAATGTTCTTTTTGATTTAGCTGTATCTTGTTTCTGTTGATCCAGCCCCGCGTAATAAAGTTCACGTCATCATAAAAAACAAACTTGTCCACCGCATTGACCAGCTGAAAATAGCCAATGTAGGGGAAAAAGTATGGTTGCATGATGGCAAGTTTCATGTTGAAGAAAGTGTTTTTTGGCCATTCTTACACGAAGAAGCCCATAACAATCAGATTGTTCTGTTTTCCCGCACCCACAGCCTCAGCAGATAATACATGCGTCTCATTTTGCCTTTTATAATAAACTTAAGCCGGAAGCCGAGCAGCAGTGCTTCCAGAATATCCACGTGTTCATATTTGTAGTGGCCAAGCAGTCCGACGATGTTTTTGAGGTATTCTTTACGGTAATTTGCCGGAAGCTTTGTCATATCCATTTGATGGCACCTTTTGTAAGCCACTTTTAACGATCTCAGAAAAACAGCATCATAATGCGCCTTTTCCATATCATGCGTGTTAATGAATTCAAGGCTTAACTCTAAAAACTGTATGATGTTGTTAAAATAGTCCTGTGATTTTTCTGAGGAAATGGATCCGGGTCTTTTGCGGTAATGATACAGGGTTTTTGAAACCAGCACAATGGACCGGGCAAAATAGCCCGCTTTTAAAATTAACACATTGTCCTGGGCAATATTGATATCCGGATAGTATATGCCGTTTTTGATGAGCAGATCCCTTTTGTATATGGCAGTTGTATGCTGATCTGTGAAAGACAAAAACACGGGATTGTTTCTTTTGTTACCTTTTCTGATGCTCTTATTTTCTTTTAGATCCTTAAGGGCCGTTCTTTTGTTATCGAAAACAATCACCCGCTCTGCTTTGGCAATATCAACATTGTTTTTTTTAGCCGCAGCATATAGTTTTTCAAAAAAAACCAGATCCACCCAGTCGTCTGAATCCACAAAGCCCAAATATTCGCCCTTCGCGAGACGAATTCCCGTATTCCTGCTTTCAGATGATCCCCTGTTTGTTTTATTGTGGATAACAATCACACGCTTGTCTTTTGCAGCATACTCATCACAAACAACGCCACTGTTGTCTGTGCTGCAATCATTTACCAGAATGACCTCAATGTCCTTCAGGCTTTGGTTCACAAGCGTGTCAAGGCACTGCCTCAAATAGGGCTCAGTATTGTATACCGGAACTATCACAGACACTTTTGCCGTCATCTATTCCTGTTTCAACGTGTTGCCTGTTCGGCAATAAGGCCTGCGATGTCTGTTGCCGCGTCAACATCCAGCGCCGGATATACCGGCAAACAGATCACGCTGTCAGACAACCTTCGTGCAACGGGCAGTTTCTCCGGGGCAGCGGAATCCAGGCCGCGATAGGTGGGAAAATCGCTGATGAGGGGGTAAAAATAGCGCCTTCCGTAAATGTTATGTTCTTTTAGCTTTTCGTACAAGGTGTCGCGTGACATGCCGAATTGTCCTTCTTCGATGAAGACCGGGAAATAAGGGTATGTGTGTTTCACTCCCGGGATGTCATCAAAAAACCGAACTCCTG